>CAYWXF010000011.1:29672-38709 GCA_964462025.1 uncultured Pseudomonas sp. | reverse complement strand
TCCAACCGCCTGGTTCGTAGCCAGGTACTCTATCCAGTTGAGCTACGAGTGCGTAGAAGACATATTGTAATAGCTTTTCGATAATGGCGCACTCGGGAGGACTCGAACCTCCAACCGCCTGGTTCGTAGCCAGGTACTCTATCCAGTTGAGCTACGAGTGCGTATCGACAGTAAATGGCGGAGAGGGAGGGATTCGAACCCTCGATAGAGCTATAAACCCTATACTCCCTTAGCAGGGGAGCGCCTTCAGCCACTCGGCCACCTCTCCACTTACTTGTGGCGATGAATGATAGCGGCACCGCCAATAATGTCAAACGATTTTTTTGATTTTAACGTGCGTTTGTGGGATTTTTAAACATCTCGCTTAAAATTCCCACACAAAGGTCTATTTCTATAAGAAATCCGTGCAGCGGCTGATACTTTACTATCAGCTTGTCGGGTGGGACTTATTTCTGATCAGAGCTATCGTCGTCATCCTGCGAGTCAGCCGAACCTTCCTGATGCTCAGCCTGAATGCGCATATAGATTTCTTCCCGATGCACTGAAACATCTTTAGGCGCATTTACACCAATGCGTACCTGGTTGCCTTTGACACCTAGTACCGTCACCGTGACCTCATCGCCTATCATTAAGGTCTCACCCACTCTGCGGGTTAAGATCAACATTATTCTGCTCCTTCCCTATTCTAGTTCAGCGCAGCCGCGACGGCCGTTTTAACACGGCCTAACTACACAACCAGCTCTTGTTTTAATAATTATCACTATTGTTATGGTAGTCTGTTCAGCCATTACACACAAGAGCGCAACGCAAACGATAGCCAGATTATTCGAGTACGTGCTGCCTGTCTACCAAAGCTTCACTCATAATGTGCGAAACCGCTTATTTTTCAGCTACCGAGTACCTTCCCGATATGCTTCTGAGCAGCCGCCAGCGCCTGTGGAATATGCTCTGGCGTTGACCCGCCAGCCATCGCCATATCAGGCCGGCCACCGCCCTTACCACCAACTTCAGCCGCCGCCAGGTTAATCAGGTCACCGGCCTTAATCTGACTCGTCAGATCTTTGGTTACTCCGGCAATCAGGCTGACTTTTCCTTCAGCGGCTACAGCCAGCACCACAATACCACTACCCAACTGGTTTTTAAGATCATCAACCATGGTGCGTAGTGCTTTAGATTCTACGTTTTCCAGTTGCGCGAGGATCACTTTGTGCCCGCCAATATTTTGTGCGGACTTCACCAAATCGCCACCAGCCTGAGCTGCCAGCTTCTGGTTCAGTTCACCGATGGTGCGTTCCAGTGACTTGCTCCGGTCCAGCTGTTGCTGCAACCGTTCAGCCAGATGGGCCGGGTCGGCCTTCAACAGGCCAGCTGCCTGGCGCAGCTGCTGTGTTTGCTGCTGCGTGAACCGGATAGCCCCGCTACCGGTAACGGCATCAATACGACGCACACCCGAAGCGATACCGGCTTCACTGACAATCCGGAACAGACCGATATCACCGGTTTGCTTCACATGGGTACCACCACAGAGTTCCATCGAATAGTTGCCCATTTGCACTACCCGCACCTGGTCATCATATTTCTCACCGAACAGCGCCATAGCGCCAGCTTGTTTGGCCGCTTCAATCGGCATCAGCTCAGTGGCCAGCTCATGATTACTGGCGATCTCTTCATTAACCTGACGCTCCAGCAAATCGAGCTGTTCGGCACTCACCGCTTCGTAATGAGAAAAGTCAAAACGCAGACGCTCAGGGCTCACCAGTGAGCCTTTCTGGGTGACATGTTCACCTAGCACATTGCGTAATGCAGCATGCAGTAAATGAGTGGCGGAGTGATTGCGTTTAATCGCTTCGCGGCGGGCCGCGTCAACCTGTGCGGTAACCTGATCACCAACCCGCAGGGCTACATCCGCCTTACCGTGATGCGCGATGGCTTTGCCGATGTACTGGGTGTCTTCAACCGAAAACTGCCCGTCACCAATCAGTAGCTTGCCGGTGTCACCGACCTGGCCACCACTTTCGGCATAAAAAGGCGTGCGCGACAGCACCACAATACCTGGCTGCCCTGCGGCCAATTCATTAACTGGCTCGCCTTCGCTAAAGAGTTCTACTATTTCGCTCTGATCGCCGAGTAACTGATAGCCGGTAAATTCGCTGCGCTGGCTGGACTTAAGCCGTTCGTTGTAATCAACGCCGAACTGCGATGCCTGCTGCGCCCGCTGCCGCTGTTGCTCCATGGCCGCGGCAAATCCTGCTTCATCCACTGTCAGCCCCTGCTCGCGGGCAATGTCGGCAGTTAGGTCGACCGGGAAGCCATAGGTATCATAGAGTTTAAATACCAGGTCGCCGGGCAGTACCTTGCCGCTCAGGCCTGATAACGCATCCTGCAGGATAGCCAGACCACGATCCAGGGTTTTGCTGAACTGCTCTTCTTCGCGTAACAGCGCCTGGGCGATGACTTTTTCTTTTTCTTTCAGTTCCGGGTACGCGGTACCCATTTGTTTTACCAGCTCGGGTACCAGCTTATAAAAGAATACATCGGTGGCGCCCAGCAGGTTGCCATGGCGAACCGCCCGGCGAATGATCCGCCGCAGCACATAACCGCGGCCTTCATTGGATGGTTGCACCCCATCGGCAATCAGGAAGCTGCACGAGCGAATATGATCGGCAATAACCCGCAGCGATTTGTTTTCCCAGTCGTCGGTGCCGATAACTTTAGCGGCCGCTTCAATCAGCGCCTTAAATAAATCGATTTCATAATTGCTGTGTACCTGCTGCATCACTGCGGCGATGCGCTCAAGCCCCATACCGGTATCAACGGAAGGTTTCGGTAGTGGTCGCAGCTCACCATCGGCCTGACGGTTATACTGCATAAATACCAGGTTCCAGATTTCTATGTAGCGATCGCCGTCTTCTTCCGGAGTGCCCGGTGGTCCGCCCCATACATCTTCGCCGTGATCATAGAATATTTCTGAACACGGACCACAAGGGCCGGTATCGCCCATCGCCCAGAAGTTGTCCTTGGCACCAATCCGCGAAATGCGGCTTTCCGGCACGCCGATTTCTTTTGCCCAGATGTCGTAGGCCTCGTCATCTTCGGTGAACACGGTTACCCAGAGCTTTTCTTTTGGCAGCTTCAATACTTCAGTGAGGAATTCCCAGGCATACTGAATGGCTTCGCGCTTGAAGTAATCACCAAAGCTGAAATTACCCAGCATTTCAAAAAAGGTGTGGTGACGCGCCGTATAACCGACATTTTCCAGATCGTTATGCTTACCACCGGCACGCAGACACCGCTGCGACGAGGTCGCACGGTTGTAGTCACGTTGCTCGTCGCCCAGAAATACGTCTTTGAACGGTACCATACCGGCGTTGGTAAATAGCAGGGTCGGGTCGTTACCCGGAATCAGCGATCCCGACGCGACACGCTGATGGCCACGCTCGGCAAAGAACGCTAAAAATGCTTCACGGATATCGGCACTGGTCATATTCATGAACAACTTCCTACAAGAAAACGGTTAAACGAACAGCAAATGAATAGCGCGAAAGCGTACCATGAATGCACCGTGTCGACTAGTCTGTAACAGGGTCAGATTGACGTGCCAGGGCCTGTTTTATATCAGGGTAGGTAAAGCCGCGTTGCAGCAGATGCCGAATACGCCGATCGCGATCTTTAGGGGTTGCCGGCGGCTCGGTACCAAACTTTTTACAGAGCCGCTCAAAGCAGAGTTCAGTCCAGTCTGGCTCTTCCGCGGCCAGTGATTGCTCCAGTAACTCCGGGCTGATGCCTTTGGCGTTAGCGCTGGCTTTTATTTTATTGATGCCATCACCCCGCTGCAGGCAATGGCGGGTCCATAGTTCAGCGTAGCGCGCATCACTCTGCCAGCCGCGCGCCGTGGCTTCGTCGATAACAACGCGGATGATACTGTCATCGAAACCGCGCTGGCCCAGCTTTTGTTCAAGTTCGCGCACGCTGTGTTCCCGGCGGCTCAGCAAGCGTAGCAGCACTTCTTTTGCCTGTACCTGTTCATCACTGTCACTCATAGGTACTCCTGACTTCTTTTCGGTAACGCCTGAATTAAACCCATATTCTATACTCTAAGAGAAACGACCTGCGATAAGCAAAACATTAACAACAAAAAACGAAGGATATTCCTATGCGCATGCTTTCTGGATTCATCATCACAGCAGCTTTAATCGCAGTAGCTGGCTGTAGCCCTGTCAGTTCACCTGAACGCACGATTACGGTAAGCGGCAGCAGTGAGGTCAGTGCGGTTCCTGATGTCATGAAACTGAATTTCTGGGTAACCGAACGCGGCGCGACCGTGGCTGAACTTAAAACCCAGGTCGACATCACCACCGCGCGGATGCTCGATTATCTGGCCGAGCAAGGTATTGAAGCTGAAGATATCAGTTCATACGACCTGCAGGTACATCCTTATTATCACTACGATGACGATGGCGAACGCCATCTGACCGAATACAGTGTCCAGCGGCAGATTAAGCTGACCCTGCGTGCTCCGCAGTACTACGATGGTATCGTTAACTTCGCGCTGCAGCAGGGTATTACGAATGTGGGCTCGCCCAGCTACGAAATCAGTAACGCCCGCGAACTCTATCAGCAGGCGCTTAACGCCGCGCTCGCCGACGCGCGCAGCAAGGCCGCTGCTCTGGCCGCCGAAGGTAAACTATCACTAACCAAAATTAAGCACATTCGCGAGCAGTCCGGCGCACCGGCCATGAGCCTTGAAATGACCAGTTCCCGGATGCAGAGCGACAAAGTTTCATTACCGGGGCAACATGATGTGCGCGCTCAGGTCGAAGTGGTGTTCGTGGTCAATTAAACCTATGCCGGCAGTAGCGGCGATTGCGGTAAGTTGAGTGTCATGCAGTGCGGCCCGCCGCCTGCCATGATGAACTCACTGGCGGCAACGCCGCTAACCTGCAGTTGCGGAAACGCCTCGCGCATCAGCGCCAGCGCTTCGCTATCCGTGTCGACACCAAACTGGGGTACGAAAATTGCGCCGGGCACACGAATGAAATTTATGTAGCTTGGCAAAACGGGCTCCTCACCACGACGCCGCACCCCGGCCTGCCGTCGCACCGTGATAAAGTGCCCGGACGGTAACCACAGCGGATCGGGCTGAGGCAGTTCAATAATACGGTAGTAATTACCCTTGGTACTTCGCAGTTGCCGCACCGCCGCAATTTCTTTCAGGTAGTGGGCATAGAGCGCTGAATCCGGATGCGGACAGCCAACAACCAGACTGTCTTCATCGGCGAACAGCATCTGATTATCAACATGCCCGCCGGTTTCGTCATCAGGATGGGCCCATTCCAGCCAGTGAACCTGCTGAATACCAAGAAGCTGCTTTAATTTGTGCTCAAGCTGAGCCTTTCTGAGATGCGGATTATTCCGCATGACGCTCCGGCTATGGACAATGAGTGTGCCCTGCCCGTCATGGCTGATCGCACCGCCTTCCAGTATCAGCTGATCGGCCTGATAGCGCACGCCCAGGTGCCGTGCCAGGCCACGGGCAAACTGCTGATCATGCTGATGTTCATGATACAGCCCACCCCAGGCGGTAAAGCCAAACCCCTGCGCCATCACTCCTTCGTGAGAGAACGGCTGACACCAAAGTGGCCCGATATCACGCGGCCAGGCATCGTTATAGTTAATCGGAAATAATGGCACGCCA
This sequence comes from uncultured Pseudomonas sp., assembly GCA_964462025.1. GTDB lineage: Bacteria > Pseudomonadota > Gammaproteobacteria > Enterobacterales > Alteromonadaceae > Pseudidiomarina. The sequence continues at coordinate 33,014 of CAYWXF010000011.1, read as the reverse complement.
GCAGGCACCATGGCGCTGGCGCGGATCAGTTCGCGCGGGGTCACACCGAGTAAAACGGGATGGGATAACTGAACGGTAAGTAATAGTTCGAGTAGTTGCCGCTGAGCGGGGCCGCCCTGCTCGCGCCATACATCAGCACGAGCAGGCCAGAGTGCCAGCACGGGGCCCTTAAGCTGCCAGTCAGCAAGTAGCATTAGCTGCGTGGTTTGCGGCTACCGCGGCCTGTGCCGGCCCGTGAGCCAGGTTTGTTGGTCGGCTTACGGGCAGGTTTTCCCGCCGGCTTTCCAGCTGGCTTACCACCGGGCTTGCGACTCACAGCCGCTGGTTTTTTCGGCGCCGTGCCGGCTTCGCCGCGACCAGCTGGTGCTGGTTGCAGCCGTTGCGCCTGATTGCGCCGGGCACGCGAATAACGCTTCTGCCGTGATTCAGCACGTAGCGGATCAATAAAACTACGCTCTTCAGGTGGCAGGCCCACTAACTCGCGCAAGTAATTGACTTTATCCAGTGGTAACTCACCCCAGCCGCTTTGCGGCAGGCCCTGCTCCAGCGGAATTGAGCCGTAACGAACGCGCATCAGGCGACTGACCTGCACACCCTGCGACTCCCATAACCGCCGTACTTCGCGGTTACGGCCTTCAGTAAGAACCACGTGAAACCACTGATTAATGCCTTCACCACCACCGCGCTTAATTTCCTTAAAAGCGGCGGGGCCGTCTTCCAGTTGTACGCCTTTTTTCAGCTTGCGTAACATCTCGTCAGTGACGTCGCCAAATACGCGCACTGCATATTCCCGTTCAATCTGGTGGCCCGGGTGCATCAGCCGGTTGGCCAGTTCGCCATCGGTAGTAAACAGCAGCAGGCCTGAGGTATTCACGTCAAGCCGGCCAACCGCAACCCAACGTGCGCCCTGCATCCGTGGCAGCCGATCATAAACGGTCGGGCGCCCTTCAGGGTCACGGCGGGTACATAGCTCACCTTCGGGCTTGTGATACATCAGCACCCGGCAAACAACATCTTCAACTGGTTTAATGGATACTTCGTGGCCATCGATACGAACTTTGGCGTCGGCTTCAATGCGCTCACCTAAGGTCGCGACCTGGCCATTCACACTGACCCGGCCAGCGGCAATTTTCGCTTCCAGCTCACGCCGTGAGCCATGTCCGGAACGGGCTAGTACTTTCTGTAATTTTTCACTCATGGGGCATTTTTACTCTGTAGCTGTCGCTGTCTCAGCGGTTGTTTGAGTGGTTTGCCCTGTATCCTTCGCCTTTTCAGCAGGCGCCGGAATAGCAGGTAACTCGGATAAATCCTGCAGACTAAAATAGTCCAGGAACTCGGCTGTGGTGGCATATAACTGGGGTCGGCCCGGTACTTCACGGTGACCGACCACTTTCACCCAATTACGCTCGAGCAAGGTTTTCATCATCTGGGAACTCACGCTGACGCCACGGATTTCTTCAATATCACCACGGGTGATAGGTTGCCGGTACGCGATCAGAGCCAGTGTCTCTAATAATGCCTGTGAATAACGGGGCGGTTTTTCCTGCCACAGCCTGCTTATTATACCACCCAATTCGGGCCGCGTCTGAAATCTGTAACCGCTGGCGACCTGCTGCAACTGTACGCCGCGTTCCCGGTAATCGCTGGCGATTTCGTCAAGAATAGCGCTGAGCTGTTTGCGACTGACTTTCTGGTCTTGCAGGTGTTCAAGCAACTGCGCTTCACTGAGCGGTTGCTCAGCCACAAACAACATCGCCTCGACAATTTGCTTAAGCTGTTGGTTCTGCATAAACAAGGTCCCGGTTGGTAACGTGGATTTCACTAAAGGCATCCACCTGGACAATCTCAATAAGGGCTTCTTTCACCAGTTCAAGGATAGCCAGAAAACTGACCACCACGCCCTGCTTGCCTTCACTAGCATCAAAAAGTTCGGCGAACCGCAGGCGCTGGTGTTGTTGCAACATATCCATAATGCGGCTCATGCGGGCCCGGGTCGATAGCTTCTCGCGATGAACCTGGTGGTGATGCTGCAGCTCAGCCTGTGCCAGCGCCTGGCTAAATGCCAACGCCAGCTCAGCCAGGGTAATATCCGGCAGCGTCTGCTCAACATATTGGCGGGCATCGGTCGCACTATGAGCAACGAAATTGTCGCGGCCGGTCTGCGGCAGCTCATCAAGGTGCTGGGCGCCTTCACGGATGGCCTCGTATTCCTGTAAACGCCGTACCAGCTCCGCGCGGGGATCCAGCTCTTCTTCCTGCTCAGCCGGCGGCCGGGGCAGCAGCATACGGCTTTTAATCTCTGCCAGCATGGCCGCCATCACCAGATAGTCGGCAGCCAGCTCCAGCTTCAGATTCTTCATCATCTCCACGTATTCCATATATTGCCGGGTGATCGGCAATATCGGCAAGTCGATGATATCCAGCTTCTGCCGGCGGATAAGATAGAGCAACAGATCCATAGGCCCGGAAAAGCTGTCGAGAATAAGCTCCAGCGCGTCAGGCGGAATATAGAGATCTTCCGGCTTATCCAGTAAGGGTTCGCCACGCACGAAACCCAGCGGCAACGACTGCTGCTGAGGGCTGGAACCGGAATCTGCTGCGCTCATCCGTTATCAGCCTGTGGTAAAAGGTGATACATCGCCGGAACCTTCACGGGTGATCCGCACTTCGTCGTCGGCCATATCGACCACAGTGGTCGGTGCTTCGCCGCGATGTCCGCCATCGATGATGACATCCACCTGGCGTTCGAGCTGATCACGAATATCATCGGGATCAGATTCGGCAAAGTCGTTACTGCCTAAAACCAGACTGGTGGACATCAGCGGCTCACCGAGCGAGGCTAGCAAGGCCACCGTAATGGGGTCATCCGAAACGCGGATGCCGATGGTTTTACGCTTCGCGTTCAGCAGCCGTTTGGGGACTTCTTTTGTCCCTTTAAGAATAAAGGTGTAGCGCCCCGGAGTATTATTTTTAAGCAGCCGGAATGCCTGATTATCTACCCGCGCATACACCGACAGCTCGGACAAATCGCGGCACATCAGGGTAAAGTGGTGTTCTTTATCAATTTCCCGGATCCGGCAAATACGCTCCATCGCATTCTTGTCGCCGATGCGGCAACCAATGGCATAGCCCGAGTCGGTCGGATACACGGCTACACCGCCATTCAGAATGATCTGCGCGGCCTGCTGAACCAGTCGGGTTTGCGGATTTTCCGGATGGATTTTGAAATACTGACTCATAGTGTCTGTTCTACCCTTTCCTTAGTGGCTTACCAGTCGCTCCATATTGGCACACAGGCGGCAGGCAGACAAAGGTTTTTACCCAACTCACGCCACGGCTTAG
>CAYWXF010000011.1:19313-29662 GCA_964462025.1 uncultured Pseudomonas sp. | reverse complement strand
GCATGAAAATCAGAGCCAACAGAGGCTTTTAGGCCAATCTCGCAGGCAAAGGTAGCCAGTGCTTCACGTTGTCCGGGCGGTTGCTGGCCAATCGCCACCTCCACCCCATCCAGGCCAAGTGATTTACCGCCCTGGAGTAATCTTCGCAACCATTTATTGCTGAGCTGATAGGCGTGGGGGTGCGCCAGGACGGCTACGCCACCGGCCTGCTGTAGTATCTTCGTTGCCGTTTCCAGCTCACACCACTCGGCCGCCACGTAAGCCTGCTGGCCTTTGCCTAAGTAACGGCGAAATGCGGTTTCAAAAGAAGCAACCCAGCCCTGTTCTACTAACGCATCGGCAAGATGCTTGCGGGTGGGCATAGTGAGCTCCTGCGCCAACGGTGGTTGTACCTCGATACCGGCCCGTTGCAGCTTAGCCACCATTGCCGCGTAACGGTCGCGCCGGCGTTGCTGCTGCTCAGCCAGCAAATCAGTAATAGCCGGATGGCTGGTATCCATGTTCAGCCCCACGACATGAATCTCGTGCTGCTGCCAGCGGCACGTCAGCTCCACCCCATTTATTAACCGCAGGGGTAACTTATGCTCAGCGATGGCATGGCGTGCCTCGGGTAAACCGGCGATAGTGTCATGATCCGTGATAGCCAGGTGGGTCACACCTTTTTCCGCAGCACGCAGCACCAGCTCGGTGGGGCTAAGCGCGCCATCGGAAAAATTACTGTGACAATGCAGATCGTAAACCTCAGACACTTTTGATTAAATCCTCGTCGCTAATTTAACGCCCTGCCGAATGGCGCGTTTTGCGTCCAGCTCAGCGGCAACATCGGCACCGCCAATCAGGTGAACTGTAATACCGGCCTGCTCAAGCTCCGTCACCAGTTCCCGTTGCGGCACTTGCCCGGCGCAGGTTACTATAGTATCCACTTCCAGTAGCAGTTCTTTGCCATCAACGACCAGTTCCAGCCCCTGCTCAGTAATGCGCTGATAGGTCACGCCCGGAATCATGGTGACACCCTTTTTCTTCAGTGTCGCCCGATGGACCCAGCCCGATGTTTTGCCAAGGCCTGCCCCGACTTTGCTGGTTTTGCGCTGCAGCAAGTAAACTTCCCGCGCGGAGTGCTCTGGCGCCGGTGGTTTTAACGCGCCACGGTGCTGATACTCTGTATCAACCCCCCATATTTCACGCCACTCTTCGGGCACCAGTGTAGGTGACACCTCGGTGGTCAGGTACTCAGCCACATCAAAACCAATGCCACCGGCACCAATCAGTGCCACTTTCTGACCAACTTTCTTGTGATCGCGCAGCACATCGATGTAGCCGAGCACCTTATCAGAATCAATACCCGGCAAGTCAACCCGCCGCGGTAGCACGCCGGTGGCCAGCACCACTTCACTGAAACCTGCTTGTTGCAGGTCAGCAGCAGTCTGCCGGCTATTCAGGTGCAGATTAACACCAAGATCCTGCAGGCGCTTATCAAAATAGCGAATGGTTTCGTAAAATTCTTCCTTACCCGGTATCTGCTTGGCGTAATTAAACTGACCACCGATTTCACTACTACTGTCAAACAGATGAACCTCATGCCCACGCTCGGCCGCGATACAGGCGAACGCCAGCCCCGCCGGACCCGCGCCCACCACCGCCAGTTTGCGCGGCTCAGCCGCAGGCTCAACGACCAGTTCAGTCTCGTAGCATGCCAGCGGATTTACCAGGCAGCTGGCCCGTTTGTTCTCAAATACATGATCCAGACAGGCCTGATTACAGGCTATGCAGGTGTTGATACGATCAGCGCGGGCGCTTGCCGACTTATTAACAAAATCAGGGTCAGCCAGCAGTGGCCGGGCCATTGAGACCATATCCGCCTCGCCGTCGGCGAGAATCTTCTCGGCAACATCCGGGGTATTTATGCGGTTTACCGCTACGATGGGAACCGACAGTTCTTTGCGAACCCTTGCGGTGATCCAGCTAAAGGCCGCACGCGGCACCGAGGTGACTATGGTAGGAACCCGGGCCTCGTGCCAGCCGATACCGCTATTGATAATAGTCACGCCAGCGGCCTCAACCGCCTTACCTAAGGCAATAACTTCATCATACTCATTGCCTTCGGGCACCAAATCCAGCATCGACAGGCGATAAATAACAATAAAGTCATCGCCGACCTCGGCCCGAATCGCTTTAATGATTTCCAGCGGCAGGCGCGAACGGTTTTCAAATGAACCGCCCCAGCTATCAGTTCGCTGGTTGGTACGCGGGCAGATAAACTGATTAATCAGGTAGCCTTCTGAGCCCATCACTTCCACGCCGTCGTAACCTGCTTTTTTGGCGAGGCGCGCTGTACGGGCAAAATGTTTGATGGTTTTTTTAATCTGCCGCTCGCTCATGGCGCTGGGCGTAAAAGGGGTGATTGGTGACTTTATCTTACTGGGTGCAAGCGAAAAAGGGTGATACCCATAACGACCGGCGTGCAGAATCTGCAGACATATTTTACTGTCATGCCGGTGCACCGCTTCGGTCACCTGCCGGTGCTTGTTCACATGCCAGAACTTACTTAGTTCACTGCCAAAAGGGCTCAGTCGGCCGCGGAAGTTCGGGCTGATGCCACCGGTAACAATAAGCCCCACACCACCTTTAGCCCGCGCTTCATAAAAAGCCGCAAGCTTTTCGAAGCCATGCCGTTCTTCTTCCAGGCCGGTATGCATGGATCCCATCAGTACGCGGTTTTTAAGCCGCGTAAAACCAAGATCTAAAGGTTCAAGTAAGTGGGGATAAGGGCTTGTCACAGTGACCTCAACTTAAACAGGTGTTTGAATGAGGTCACTGTACTTGTTTCAGTCACAACCGACAAGTAGCCCGATCAGAAGTAATAGCCAATATTAATGTTAAAGCGGGTATTGGTTTCTTCCGATTCACCAACCATTGATCCGCCAATGAACGGCTGGTTGCGCGCCGTCACCAAATCAAAGTAGGTGTACAGACCGCCGGCGGTAACCGCCATACCCAGTACATTCATCATGGTATCTTCATCGTAACCACGCTTGTCGGTCATCAGGCTGAAGTCATTATAGAATGTCAGGTTACTGATGGGGCCGATCTGCACTGGCATGCTGTAGGCAACATTGGCGGTATACATAGTGGCTTCTGAGGGGATAGTGTCGTAATAAGCATAGGCACCCACTACGATTCCGTCATTGGCCATATCCATATCATAGTCGTACTGTGCCACCTGCCCCATAAAGGTCCAGCGATCGATGTTGTACACACCGTGCGCTGCCCAGGCCATGCGGTCACCAACGTCATCCTGACCATCGTGCATACTGCCCCACTGCCCTGACAGGCCAAGTTCGGCGCTTTGCTCTTCGCCCAGATTAAACTTGCGGGCACCGCGCAGTGCCCAGCTATTGGACTCAGCCACCGCCAGGGTTGGTTCGGAGTAGATACCTTCGCCGTCTAACCGCACGCCCAGCGGGTCATAGGCGTAGCGATCGGTGCGGCTGCGCACCGCGCCGTCCACACCACCCTGCTCATCATTTTTGAAGAAGGCGATATCAAGATCCCAGTCGTCGGCACGATATAACATCTTCAGACCGGTATCATGATCATCTTCTAAGCCGATATAAAAATTCGAACTGAAAAAGTAGTTATTTGAGTTATACGGCATAGTGCCAAATGGCACTGTGGTAATGCCCACCTGGCCCTGCCACTGCTCGTTAAAGTTGTAGCCAACCCAAGCATGCTGAACGGCTTCCATGTACTCAAACCAGCGGTATTGGGCAGACAGAATCACGTCACCGATAGAGCCGGAATAATCCAGGCGTAGCAGGTCGAAGTCGAAATCGCCGCCGCGATCTTTATTGCCTTCGTTATAATCCTGCCAGACATACTGAGTACGAACCGCGCCGCCGATATTTATCGGCGCGTTTTCTGCGGTTTCAAGATCCTGTTCCAGTTTATCTACCCGGGCCGCCAGGGCCGCGCTGTTGATTTCCCGCCGGGATAAGGTGGTTACTTCTTCCGGCGGTTCGTCAGCACTATCCTGTACCACCACCACCTGTTGCTCTGATTGCTCCTGGTCACGCTCTTCGGAGGCCTGTGCGCGGGCTTCAAGCTCTGCCACCCGTTGCTTAAGGGCATCCACCTGTTCAAGCAGCGCACGCACTTCTGCTGCCGACACCGGTTCATCCGATGATTCCTGTGCCATGGCAGGCACAGATAAACTGGCCGCCACGCATAGAGCTAAAGTATGAATCTTCATGTCACCTCCGATTACCGCAGAATATGCAGAAAATGCATGTGCTTATGATAGTGGTCTATGATGTCGCCAATAACCGCTTCGCGTGACCAACCCAGGATGTCATAATCCTGGCCGCCTTCGCGCAAGTGCACCTCAGCGCGATAGTATTTTTCTTCCTCAGCAACATTCTCGACATGTTTTTCACCCTCTACGAATGCGGGGCGAATGTGACCTGCCAGTTGCACGCTGTAGATAAAATCAATCTCATCGCCATGGATGACGCGATAGATAACCAGGCCTTCGGTTTCGGTAATTAATTCCACCGTCAGGCCTTTCTCCCGCATCTCTGCGGCGACCTCTTTATAAGCGGGTAAAACCACTTTTTCGAGGAATCGCTGACCGACTTCCCGGGTAGGGAAATCGACAATATTATTCAGCCGCTCGCGCCAGTTTTTAGTGCTACTACCACCAGTCAACAACGCACTGTTTTGCAGCGTGTCACGCTTATGCACATCAATACGCAGCGCCTTAATCAACCCGTAAGTGGCGATCAGCAGGACAATAGTGAACGGCAATGCTGCCGCGATGGTCATGGTTTGCAGCGCGCCTAAACCACCAGCCAGCAACAATATGATAGCTACCGCGCCTTCGCCGCCAGCCCAGAATATACGTTGCCAGACGGGCGTATCGTCGCGGCCGTTAGAGCACAGCATATCGACTACCATGGAGCCTGAATCCGATGAGGTAACAAAGAATACCACCACCATCAACGTGGCAATCATCGACAGCACTGAACTAAAGGGGAAGGCTTCGAGGAAAGCAAACAAGGCCACCGATACATCACTTTGCACCAGTTCAGCGAGTCGGTCCGCGCCTTGGTTCATAATCAGATCAATAGCGGTATTACCAAAGAATGTCATCCACATCATGGTAAAGCCAGCCGGAATAAGTAATACACCGGCAACGAACTCGCCAATAGTGCGGCCGCGTGATACCCGGGCGATGAATAGGCCAACGAAAGGCGCCCAGCTTAACCACCAGCCCCAGTAGAAAACGGTCCAACCACCAATCCAGTCGGTTTTTTCATAGGCAAACAGATTGAAGGTATTACCCACAATGCTCGAAATGTAAGCTCCGGTATTCTGCACAAAGGCTTGCAGCAGAAACACCGTTGGACCCAGTAACAGCACAAACAGCAACAGTAATACTGCCAGCCCCATATTCAGTTCCGATAACCGCCGGATGCCTTTATCCAGGCCGGTAGTGACAGAGATGATGGCCAACAGGGTTACGCCGACAATAAGCATCACCTGAACCGTCGTGGTAATGGGTACGTCAAACAGATAATTAATACCGGCATTAATCTGAGTGACCCCGTAACCGAGGGAGGTCGCCACACCAAACACCGTGCCTATGACGGCAAAAATATCGACGGCGTGGCCGATCGGACCGTAGATACGGTTACCGATGATCGGGAATAACGCAGAGCGCATCGTTAAGGGTAAACCATGTCGGTAGGCGAAAAAGGCGAGAATCAGAGCCACAATGGCATAAATAGCCCACGCATGCAGACCCCAGTGGAAGAAGGTCAGATTCATTGCCGCCCGCGCAGCCTCGACGGTGCCGGTTTCAGCTACCGGAGGGTCTAAGTAGTGCATAACCGGCTCGGCGACACCGAAGAACATCAGGCCGATACCCATACCAGCCGAGAACAGCATCGAGAACCAGGTCAGCTTGGAATAATCGGGAACCGAATGGTCGGGCCCAAGTTTGATACTTCCGAATCGTGAAAAGCCCAGATAAACCACGACCAGTAAAATCAGCGCCACTGCCAGCACATAGAACCAGCTGGCGTTGGTAATAATTGCGCCCTGTAAGGTCTGGAACCAGCTATCAGCGACTTCAGGTAAGATAGCGGCAAAAAGCAGGATGACTACGATTAGTCCTGCTGCCGGGTAAAATACTGCGGGATTCAGTCGAGCTTGGTCTTGTTTTTGCTCCATGCTGTCCTCTTCGTTATTAGTATTTCAACGAAGTATAGAAAATCCTCAGCATTTCGCGAATTTACAGGCGAGAAATACAAAAAAAAACGGCCCCCATAGTGGGAGCCGTTTGTCTGTCAGTCAGTAATTGATTAAATTACTTCTGCGCGCTCTACAATTTCAACCAGAGCCCAAGACTTAGTCTTAGACAATGGACGAGTTTCGCGAACAATCACGGTATCGCCCATTTTGCACTGATTTTCTTCGTCATGTGCGTGCAGTTTAGTAGTACGGGTAATGTATTTACCGTACACAGGGTGCTTAACCCGACGCTCAACCGCTACAGTGATAGACTTATCCATCTTGTCACTGGTCACACGACCTTGCAGAGTACGTATACGCTTCTCTTGACTCATTACGCACCCGCCTTGTCATTCAGAATTGTTTTCACACGTGCGATATTACGACGCACTTGCTTCAACATGTGAGTTTGATTCAGCTGACCAGTTGCCGCTTGCATGCGATAGTTAAACTGCTCACGACGCAAACCCAACAACTCTTCTTGCAGCTGCTCAACGGTCTTATCTTTCAGTTCGTTAGCTTTCATTACATCACCGTCCGGGATACAAAGATGGTTTTGAATGGCAGCTTACGTGCAGCAAGAGTGAAGGCTTCACGTGCCAGCTCTTCTGATACACCGTCGATTTCATACAGGACACGACCTGGCTGAATCTGAGCTACCCAGTATTCCACGTTACCTTTACCTTTACCCATCCGCACTTCAAGAGGCTTCTGAGTAATAGGTTTGTCAGGGAATACGCGGATCCAAATTTTACCCTGACGTTTTACGTGACGCGTCATAGCACGACGAGCCGCTTCGATTTGACGTGCAGTCATACGACCACGGTCAATTGCTTTCAGACCGAAAGTACCGAAGCTGACTTTGTTACCTGCTTGCGCGAGGCCACGATTACGGCCTTTATGTACCTTACGGAATTTTGTACGCTTTGGTTGTAACATTTAGTCTCTCCTTACTTACGGCCTTTAGGGCGTTTTGCTGGAGCCGCTGGTTTTTCTTCAACGGGCATGCCGCCAAGAACTTCACCACGGAAAACCCAGACCTTAACACCGATGATACCGTACGTAGTGCCTGCTTCTGCTGTTGCATAGTCGATATCCGCACGCAAAGTGTGCAGAGGAACGCGTCCTTCACGGTACCATTCAGTACGTGCGATTTCGGCGCCGCCTAAACGACCGCTGACTTCTACTTTGATACCCTGGGCGCCAAGGCGCATAGCGTTCTGTACCGCACGCTTCATAGCGCGACGGAACATAACACGACGCTCCAGCTGACCCGCGATATTTTCAGCAACCAGTTGTGCGTCCAGTTCTGGCTTACGCACTTCTGAGATGTTGATCTGAGCTGGCACGCCAGTCAGTTTTGAAATTGCCTGACGCAGTTTCTCAACATCTTCACCTTTCTTACCAATCACCACGCCTGGGCGTGCAGTGTGAATGGTAACCCGGATGCTTTTCGCCGGACGCTCGATGACGATTCGGGAAACTGACGCATTGCTCAGTTCCTTCTTCAGCATCTTGCGAACCAGGTGATCGCTGTGCAGGTTATCGGCAAAATCTTTTGTATTCGCGAACCAGGTTGCATTCCATGGTTTGGTGATACCTAGGCGAATACCATTAGGATGTACTTTCTGACCCATAACTTATCTCCTAGCTATCTGATACAACCACAGTAATGTGGCTGGTACGCTTCAAGATACGATCAGCACGACCTTTAGCACGAGGCTTAATACGCTTCATGGTTGGACCTTCGTCAATCATGATTTTAGCGATTTTAAGCTCGTCAATGTCGGCACCTTCGTTGTGTTCAGCATTCGCGATAGCTGACTCCAGCACCTTTTTCAGCAGACCAGCTGCATCTTTCGGGCTGTAGTTCAGGATATCCAGAGCTTTCGCTACTGGTAATCCGCGAATCTGGTCAGCAACCAACCGGCCTTTTTGCGGAGACAGGCGGGCAAACTTGTGAATAGCAATAGCTTCCATCTTTTGTCTCCCTTACCGTTTCTTCGCTTTCTTATCAGCGGCGTGGCCACGATAAGTGCGGGTTGGTGCAAATTCGCCTAGCTTGTGACCAATCATTTCGTCAGAAACGAAAACTGGTACGTGCTGGCGACCGTTATGAACAGCGATAGTTAAGCCGATCATATCAGGGATAATCATTGAACGACGGGACCAAGTCTTAATTGGCTTTTTGTCCCCGGCTTCCAACGCTTTCTCCACCTTATTCAATAGGTGAAGGTCGATAAATGGACCTTTTTTAAGAGAACGTGGCATGTTTAATCCTCAACTCTTATTTGTTGCGACGACGTACGATGAATTTATCAGTACGCTTGTTCTTACGGGTCTTATAACCCTTAGTCGGTGTACCCCAAGGAGTAACCGGATGACGACCACCTGAAGTACGACCTTCACCACCACCGTGTGGGTGATCAACCGGGTTCATCGCCACACCGCGGACGGTAGGACGAACACCACGCCAGCGCACTGCACCAGCTTTACCCAATTGACGCAGCATGTGTTCTGCGTTGCCTACTTCACCGATGGTTGCACGACCTTCGGATTGAACCCGACGCACTTCACCAGAACGCAGACGTACAGTAACGTACGCGCCATCGCGTGCCAGAATCTGAGCATAAGCACCGGCTGAACGAGCCAGCTGGGCACCTTTACCAGGTTTCATTTCAATCGCGTGAACAGTTGCACCTACTGGGATATTACGCAGTGGTAAGCAGTTACCTGCTTTGATTGGCGCTTCTGAACCAGATTGTACTTTGTCACCAGCCTTCATGCCTTTAGGGGCAAGAATGTAACGACGCTCGCCGTCTGCGTACAGAACCAGAGCGATGTTAGCTGAACGGTTTGGATCATATTCCAGACGCTCAACTTTTGCCGGGATGTTGTCTTTGTCACGTTTAAAGTCAATCATCCGGTAGTGATGCTTATGACCACCGCCGATATGACGCACTGTAATGCGACCATTGTTGTTACGACCACCGTTCTTGCTGTTTTTATCCAGCAACGGGGCATAAGGCTTGCCTTTGTATAGGTCTTCGTTAACCACTTTAACTAGGTGGCGACGACCTGGAGACGTAGGCTTACACTTAACTAATGCCATGTGAATTCCTCCTGTTACTCAGCGCCGCCGACGAAGTCGATGTCCGCACCTTCTTTCAGGGTGACATACGCTTTTTTCCAGTCGCTGCGCTTACCGAAGCGCTGGCCGGTACGTTTGGTTTTGCCTTTTACGTTCACAGTACGAACGCCTTCAACTTCAACTTCAAACAGCTTTTCAACAGCTGCTTTAATTTCAGATTTCTTGGCATTCGTTGCAACTTTGAACACTACCGTGTTCATGTTTTCTGCAGTCATAGTCGACTTTTCAGAAACGTGAGGGGCAAGAATCACTTGGAGCAAACGTTCTTCGCGCATCATGACAATACCTCCTCAAGTTGCTTCACTGCTTCAGCAGTCATCAGAACCTTGTCAAAAGCAATCAGACTAACCGGGTCGATACCCTGTACGTCACGAACGTCAACCTTGTGCAGGTTGCGCGCTGACAGGAACAGGTTCTCATCAACATCTTTAGTCACGATCAGAACGTCGTTCAGATCCATAGACTTCAGCTTGCTGGCCAGTTCTTTTGTCTTAGGTGAATCAACACCGAAGCTCTCAACTACGATCAGACGGTCCTGACGAACCAATTCTGACAGAATGCTCTTCAGAGCACCCCGATACATTTTCTTGTTTACTTTCTGTGCGTGGCTTTGTGGTTTCGCTGCGAAAGTTACACCACCACTACGCCAGATTGGGCTACGAATCGTACCAGCACGGGCACGACCAGTACCTTTTTGACGCCACGGCTTTTTGCCGCCGCCAGATACTTCAGAACGCGTCTTTTGTGCACGGCTTCCCTGACGGGCGCCTGCTGCATAAGCGACTACTACCTGATGAACCAAGGCTTCATTGAACTCACGTCCAAAGGTAGCTTCGGAAACCTCAAGAGCGCCTTTTGCGTCTTTAAATGTTAATTCCATCACCATTCTCCTCAGACGTTACGCCTT
>CAYWXF010000011.1:0-19213 GCA_964462025.1 uncultured Pseudomonas sp. | reverse complement strand
CTTTTGCGTCTTTAAATGTTAATTCCATCACCATTCTCCTCAGACGTTACGCCTTTGCCTTGACTGCTGGCTTGATGATGACATCGCCGCCAATAGCACCAGGGACAGCGCCACGAATCAGCAACAAGCCACGCTCTGCGTCTACACGTACTACTTCTAAAGTTTGCACGGTAATTTGCTTGTTACCCATCTGACCTGCCATCTTTTTGCCCTTGAAAACCCGACCCGGAGACTGGTTCTGACCGATAGAACCCGGCGCACGATGCGACAGCGAGTTACCATGGGTAGCGTCCTGAGTACGGAAATTCCAGCGCTTGATAGCACCTTGAAAACCTTTACCTTTCGAAGTGCCGGTAACGTCTACTTTTTTGGTGTCTGCAAAGATTTCGACAGTGATTTCAGAACCAACTGAATAATCTTCACCTTCACCGTTCTCCAGGCGAAATTCCCAGAGTCCCCGACCTGCTTCTACACCAGCTTTCGCATAGTGACCAGCAAGTGGTTTAGTAACGCGGTTAGCTTTTTTCTCGCCTGCTGTTACTTGAAGCGCGCGATACCCGTCTGTTTCCTCAGTTTTAATCTGAGTCACACGGTTTGCATTCACTTCAATCACAGTAACAGGTACAGAAGCGCCGTCTTCCTGGAAGACACGCGTCATTCCTACTTTACGACCGACTAGACCAATAGCCATTGTTAAAACCTCTCGTGTGTAATCCTATTACTGCCCGCTTAACCCAGGCTGATCTGTACATCAACGCCAGCTGCCAGATCCAGACGCATAAGCGCATCTACGGTCTTGTCAGTCGGGTCCATGATGTCGATCAGACGTTTGTGGGTACGGATTTCGTACTGGTCACGCGCGTCTTTGTTTGCGTGCGGAGAAATCAGCACAGTGAAACGTTCTTTGCGCGTAGGCAGTGGGATTGGACCACGTACCTGAGCACCAGTGCGCTTTGCAGTTTCTACGATCTCTGCAGTTGACTGGTCAATCAGACGGTGATCGAACGCTTTCAATCGAATCCGAATTCTTTGATTAGCCATAAAAAATCAAAGCCTCAAAATAAAGAGCATTTAAAAAAGAGCACAGAAAAAAACCTACACCCTGGCACATACCGGGCGAGGTATTTTCAACGAAAATCCATTCAATCCCCTATCGGGACTGCTGTGGCAACCAACTACCAACTGTAATACTTGTGTTTAAAAAACAGGGAAGTTCAACAATTGTGGCCGCGAATTATACGCTTTCGCGGCCACATGTCAACGGTTTCGATGGGATAAAGCTAGGGTTAGTGGTTAGCTGCGTAGTTTTCCGCAGCCCGCCAGACACGGATCAGATTCTGATACAGAATCTTTTCGATCTCAGCTTCACTGTAACCACGATCCAGCAATCCCTGAATCAGGTTCGGGTAAGTTGAAACATCCTTCAGGCCCACCGGCAGTGAGTCGCCAACACCATCGTAATCTGAACCTATGCCAACATAGTCAATACCAACCAGATCCACCACGTGATCGATATGGTCAAGCACCTGCTCCAGAGTGGCAAAGGGGTACGGATTACTGGCGCGTAAAGTCGCGATTCGGGCTTTGGCTTCTTCCGAGTCAGCGCCCAGCTCTTCACGAATTTTTTCGGCCTGCTTAGCAATCATCGCGTTATAGCGATTAGCTTGCTGCGTCACGAAAGACGAGCCAAAGTTAATCATAATGACGCCGCCGTTTTCGGCCAGCCCTTTGATCATCTCGTCGCTCATATTCCGCTCGAAGCCAGGTGTGTACTGACGCAGCGATGAATGCGAGGCAATGACCGGTACCTTGGTAACTTCCAGGCTCTGCCAGAAGGCTTCATCCGATACATGAGAGATATCGACCATTACGCCAATGTTATTCATGGCGGTTACCAGCTCTTTACCGAACGGACTTAAGCCATTCCACTGCTTACGGATGTCATAAGACGAATCGGCAATGTGGTTGGATTCTGAATGCGCCAGGGTGATGTAGCGGATACCACGATTATAAAATTTGGTCAGGTTATCCAGATCGCCTTCAATTGGCGAGCCGTTTTCCATACCCATCGCAATTGAAATCAATCCCTTCTCATATTGCGTCATCACATCATCAACACTATGCGCGATAGCGAACTTATCCGGTGCGCGCCACGCCAGTGCTTCCATACTATCAATCAGCTCATGCGCTAGCTGATAGCTGGCACCCGGAGTCTGCTCAAGATTGGCAGGAATATAAATGGACATGAAAGGGACATTGAGGCCGCCAGCTTTGGCGCGGGGGTAATCAAAATCACCACGCTCGGTAGCGACAGTGACGTCTTCCCAGTCCTTTTTCAGACGATAAGGGACGTCAATATGGGTATCAATGATAAGATGTTTCTGCGCCAGTTCATGCGCTCGTTCACTCGCCTGATAAGGCGGTTGTTGTTCATCTGCAACAGCTACAGTAGTCAGGCTTAAGGCGCCGACCAAACCCAGCAATACCTGCTTTTTCACGATGCAACTTCCTCTTTTGATTGACAACTCTCAACGAGTTTCAGACGAAGTGCAGCCTACCACAACTGCTTTAGCGGGTCATCCGGATTTACTATTGCTTATCGCAGCTGAAGCGATAACGACCGTACCTGCAACCAGTGTCCCAAGTACGGGCGCTATCATAATCAGCGTGTACATGAATGGGTTCAGCAGCATCAGCTATTCCCCGTTCTTAGTCACTACGGCGGTGGTATTCAGCGCCGTCAGTTTCGCTGGTTCGTTAGCTGAGCCAAAAGCCAGCTTAAGTTCGGCCAGTGTCTGCTGCAAAGCATACCGGGTGGCATTCGCTAATTCAGCGGTCACTGAGTCAGCCTGCTGAGTAAAGGCAGCATTCAGGTAATTCTTAGTTGTGCTGTTATCGCTGACGTTAGCCTGCGCAGCAGTGCTACTCAGAGTAAGCGCAGCAGCGACAAAGATAGTGGCAAGTTTGGTATTCATGGTAGAGCTCCTGTTTCAGTTAAATGGTGGATTACCAGTTAAGTCGACAGGACTAATGCGAAGGTTGTGCCAGCTTTTGAAATAAAGTTATAATTATATGATTTTTAACGATATTTAATTTGCATTGTCGCGCTAGTTTCAGCAAACGGAAGCGCCGCTGGCGGCGCAATATGACTTCAGGCGGTCGGAGTGGTGAAATTGGCTACATTTTCGGCATATTTACTACGGGCGATATCAATTTCCGCTAACGCCTGTTCCAGTAGCTCGCCCGCATCTGTCGCAGACGGGCCCTGCTGGCTAAGAACCTGCCGCCAGCGCTTGGCGCCCGGCGCGCCCTGGAATAACCCCAGCATATGCCGCACCACATGCCAGCAGCGCCCGCCGTCAGCCACATGCTGGTTAATGTAAGGGATCATCAGGCGCACCGCTTCCTCATCGGTTACCGGTGCGGTTTCAACGCCGAAGAAACGGTCAAACTTGCTCAGGAAAGCGGGGTTCTGATAGGCTTCCCGACCCACCATCACGCCATCAACATGTTGCAGGTGCCGGGCAATATCACTGATTTGGGTAATACCACCGTTAACCGTAAGGTGCAGCTGTGGGTAGCGGTCCTTCATCCGGTATACCCGTTCGTAATTTAACGGTGGCACTTCACGGTTTTGCTTTGGACTGAGCCCTTTGAGCCATGCTGTGCGGGCATGCAGGGTGAAGTGCTCACAGCCGGCGGCAGCAACGGTTTCGATAAAGTTTTGCAGAAAAGCATCGCTGTCGTGTTCGTCGATGCCCAGACGCGTCTTGACCGAGATCCGAACGGGCGCCGCGGCCTGCATTGCCGCTACACACTCAGCGACTGTCTCGGGAGTGGCCATCAGACAAGCGCCAAAGCTGCCGCTCTGCACCCGGTCAGACGGACAGCCAACATTGATGTTTACTTCCTGATAGCCCCGTTCGGCAGCTCGGGCGGTACACTCAGCCATCGCGGCCGGATCACTGCCACCCAGTTGTAACACCAACGGCTGCTCTTCCGGATGGTACTGAATAAAGTCCTGCTTACCGTGAATAAGAGCGCCAGTAGTCACCATTTCAGTGTAAAGCGCGGTTTTTTTAGTGAACAACCGATGAAAATACCGACAATGACGATCAGTCCAGTCCAGCATCGGGGCTACGGCCAGATAAGGAGATGACAGCTTCGCTCTGTTCATGGGATCGTTATTCACCGGTTAAAAAAAGGACGCCATAGTCTACTCATCGGGCCCGGTTTTGCAAGCTAAGTCCGGCGCTCGTCGCGCCTTGCTACGCTGCTCGTAGGCATGGGCTGCCGCAATCAGCGTAGCTTCCGAACGTGCGGTCCCGATAAAGCTAAGGCCTATCGGCAGCTGATGGACAAAGCCCATAGGCACTGTGATATGCGGATAGCCCGCCACCGCTGGCGCACTACTGGCGCTGCCCAGCATATTATCACCATTGATCAGATCAATTTTCCAGGCCGGACCCGAGGTGGGCGCAATCAGCAGATCCAGGTCATGCTGCTGCAATAACGCGTCAATAGTATCGGGCCCGGCGGCCTGCTTAGCGCGCGCTACCGCCGCTTCATACTCTTCCCGGCTTTCGTCGCTGAGCCCTTCAGCGAGGATAAAAAGTTCCTGGCCGAACCAGGGTAGAATGGTATCTTTGTATTTACTGTTCGCTACTATCAGATCTTTCAGCGAGCTAAACCCGGTGTCAGTTGTTTGTGCCAGATAATCGGCGATGTCTTCCCTGAATTCATGTAGCAGTAAATCAAACTCATCGCGGGCCCAGCTCCGCCCCGAAGGAAAGCGCAGGGCATCGACCAGGGTCGCACCAGCTTCTTCCAGCACCGGCAGTTGCTGATCAAATACCGCGTCGACCCCGGCATGATAGCCAGTCAACTCCCGTAGCACGCCAATACGCTTGCCTTCCAGCCCTTGTTCGCTCAGGTAGCTGGTAAAGTCACGGTCATCGCTATAACTGTCGTCATCGCGCTGATCATTGCCGGCCATCACCTGCAACATATAGACCGCATCCCGAACTGTGCGCGCCATCGGCCCGGCGGTATCCTGGCTGCGCGCAATAGGAATGATGCCATCGCGACTTATGAGCCCGCGAGTCGGCTTAATTGCGACAATACCGGTGGTCGAGGCCGGCATCGTTAGCGAGCCGTCAGTTTCAGTTCCAATCGCGAGGGGTATCAGGTTCGCGCTTACCGCAACGGCTGATCCGGAGCTTGAGCCACAGGTTGAGCGCGTTGTGTCATAGGGGTTTTTGGTCTGTCCGCCCAGGCTGCTCCAGCCAGAGCTGGAGGCTGTTGAACGGAAGTTTGCCCACTCGCTGAGGTTGGTTTTACCCAGAATGATTGCGCCGGCGTCGCGTAACTGTTTCACCACAAAAGCATCATCCGGAGCCCGATGCTCGCGCAGCAGCCATGAGCCCGTGGTCGTCGGTGTACCGTCGCCGGTATCAATATTATCTTTAATTGCTACCGGGATACCGTGCAGGGGCCCCCTCACCTTGCCCTGCTGCCGTTCGCGGTCAAGCTGATGGGCTTGCTCCATAAGCAGGTCGGCATCCTGAACCGTGATGAAGGCGTGCAGATTGCTGTCACCATAGTTATGCCTGGCGATTTGCTGCAGGTAGTAATGAGTAATTTCTGCGGCGCTCAGCGCTCCCTGGCTCATTGCTTCCTGTAACTGATCGACATCGGCCTCACAAAGATTCATAGTGCATCCCTAACTGCTTAACGTATCGGCTATTATAGCAGCCTATCTCATTTTAAAAGGCCGTGGTAAACTAGCGTCATGAATCAAAAAGAAACCCAAAGGCTGGTCGCCAAGGCCGAAAAACTCTGTGAGCACCGTGGTGCGCGGCTTACTCCTGCGCGGCGTGAGGTGTTTGAGATCCTGGCAGCGGAGACCGGCGCTATCGGCGCTTATGACTTACTCGATAAGCTCAAATCGGCCGTACCTAATGCCAAGCCGCCGACCATTTACCGTGCCCTCGACTTTTTGCAGGAACAAGGCTTTGTTCATAAGATCAGCTCATCAAACAGCTATGTGCTGTGCAGCCACTTTGACCACCAACATCCGGTACAGATGCTGATTTGCGAGGCTTGTGGCTCGGTACAGGAAATACAGTCTGACGGGGTTTATGACGCGCTACGTAAACAGGCTGAAGAACAAGGTTTCAAGGTTGCCAGCCAGACCATAGAAGCCCATGGCCTGTGCCAGCACTGCGATATCTGAGCCGGCTCAATAGCCGGAATGTCCGTCCGGCTCGCTGAGAGCCAGGTTATCAAAGCGCGACAGACTACCCTGGAATTTCAGTTTTACGGTGCCAATCGGCCCGTTCCGCTGCTTACCAATAATCACCTCAGCAACACCCTGCTCATCTGTCTCCGGGTTATAGACTTCATCCCGGTAAATAAACATGATGACATCCGCATCCTGCTCGATTGAGCCCGATTCACGCAAGTCTGAGTTGATCGGCCGGCGGTTCGAGCGTTGTTCCAGTGACCGGTTCAGCTGCGACAATGCCACTACCGGAATACTCAACTCTTTCGCAAGTGACTTTAATGAGCGCGATATTTCGGCAATTTCCAGAGTACGGTTCTCGTTATTGCCCGGCACCGTCATCAATTGCAGATAATCCACCATGATCATCGACAAACCACCCGACTCGCGGAAAACCCGGCGCGCCCTGGAGCGAACTTCAGTGGGTGTAAGGCCCGATGAATCATCAATAAAGATGTTGTTTCGCTCTTTTAAAATATTGATGGTTGAGGCAATGCGGGTCCAGTCTTCATCTTTCAGCTGGCCGTTACGGATACGGGTCTGGTCCACATGGCTCAGTGACGCCAGCATCCGCATCATGATCTGCTCAGATGGCATCTCAAGACTAAACACCAGTACCGGCTTGTCATTTTTTAACGCGACGTTTTCGCAGAGGTTCATCGCAAAGGTGGTTTTACCCATTGATGGACGCGCCGCGACAATAATCAGATCCGCTGGCTGCAGGCCTGAAGTCATGCGATCCAGATCGTAAAAGCCACTCGAAATACCGGTGATGCCGTTTGGATTCTTGCTCCGGCTCAACTGGTCAATACGATCCACCGTCCGTTGCAGAATCGGCGCAATCGCCTGTGGCCCTTCGTTCTCGTTGGTCCGCTTTTCGGCGATCTTAAATACCTTACTCTCGGCCAGATCGAGCAACTCAGAACTGGTCCGGTTCTGGGTATCGAAGCCGGACTCGGCGATCTCATTGGCCACCGCAATCATTTCTCTTACTACGGCGCGTTCGCGGACGATTTGCGCGTAAGCTCTGATATTGGCGGCGCTGGGCGTATTTTTTGCAATCTCACCCAGATAAGCAAAGCCGCCAACATCCTGCAATTCGCCGGTGGTTTCCAGTGTTTCCGACACCGTCACCAGATCGATCGGCAGATTACGCTCAGACAGGTGGTGCATGGCCTGAAATATCAGCCGGTGACCACGATGATAGAAATCATCACCGATCAATTCGCCGGCGATAGTATCCCACGCCTGATTATCAAGCATCAGTCCGCCAAGCACTGACTGTTCAGCTTCGATCGAGTGCGGAGGTGTCTTTATAGCGTCAAGTTTAGCGTCTCGGCGCTCTTGCTTTTCCGGGCGATTTGCAGGCATCTAAATCTCAAAGTTGGGGTAAATAATCTATTGGCTGCAGAGACTATACAAAAGGATGCCGCGCGAGGGAAGCGGAACACCAGGGTGTTCCGCTTAAAATGCTGATTTCGCGTGATTAATTTCGTAAGTTGATATCGCCACTTACTGTTGTCAGACGTACCGCTCCGCTACCATCACCGAGCTTAAAGTTGATGCTTTCGCCCGGACCGAAGCGTGGCCGTTGCGGTTTGTCATCAGTAAGCCGGTTATGGATGCTACCGCCAGCGTTCGCTTCAGCGTCAACTTCAAAATTAAGGGTGCCGCCGAACACCAGGCTAATCTCGCCGCTTACCGAACTGGCCCGGACCTGAGCACGAGGCAGAAGTTCAAGCCGCGCTTCCATATCACCGCTAACGGTATTCACCTTAAAGCTGTCGACTTGTCCGGCATTCAGGTTGAGATCACCTGATACGGTTTCAGCCTGCACTTTAGATGCTCTGGTGAACGCTTTAATATCTCCGCTCACAGCCTGGTAGCTTACCTGTCCGCTGGTGGCGTCGGCATCATCTATGTCACCACTGACTGTCTTGAGCTCAACAGTACCGCCCAGTTCCCGACTGAATATGTCGCCGCTTACTGAGTAAAGTGAAACATCACCGGTGACGCTACGTACATCTAAATCGCCACTAACGGTTTTTACCCTGGCTCCACCTGCAAAGCGCGAAATATCAAAGTCACTGGACACACCCTTTACTTCAAGCGATACGCCATGCGGTAATCGGATAGACAGCTCCGAGCCATCATCATCGTTGTAGCTGCCACGCTTTGGCATTTCTACTTTAATGGTTAGCGTATCGCCACTAAGTTCGAAGGTGAAATCTTCGGCATGCTTATCCAGCGTACCGGACACTGTTGCCTGTTTTTCGTCCCAGCCGGAAATCTCTACGCTGCCACGCATATTATCGATTATCACCCGGGTATCGGCACTGATAGTCATTTTTTCATCAATCTGGCGACCTTGCGCCAGAGCCAGCACAGGGAGTAACGCCAGGGAGATCCCTAATAGTTTAATGCTTTGTTTGTTCATGTCTTACTCCTTCAGGCTTGCTGCCATTTTGGTGTTGGTTCATAACTGGTTCGGATTAAGTTCAGTTCCTGCTGATGCACCCACTGCAACAGATCCCACAATGCCTGGTTATTTGGATCCTGTTTCAGTTGCTCAGTGATCTGTCTGGCCGCTTCGCGCAGCTCTACAAGTTCGGGTTCAAGCTGTTCAAGTTCACGCGTCAGCCCGGCCTGCTCATAACTGGTCAGCATCAGTTCGCGTTGCTGCTGATGATGGGTATTCAGGGTGTTTACCAGCTGGTAGATCCCCTGCTGTTGTTGCTGCTCCACAACCACTTGATCATTCTGCTGCGGTACCACATGAATGGCTGTCATCACACCTACCGCGACCACCATGCTTGCGGCACTCGCCCAGGCCCAGTTAAACCAGCTGCGGGGATGATGCTGCTGCCGCGTCAGGTTGTGCTCAATGCCACGCCACAGCTCCTTAGAGGGAGTTCTTTCCCCGCCTTGCTTCACCGCATCGGCAATCAATGCGTCTAACTTCTTCGCTGCGTCTGTCTTATTCGCTGTCATGGCTTAACCACCCTTCAAGTAAACTTCTGGCCCGGTGAACCTGAGCCTTACTGGTACCTACTGCAATTCCCAATTCGTTTGCGATATCTTCGTGCCGCATTCCTTCCAGGCAATGTAATACAAACACCCAACGGGTCTGTGGCGGCAACCGGCTAATCAGCATATCCAACTCGCCCAAATCAGCACTGTCCTGATGTACCAGTTCCTGTTGATAGCTGTCATCGTCACTAAAACTCAGGCCTTTAAACCACCGTCGGTGCTTCCGTAACTCGGTAATTGCGACCCGTGTGGCGACGGTGTGCAGCCAGGTACTGAACTTGCTTTCACCGCGAAAACTACCCAGATTATTCCATAGCTGGATGAAAACATCCTGCGTCAGGTCCTGGGCCGTATCGACATCGCCTGCCAATCGCAGGACTAAGCCGTATACCCGCCGGTGATGGTTCTCAAACAAGCACTGAAAGGCTTTGATATCACCGGCGGCGGCCTGCCGGACCAATGCCTGGTCCGGATCGTCAAATGCCGCTGATGTTAAAATGGCTGCTGTCACTGGAAATCCTTGTTAGTAGTCAGATACAGCTTAAATCATGTTGTTGCAGTATAAGAGTAAGTTCAGGGTGCTATGGTTTACAACGATGGTAAATTTAATTCAAAAAAAAAGCTGCCCGGAGGCAGCTTTTCTATAAACAGTTACAGTGAAGTGGTGCTTAGTCTTCCGACGGCACAACTTTCACAGTAATTGTCGCGAATACGTCGGCGTGCAGATGCAGTTCGATTTCGTATTCACCCACTTCGCGTAAAGTACCATGTGGCATGATAACTTCGCTCTTATTGATCTCAACGCCTGCAGCAGAAACTGCTTCAGCGATATCACGAGTACCAATAGAACCGAACAGCTTACCTTCGTCGCCAGCTTTTGAGCTGATTACGATAGTACTTAATGCTTCAACTTTCGCTGCGCGATCTTGAGCGGCAGCCAGATCACCGGCAATTTTCGCTTCTAATTCAGCACGACGCTCTTCGAACTTTTTCTTGTTCGCTTCGGTTGCAGGAACTGCTTTACCTTGCGGGAACAAAAAGTTACGTGCGTAGCCAGACTTCACTGCAACCTGGTCACCCAGGCCGCCTAAGTTGGCGACTTTGTCTAACAGAATAATTTCCATTGTTCGCTACCTCTGATTTCTTAAAATCGTTCGCAACGCTGGCTTACTGATGTGAATCAGTATAAGGCAGCAGTGACAAATAACGGGCACGCTTGATAGCCCGCGCCAATTGCCGCTGATACTTCGCAGAAGTACCGGTGATACGGCTAGGAACGATCTTGCCACTCTCAGTAATGTAGTTCTTCAGGCAAGCGATATCTTTATAATCAATTTCTTTAACGCCTTCTGCTTTGAAACGGCAGAATTTACGGCGACGGAAAAAACGAGCCATGATGGTCTCCTCAAATCTTCACAAGTTGCTGGGCATGTAGTACCAATTTAGCTAATCCGTTTTTATCTTCCTGACGGTTCAAAAATCCGGTTACCTGTACTGCACTTCCAACGGCTAATTCAGTTGCCCATTGCGGCGCTTCGTTACCACTTAATACCACCTGTATGCGAACATAACTGCGGCGGGGTAATCCGGCTTCGAGCTGTTCTGAAACATGTTCCAGAACAAATCTCAGATGGCTGATGCCAGCCGGACTGCGAGTCAATTGCGGCGGTTTAGTAAGCTCACCGCTGATGATAAATTGATTCTGCAGCGTTTCCACAATGGATAGACGTTACGTCGCTGGCTTACGCCGCGTCGCTGTCGTCCTGTTCTTCGTTACGGCTGTCGCTCTTACGATCTTCTTTCTTGGTAAATACCGAGGCTTCAGTGATCGCTTCTTTCGTACGCATAATCATGTTGCGCAGAACGGCATCGTTGTAGCGGAAAGCGGTTTCCAGCTCTTCGACAACTTCAGCAGACGCTTCGATGTTCATCAGTACGTAGTGTGCTTTGTGCAACTTGTTGATTGGGTAAGCCAGTTGACGACGGCCCCAGTCTTCCAGACGATGAATAGTACCTTCGCCCTGCTTGATCGTTTCGCTGTAACGCTCGATCATACCCGGGACTTGCTCGCTCTGGTCCGGATGGACCATGAATACGATTTCATAATGACGCATTTCTGCTCCTTATGGTTCATAGCTACTGTCCGGCTCAGTCACACCCTCAGCAGCAAGGAACGCTTTTGGTTTTTAGTTTAAAAACTTCAGACTGATTTAAGCGGCGGGAGTGTAAACGAATTTGGCCTGAATCACAAGCCAAATCACTGCTTTTGTGTGGATGCGGCTTCGCCCGACTCGACCAGATCGATAAGTACTTTGACGAATTGCGCCGGTAAGGCGCCGGATGCCTCCGCCGGCCCCTGCACCTTAAAGCGTTGTTCGCTGCGGGTGTCGGTATCCGCGATAGTTTCCATCAGCGGCGCGGTCAGCTCGCCGTGAATCACCAACTGGCCCGGCTGACTCAGGGTAACGTTTAGCCGCCATATATAGGGCTCGGTTGAGTCAATGATTCGCCACTCATGGCGTTGCTCAAGGCGCTGCTGAAGATCAAACTGCAAGTTATTCAGCAGCTCAGAGTCAGCATCTTCAAGGGCGTAGGTAACATAAAGCTGAGGCTTGTTGCTGCGTTGCTCGGGCAGCAGAGAACCAATCGGCAACCAGGCCAGTGCCAGCATCAGCATGATTAATGCGACCAGAACCACAGGTCGCCAGCGCAGTCCGCCCGGCCTTGGTATGATCATAGGTTAAGCATCCTGCTGCGCCAGCCGCTGGCGAACCACTTCATAAAGACAAACACCAGTTGCTACCGAAACATTCAGGCTACTGACAGTGCCCAGCAAAGGAATTTTGATTAGTTCATCGCAGGTTTCGCGGGTCAGGCGCCGCATGCCATCGCCCTCAGCGCCCATAACAATGGCGGTCGGCCCTTTATAATCAACCTGGTAAACACTTTTTGTCGCTTCACCGGCAGTGCCGATAATCCATACCTGCAAATCCTGCAGGTCGCGCAGGGCACGGGCCAGGTTGGTGACCTGTACCAGTGGTACGGTTTCGGCCGCGCCACTGGCAACTTTTCTTACTGTCGGGTTTACCGATGCCGATTTATCCTTAGGAACGATTACCGCCGTTACTCCAGCCGCATCAGCCGTACGCAGGCAGGCTCCAAGATTATGCGGATCGGTAACCCCATCAAGGATCAGAAATAAGGTCCGGTCGCCGGCTTGTTCAACTAAGCCCGGCAAATCATTTTCGGTCAGCTGCGGCGCTTCCAGCGCGGTCACCACGATCCCCTGGTGATTACCGCCTTCAGCACGCTTATCCAGCGTGGCTTTAGGCACAAACTGGGGTCGTACACCCAGCCGCTGCGCTTGTTGCACCAGTTCCTGCAAAGCGGCGTCCTGCCGTTCGCGGGTGGCATAAACTTCAACTAAGCGCTCCGGGTGCTGATCCAGTAAAGCCCGAACTGAATGTAAACCAAAGATATTGATTTTCTTACTCATGTGCTCTTTTTCTTCGCTGCTGGCTTACCACTTTTACCGCGCTTTCCGCCTTTTTTGGCTGGTCCACGTTTCCCTTTGCTATCAGCGCTCTTTTTCTTGCCAGCGCCTTTTTTGCTGTCCTTCTTGCCACCTTTGTCAGAGCTGTCGGACTCAGCCAGCCGCTCTTTGCCGGCAGGACTTTCTGCCGCAAGTAAGGTCAGATCGATCTTCCGCTCATCAAGATTGACCGATCGCACCTTCACTTTCACCTTATCGCCGAGCCGGTATACCCGGCGGCTGTTTTCGCCGATAAGTAAGTTACGCTCACTGTCATATTTGTAGTAGTCATTATCCAGATTGCTGATGTGTACCAGGCCGTCAATCTGCATATCGTCGATGCGGACAAAAAGACCAAAACTGGTAACCGAAGCAATCACGCCAGTGAACTCGCTGCCAACGTGATCCTGCATGTATTCACACTTCAGCCAGTCGGCCACCTGACGGGTAGCGTCATCCGCGCGGCGCTCAGTGGTCGAACAGTGTTCACCCAGCTGATCAAGCTGATCACTCGGATAAGTCCAGGCGCCAGCTAAACCAGCGGCATCACCCTCCTGCTTTTTCACCAGCGCTTTTATCGCCCGGTGCAGAATTAAGTCAGGATAACGGCGAATTGGCGATGTGAAATGCGCATACTCATCCAGCGCCAGGCCGAAATGACCGGCATTATCCGGGCTATAAACAGCCTGCTGCATTGAGCGCAGCAACATCGTCTGAATTAATTCGGCATCAGGCCGATCGGCGACCTGTTCGAGTACATCAGCGTAATCCTGCGGGCTGGGCTCTTCGCCGCCTTTCATGGTGATACCGAGTTCCGCCAAATAGGTGCGGAAGGCTTTTCGCCGTTCGTCAGAAGGCGGTTCATGAACCCGGAATAAGGCGCCGACTTCTTCGTGTTCTTCAATAAAGCGAGCCGTCGCTACATTCGCCATAATCATGCATTCTTCAATGATGGTATGCGCGACATTGCGACGCACCGGCTCAATCCGCTCAATTTTACGCTGGGCATTGAAAATAAAGCGGGTTTCAAGGGTCTCAAATTCAATCGCCGCGCGTTGCTTACGGGCTTTTTTAAGTACCCGGAACAGCGCGTGCAGATTTTCAATATTGGTCAGAACCCGCGAATAGTCTTCCCGCAGCTTAGGATCGCCATCCAGAATCGCTGCCACCTTGGTGTAGGTCAGACGAGCATGGGACTTCATTACTGCCGGATAAAATTTCGCTTTCCCCAGCTTACCTTTGGCCGAGATGTGCATCTCAGCGACCATACAGAGGCGGTCGACATCAGGATTCAGCGAACACAGACCGTTGGATAGTTTCTCCGGCAGCATGGGCACAACATAATTCGGGAAATAAACTGAATTACCCCGCTCCAGCGCGTCTTTATCCAGCGCCGTATTCGGCCGTACGTAATAACTTACATCAGCGATCGCGACCCAGAGTCGCCAGCCATCGCCATCCGGCTCGGCATGAACCGCGTCATCGAAATCCCGTGAATCTTCGCCGTCAATAGTGATAAGTGGCAGATCCCGTAGATCCTTGCGCCCTTTATAGGCTTCCTCAGGCACGACTTCGCTGTAGCGGGTCAGTTCCTGTTCAGTCGCTTTTGACCACTCGGTAGGAATATCATGCTCACGAATGGCAATGTCGATTTCCATCCCAGGCGCCATGTGGTCGCCCAGCACTTCGATGATTTCACCGATAGGACTGGTACGGCGGTTGGGCCGGCGGGTAATGCGAACCATGACGATCTGGCCATGGCGGGCTCCACCTTTGTCGGCTTCCGGAATAAGAATATCCTGGCTCAGGCGGCTGTCATCAGGAACCACCATACCAATATCATGATCAACAAAATAACGCCCGACGATGTCGCTGTCGTTTGGCTCAATAACCCGGACGATGCGACCTTCGCGACGCCCTCTCGAGTCTGTGCCATGCTCCTGCACCAATACCCGGTCGCCATGCAATACGCTGTACATCTGGTGATGAGGAATGAATAAATCGTCACCGCCCTCTTCGGGCTTACAGAAACCAAAGCCGTCCCGGTGGCCAATAATACGGCCTTTAATCAGATTCATCCGATCCGGCAAGCCGTAGGCATTGGCTTTGGTATAAATAAGCTGACCATCCCGTTCCATAGCGCGAAGACGACGCTTCAGCCCAATCAGCTGACGTTCATCCTGCAAATCAAAGCGCTCAACCAGCTCCTCGAACGTTATCGGCTTCAGGCGAGCGGTCACCGCTTCAAGCAGCTCTTCACGTGATGGAATCTCAACCTCGTATTCAGGTTGATCGTTGGTATCTGGTTTAGTCGGTTCTGTCATAAATCCTCAATGGCTTTACAACACCCCATTGTGTTGTTTTCATTAGCACTAATAATAACAGAAATTAGCGTTAATGCCTTTTTGATTCATGGACTATAATCACCTGGTCAAATAATAACCAAAAACAAAGGGGCAGGTTATGGGCGTTCGTTATATTAAGATTATTCTGGTCATTTTCGTGGGGCTGCAAGGATGGCTCTATGTAGTTGGCAACATTGCTAACTGGGATGCCGCAGTGGGAGCTATTGGCTATGTGCTTAGCATGGCTGACCATCAAGTCTACAGCACAGCGATTTTTCCCGCAGTAACAAGCCCTGCTTTGGTAACCGCGGCATTTCTGGTCATCCTTACCGGCGAGTTCCTGGTTGGCGCTTTTGCGCTTAAAGGCGCATGGGATTTATGGAAAGTACGTAATGCGAGTGCTGAGGTTTTTAACGGGGCTAAGACATTTGCATTGATAGGCTCGGGTATGGCAATGGTCGTCTGGTTTGGCGGCTTCATCGTCATCGGTGGGGCGTTATTTCAGATGTGGCAAACCCAACTAGGCGGAAATTCTTTCAGTGGCGCCTTTACGTATGCCATAACGAGCGGACTGGTCATGCTGATTGTTGCTGTGCGGGATTAAATGGTGCCGAAGGGGGGACTTGAACCCCCACGCTGTTACCAGCGGCGGATTTTGAATCCGCTGCGTCTACCGATTCCGCCACTTCGGCAAAAAGATAAGGAATAAACCGGGTAAACTTTGTGGGACGCATTATACGCATGCGCAACGCCCAATCAAGCAAATTATTTGTTCTGAATCCTGTCGTTAAATTGGGTATGATATCGCGCAATTTCATCGGCTTTTTTGAGAGACTTCATGGCAAATCCGTCGCAGACACTTCACGCCAGCTCCCCCAGCGCCAGCTTCACCCGACGGCTGGCCGCCTGGGTTTACGATCTGCTGGTGGCTACTGCCATCATTATGCTGGCATCGGCGCTCGCGCTGGGCTTCACGGCCCTGCTTACGGCAACGGGGCTGGTCACTTTACAGGGTGAAATGGACCACGCCGGCTGGCTGACCAGCCAGCCTCTTTATCAGGTCTATCTGGTGTTAGTGATAGCATTATTTTTTGGCTGGTTCTGGTGGCGTAGCGGCCAGACTATAGGTATGCGTGCCTGGCGGCTGAAAGTACAACAGCGGGACGGTAGCCGGATTACGCCGCGGCAGGCAATAATCAGAATGGTTACCGCGCTGTTCGGCTTAGGCAACTTATGGGTGCTGGTCGATTTTAAAAATCGCCGGGCCTGGCACGATTATGCCGCGGGCACTGAACTGGTAACCCTCTCCAAAGAAGCCAACCAACTGTATTACTGGAAAGAACTGTAGCTGGCGAAAGCCTGAGAAATCAGGCTCCCCGCCTCCGCATCATCCAGATCGCAACGCTGGCGAACAGTAAGCTTGGTAATAACGCGCCCCATACTGGTGGCATCTGATAAACCTGCGCCAGCGGACCAAAGATCTCATTACTCACATGAAAGCCGAAGCCGGTAATTACCCCAAGCAGGATGCGCGCGCCCATAGTAGTGGAACGTAACGGCCCGAAAATAAACGACAGCGCCACCAGCAACATCACGGCAACAGTAACCGGAGCCAGCACCTTGCGCCATAAGGCCAGTTCATAACGTTCGGCCGCCTGCTGGTTGGCCTGCAGATAATCAAGATATTCAACCAGACCGCGAATGGACAGGGACTCAGGTTTTACCGTAACCACACCGAGCTTGTCCGGGGTCAGCGACGAGGTCCAGACCCACTGCGGTAGTTCCCGGCGGTCAATTTGTTCTGGCCTGTGAGTGGTAATAGTCACCTGACTAAGTAACCAGCGATCATTCCGGTACACCGCCGTACGTCCTTGCACCACTGAGTCAAGAACGCGCTCAGAGTTGAACCGGTAAATGGTGATATTGCCTAACCGTCCGGTATCTTCCACTTCGCCAATGTTTACGAAGTGATTACCATCTTTGGCCCAGACGCCCTGCTGGGCAGAGATCAGACTACCGCCAGAAATCGCTGTGGCCCGCAGTTCGCGCCCTTTAGCTTCCAGTTGCGGGGCAATCCATTCACCCATTGCCATTACCGCCAGCATCATAATCACGGCGGCTTTCATCACTGAGCCGACAATATTAAGCCGCGAGCGCCCGGACGCCAGCATCACGACCAGTTCCGAATTACTGGCCAGCATACCCATGCCAATAAGGCCACCAAGCAAAGCGGCCATCGGAAAGAACACTTCAATGTCGCGCGGCAAACTGTACAGAACAAACAGACCCGCTTCAGCGACCGAATAGGTGCCCTTACCCACCGAGCGTAGCTGTTCGACGAAACGGATCAGGCTGGACAGGCCACTGAGCACCGCCAGGCTAAGCAGCGATGTATTCAGCACGGTACGGGCGATATAGCGATCAAGAATAGTAAACATCAGCTATTTCTCCGCAACCTGGCCAGTAAGCGGAGACCCGTTGGCCGCCCCTTAAATATCAGTAACACGCCAAACAAAATCAGCAAGCCATGGATCCACCATAGTCCAATCGCCGGTGGAATCAGGCCATCAGCTACGGCTGAGCGCGCAGTCATCAGCAATAAGAAGTATCCCAGGTAAATCAGCAGCGCCGGCGCCATCCGGGCAAACTTACCCTGCCGTGGGTTAACCCGGCTTAGCGGTACGGCAATGAGCGTCAGCAATGGCATCGCCAACGGAATCGCGAGCCGCCACTGCCACTCGGCATGAGCTTCAGGGTTATCCTCGTACCAAAGTTCGGCTGTACTGTAGGCCTCCAGCTTGCGGATATACTCAGAGCTCTCCTGTTCTTTGATCTGTAATCTGTAGCTGCCAAATTCCATCACCTGGTATTCGTTATTGCTGCGATCTGAGGCGTACCGGGTACCGCTGTTAAGTACCAGCGTCTGCGAGCCGGTGTCACTGGCAATAACGTTACCGGTGTCGGCCATCACCACGCTGCCGCCGGCAACCTGGTTGTCTTCGTCTAACAGTGACTGGGCTACGAATACTTCATCAAGTTCGCCGGTTTCCGTCAGGCCCTGCACAAATATCACCGCCTTGCGGTTGCTGGCCTGCTGAAAACGACCAGGAATAATCACGCTTAGTCCGGTATCGCTGCGGGCGCGCTCTTCCACCTGTCGCTCCTGCTCCAGTGACCAGGGCACCAGCCATAAGGTTAACGCAGCAGTAATCAGCGCCAGGATAACAGCGACTACCAGCGTGACCCGGGCAACATACCATTCGCTCACCCCACAGGCGTGCAACACGGTCATTTCATTGTCCGCATAGATCCGGCCATGGGCCAGCAACACACCGAGGAAGAGACTAAGAGGAAGGATCAACGCAGCCAGCGCCGGCAGATTTAGCCCTAAGAGTTTTATAACTAAATCACCGGGTATTTCGCCCGCTGAAGCGTCAGCCAGCACCCGAATGAATTTTTGGCTGATAAAAATGGTCATCAAAACCACCAGTACGGCGATTTGTGATTTAAATGTTTCTCGCATCAAATAGCGAAATATGCGCACTGGTAACCACTCTTAACGTTGCTTTTTGCTGGAAATACGGCGATTTTTCAGTAAACTTGTCATTTTCACAAGAATTATTCTATGGCAGCCCTTAGCTGTCAACCGCCGAAAACGGGAGTACGTATGGAGTTCAGTGTCAAAAGTGGAAGTCCGGAGAAACAACGCTCGGCCTGTATTGTTGTCGGTGTGTTCGAACCCCGCCGCTTGTCTGGCGTTGCCGAGCAACTGGATAAAGTCAGCGAAGGCTACCTGAGCAACCTGCTGCGCCGCGGCGATCTGGAAGGCAAAGCCGGCCAGATGCTGTTGTTGCACCATGTTCCGAACATCCTTAGCGAACGTGTACTACTCGTTGGCTGTGGCAAAGAACGTGAACTTGATGAACGACAGTATAAACAAATTATTGAAAAAACCATTAATACATTGAACGAAACAGGTTCGATGGAGGCGGTCTGCTTTCTCAGCGAGCTTCACGTTAAAGG
>CAYWXF010000010.1:0-39420 GCA_964462025.1 uncultured Pseudomonas sp. | reverse complement strand
TTTGGCGCTATCGGTGAGGGTTCCCTGTCACTGGCCACCATTATTGCCGCCACCGCCGGTTTCGCCACCCTGGCCGACTGGCAGGCGGTCTATCACAGCTTTGGCCAGGGCGGTGTCGCGGCATTCGTACAGGGCGGCGCAAATATCCTGCAAAACGGGATTGGCCTTGATGTTTCCATATCTCAGACCCTATTGACCGTGATGGCAGTACTTTTTGCCGGTACCACAATGGATACCGGCTTGCGGTTACAGCGCTATATATTCCAGGAATGGGCGCAAATTTATAATATTAACTGGATGAGTAAAGCCGCACCGGCCACCATGCTGGCGGTTGGCTCCTGCTTGATACTGGCCTTTGGTGCCGGCGGCGCTGACGGTACCGGCGGCCTGTTGATCTGGCCATTATTTGGCACCACTAACCAGTTGCTGGCAGGCCTCACCCTGCTGGTGATAACCACCATGCTGGTTAAGCTGGGCCGGCCGATGTACTACACCCTGGTTCCTTTGGTGTTTCTGCTCGTCATGACCATTTACGCCCTGTTGATTCAGCTTATGAGCTTTTACCAGAAATCAGACTGGTTCCTGTTTGGTCTTGACCTGGTGGTACTGGTCGCCGCGGTCTGGATCGCACTGGAAGCCTCCAGTACCCTCACCCGGCTGCGCCGCGACAACAGAAGGCAGCAGCGAGCGTGAAGATCTCAGCTATTCGTCACTGGTTCAGCCAGGCTAACGCCTTTGCTACCGAGGTTTACAACGCGCCTTATCGCTCTGCAATTGCGAGGGCCAAGCGCGAAGAAGACGATCTCTTTATGCTGCTGGTGTTCTCTGAAGTGATGGGCGTACCGAATCCGGCAGCTTATTACACGCTTGAACTACAGCCCTTAATGCTGGAACGCTTCCATGCCTGGCATCAGCGCATGGGCATGGAGCACTCTCCGCTTGACGGATTTCGCTGCTGCTGACAGGAAGATTAATGGATAAGCTGTTTAGTAAAAAAATCATTTTTGTCGGCGGTAAAGGCGGCGTCGGAAAGACCACTATCTCATCTGCTACAGCGCTTCAGGCTGCCGCACAGGGCAAACGAGCACTGCTGATCTCAACGGATCCGGCGCATAGTCTGGCTGATGCGTTCGCCCGCCCAATTGGCGATAATGTTACCCGGGTAGCTGAAAATCTTGACGCCCTGGAGATTGATCCGGATCGTGAGGTTGTCGCGCATGTTGAACGGGTTATGGCGTCGATGAAACGCTTCACGCGGCCCGATATGTATCCTGAAATCGAACGGCAAATGCGGTTGACGCAACAGTCTCCCGGAGCCCAGGAAGCCGCTTTGCTGGAACGCATCGCCAGCTTAATTGACCAGACCGCCGCAAATTACGACTTGCTGATATTTGACACGGCCCCGACCGGCCATACCCTGCGTTTACTCACTTTACCTGAAGCCATGGCCGCCTGGACTCAGGGGATGCTGCGCCAGACCGCGCGTTCAAAACAGCTGGCTGGTGTACTTGATCATCTGAGCCCGAAAGCCGGCAAGGATATCAGCAATCCGATGGCGGATCCCGCTGAACACGAAACCGCTGATATGGACGACCGCACCGCTGCCATCAGCAATAGCCTGCAACAGCGGCAGCGCCTGTTTCAACGGGTTCGCCGTACCCTCATTGATCCAGGCCAAACCGCCATGCTGTTTGTTTTAACCCCGGAAAAACTGCCGATTCTGGAAACCCAGCGGGCAATTCAGGCGCTGCAGTCTGAGCAATTGCCTGTTGCCGGTCTGGTCATCAACCGTAACCTGCCCGCGACGGCGGATGGTGAATTCCTGGCACAGCGCCGGCAACAGGAAACGCGCTATCGGGATGAAATTAATACCACTTTTGCGGCGCTTCCCAGACTGTATGTGCCGCTGTTTGCGACCGACCTGCAGGGCCTGGACGGCCTGCGCGCGATGGCCGCAGAACTAAACTGGGATCAAAGCCAGAGATAAATCGCATAAAGCACAGCGGCAATAAGGAAGATTGCCCAGGCTGCACGACGGTCGTACCGTTCGAACCATTTCAGCGCATAGTCGCCGAACCAGTACACCAGCAAAGCCAGCCCCAGATATCGGACGCCGCGCGCAATGGCAGCGGCGATGAGGAAAAGATAGAGCGGATAGCCGGTACTTCCGGCTGCCAGCATAGCAATCTGAAACGGCACGGCCGAAATACCGATAAACAGGATGGTTGCAAAGCCATGATCTTCGAACTGCTGGCTCAGCTCAGCAAAACCATTGTCATAACCCAGCCAACTAAGCAGCATTTGCCCGAGATCATCAAAGAACAGGTAACCTATCCCGTAGCCAATCATGGCCCCCACCAGACAACCGGCAAGCGCCATCGAGGCGATAGCCCACAACCGATCCCGCTGGCTTAACATAAGCGGGATCAGAATCAGTTCCAGTGGAATAGGTACAATAAGGGATTCCAGCAGTGATGCCAGAAACACCAGGGTTAACAGGTATTCAGAATTGATAATGCGCGCCACCACCCGGTTAGCGCGCGTATCCTTGGTCTTTTTCACTTAGCCGGTTATCCGCTAACCCGCCTATTCGCCAAAGGCACCGGTCGGCCCGGGAAACACTACCGGGCTCTCGAAGCCGTCTTTGCTGACGCTGGCAACGCCGAAGAAGTAATTATCAATAACGATATTCTCCAGCGTGTACTCAGTGACATCACCAACATAGCGGCTGAACTCCCAGTTCGGTGCATCAGTATGACGCCAGTACACCCGATAACCGGCAACCAGTTCTTCTTCTTCCGGACTGGTTGCGCCCCAGGTTAAGGTTGTATCCGGAGACACCGCGCCACTAATACTAACATTCGTTGGTGGCGTGGGTGCCCATGCCATACTTGCCAGGCTGACGGCGTTGAGAGCAGTTAACTTGGCCGCATAATCAAAATTGACGCCATCAAGGGTATCACCGTAAACAATACCGTCTTCAGTTCGCAGATCCTGGTGCTGACGGTTGTAGTTTTCATTGGTTTCCATGATGCGCACACCGGGATACCCAAGATCGTTAAAGGGCCGGTGATGGCCACCACGGGCAAAGCGATCAAGGCGGTAAATAACCATAGTGTCGAGGTTGGTGATGTAGCGGTCAGCCATCCAGTCAATATAACGGGCCAGGTTACGTGTTGGTGAATCGACCTCACCGCCTGTAAAGCGACGACGGCGTGCGTCTTCCGGGGTTTCATCCATCCGCGTGCCTTCGGCAAAAATCCGCGCCGTAGTATTATTGATGACGCCATTAACACCCTCAATATTGCCGATCATGTCGTTATTCAGTACGGCTTTGATCCGCCAGCCATCTTCTTTCGCTTGTTCGGCCATAATCTTACCGCCGAATAATCCCTGCTCTTCACCAGCCAGCGCGGCATAGACTATCGAACCGGCAAACTTGTGCTTAGTTAACACGCGTGCCGCTTCCAGGGTGCCGGCAACGCCTGAGGCATTGTCATTGGCACCCGGAGATTCCGAGGTATAGTCCATCACATCCGAGACTCGCGAATCGATATCGCCGGACATAATCACATAACGATCAGGATCAACTTCGCCCCGCTGGATGGCGATCACGCTTACTACTTCTACCGGATCAGGAATACGAGGTTCGCCGGAAATCACTTTGGACTGGTAATACACTTCAAGACAACCACCACAGGCTTCCGAAATCGCATCAAATTCTGCTTTAATCCAGCGGCGGGCAGCGCCAATCCCGTGCGTATCGGATTCAGTCTCAGACAAGGTATGGCGAGTACCAAAACTCACGAGTTTGGTTATATCCTGTTCAATCCGGTCAGCCGAAACTGCGGCAGCAATGTCATGCAATTTTTGCTGATCTTCATATTCGATCGATGCAAACGCTGGTGCTGATGCCAGTAGTGCACTGACCGTAAATGGAAGCATAAATGGTTTCATGAGTTATCCTTGTTGTGAAAAGCATGCGAACTACTATAAGGTTTCCCCAGCGTCCAGGTCAAAATAACACGCTCAGAAGCCTGATTTAAACGAGGAGTGAATAGAATGCGAGCTGTCGGTTATAAAAAGTCGCTACCATCCAGCCATCAGGAAGCCTTGCTGGATGTCATCCTGCCCGAGCCCGAAGCCCGGCCCCGTGACGTTATCGTTGAAGTCAAAGCTATTGGCGTTAATCCGGTGGATACCAAGATCCGCGTGCGTAAAGAGCCGGCGAACGGCGAAACCGCCATCCTGGGTTGGGACGCTGCAGGCATCGTCACCAAAGTGGGCAGCGAGGTGACTGACTTTCAGCCTGGTGATGAAGTCTGGTATGCCGGCGCGGTGGATCGGCCCGGCTGCAATGAAGAGTTTCACGCAGTCGATGCCCGCCTTATCAGCCGTAAGCCTGCTTCACTTAGTTTTGCTGAGGCAGCAGCCATGCCCCTGACCTTTCTGACCGCATGGGAATTACTTTTTGATTGTCTGGAAGTGAGGCACGGCGACGAAGATGCTGTGATTCTGATAACCGGCGCTGCCGGCGGTGTGGGTTCGGCGCTTATTCAATTGGTGAAAGCACTGACCCAGGCAACGGTTATAGCTACTGCCTCGCGCGCCGAATCCCGCGACTGGGTGAAACAACTTGGCGCCGACTATGTGATTGATCACAGTAAACCGCTGGCTGAAGCCTTTCGCGCGCTTAATCTGTCAGCGGTAACCCATGTAGCAAGCATCACGCACACTGACCAGCATTTTAACGACTTAGTGGAACTGTTGCAGCCGCAAGGCAAACTGGCCCTGATTGATGACCCGGCAGAACCGCTGGACATCAGTAAAATGAAGCAAAAGAGCTTATCGCTGCATTGGGAGTTTATGTTTACCCGCTCGATGTTTCAGACGGCAGATATGGCCCGGCAGGGTGAAATTCTCAGCAAAGTGGCAGAGCTTACTGATGCCGGGACCATAACAACCACCATGACCACCAACTTAGGCAGCATAAACGCGGCTAATTTGCGCACCGCCCACAGCCAACTTGAATCCCATCACACGGTTGGCAAAATCGTACTGGCCGGGTTTGACCGCTAAGTACTAATAGCAAAGCTACTCGATACAGTCGGCTGGGGTAAAACGCAGGTTAAACAGAAAGTTATCATTCTGGTCCAGGTACCTGAATTCGGCGAACTCCGCGTGGTTGCGGTAAAAGGATAAGCTGTCGCTGGTGCAGTAGTGCCGTTGCATCGGCCCTTGCAGCTGACCACGGATGCTGTCGATATCGTTGCGGTATTTATCGATAGCAATCAGTGAATAAATAAAGCGCATGCCATAATTAGCCACTTCAGCGCGCTCAAACCGGGTTTGTTCGTCGAGTAGTTTCGGCAGATCCCGGTTAAGCTTACCTGAACGCTCCAGCAGCTCCTGATACAATTGGTTACGATTTTTCACGGCCGAACCCTGCTGCCACTGCTGGAATAGCCAGATAAGTAAAATCCCGATAATTAAAGCACTTATCGCGGTTGTGAGCCGTTTTTTCGCCGATTTTGTCATGATCGTTTCCTGATTTTTTCCAGTCGCTACAGCTAAAATTTCTAGCAATCATCCTTACAAACATTCATGCATGTATGTATAATTGCTGCCATTATTCAGTTCATGAGGTAATTCAATGCAACAACGCGCTCGTGTATCGTTGTTTCTTCCTTTGCTGGCCGGTTTCACTCTGATCCTGGCTGGCTGTAGTGATGCCAGCGACAATGCTGGGCAGCAACAACAGCAGTCAGTTACTGTCGGGGTCGTGACAATCGAGCCTGCGACAGTTAATGTCACTACCGAGCTACCTGGCCGGGTTTCTGCATTTAAAGTAGCAGAAGTCCGCCCGCAGGTCAGCGGCATTTTGCAAGCGCAGCTGTTCAAAGAGGGCTCCGTAGTCGAAGCGGGTCAACAGCTCTATCAGATTGAACCCAGCTTATATAAAGCTGAGGTTGCCAGTGCCGAAGCGGCAGTCGCCCGTGCAGAGGCTTTGATCAAGTCAACTGAGGCCCGTTTTAACCGGTTCCGGCAACTGCTGGAAGAGAAAGCTATTAGTCAGCAAGACTATGACGAAGCGGAAGCCGCCTATCTGCAGGCTGAAGCTGAGCTTAAAGTTGCCCAGGCCGGTTTAAATCGCGCTCAACTTAACCTTCGCTACACCCGGGTTGAAGCGCCAATAAGTGGCCGCATCAGCCGTTCTGTACTTACCGAGGGCGCGTTGGTAACAACAGGTCAGGCGCAACCGCTTACGTATATTCACCAGCTTGATCCTGTGTATGTCGATATCTCTCAAAGTAGTGAGGAATACGCCGAGCTGCAGCGCGACATCCGGGCCGGCCGGATAACCACCGATAACAAGAACCAGGCCGCCGTTACCCTGACTGTAAGTAAAGGTTTTGACTTTGCCGAAACCGGTAAGTTGTTGTTTAACGAAGTGACCGTCGATCCCCAGACCAGCTCGATAACGCTGCGCGCACAGTTTGCTAATCCTGAGCATATTCTTATGCCTGGTATGTATGTACGCGCTGAAGTATCCCGCGGTGAATTACAGCAGGCACTACTGGTACCCCAGCAAGGCGTCACCCGCGATTTGCGTGGCCGGGCTACAGCCATGATGGTTAATCAGGACGGCGTTGTTGAACAACGGTATCTTACTGTCGATCGCACCATTGGTAGTGACTGGCTGGTAACTGACGGCGTGACCGCTGGTGATCAGGTGATCATCGAGGGCTTACAGAAAATTAAGCCCGGCGATACCGTTGCAACCGAAGAAGTGAAATAAACGATGGCACGATTTTTCATTGACCGCCCTATCTTCGCCTGGGTTATCGCCATACTGATTATGTTAGGCGGTAGCCTGGCGATTACCACCCTGCCCGTTGAACAGTATCCGCAGATCGCACCACCCTCAGTGCAGATCAATGCGCGCTACCCCGGCGCTAATGCGGAAACTCTGGAAGAATCTGTTACCCAGGTTATTGAGCAGAACCTCACTGGTATCGATAACCTGATGTACTTTTCATCAACCAGCTCTTCTGCCGGCAACGCGAGCATCACCCTGACATTTGAGGCCGGGACCGATCCCGACATCGCGCAAGTCCAGGTACAGAATAAGTTGCAACTGGCGCTGCCGCTGCTGCCACAGGAAGTGCAGCAACAAGGGCTCTCTGTTGTTAAGTCCAATGACGCGTTTCTGATGGTATTAGCGCTGATTTCCAGCAACCCGGAGATCAATCAGATTGATCTGAGTGATTACGCGGCAAGTAATCTGCAGGATACTATTAGCCGGACGCCCGGCGTCGGTAATGTTCAGATCTTCGGCTCGCCGTATGCGATGCGAATCTGGCTGGATCCGGATCAACTGGTTGAATATCAGATGACGGCCCAGGACGTGGTATTGGCAGTCCGTTCACAGAATAATCAGATTGCAGCGGGTGAGCTTGGTGGCACGCCGGCGGTTGAAGGCCAGCGCCTGACGGCATCCATAATTGCTCAGACCCGACTGGAAAGTGCTGAGGAATTCCGGGATAT
Source organism: uncultured Pseudomonas sp. (assembly GCA_964462025.1). Taxonomy (GTDB): domain Bacteria; phylum Pseudomonadota; class Gammaproteobacteria; order Enterobacterales; family Alteromonadaceae; genus Pseudidiomarina. The sequence goes on along the minus strand of CAYWXF010000010.1, from coordinate 31,872 downwards.
TCTGTTGCGCGTAAACGCTGACGGATCAACGGTTCGTCTTGGTGACGTTGCGCGCGTCGAACTAGGCGGTCAGAATTACAGTACCATTGCCCGCTATAACCGTCAGGCTGCGGCCGGACTCGCGGTCAACCTGGCTACCGGTGCCAACGCGCTGGAAACAGCCGAAGCGATTAAAACTACGGTTGCCGAATTAGAGCAGTTTTTCCCTGATGGCGTTGAACTGGTCGTGCCTTATGACACCACCCCCTTCGTTGAAATTTCCATTACTGAGGTGGTGAAGATCCTGTTTGAAGCTGTGGTTCTGGTGTTCCTGCTGATGTTTATCTTCCTGCAGAACCTCCGGGCGACCTTAATCCCCGCTTTTGCTATCCCGATCGTGTTGTTAGGCACGTTCGGCATCATGGCGGCGTTTGGCTTCTCGATTAATACCCTGACCATGTTTGGTATCGTACTCGCTATTGGACTGCTGGTTGATGACGCGATCGTGGTCGTTGAGAACGTCGAACGGCTGATGAGCGAGGAAGGCTTATCGCCGCGTAAAGCGACCATAAAGTCGATGCAACAAATTACCGGTGCCCTGGTCGCTATTGGTCTGGTAATGGCCGCGGTATTCGTGCCAATGGCTTTCTTCGGCGGCTCTACGGGTGCGGTGTACCGACAATTCTCCATCACCATTATTTCGGCAATGGGATTATCGGTGCTGGTCGCTATTATCTTTTCGCCGGCCCTGTGTGCCACTATTCTCAAGCCGATCCCGGAAGATCATAAACCTAAAGGGTTGCTCGGCTGGTTTAACCGCACGCTGGAGCGTGCTACCCGTAAATATACCGAGTCGGTACGGGGTATTATCAAGCGCAGTGCACGTTTTGTAGTTATTTACCTAGCTCTGCTTGTGGTAATGGGTCTGTTATTCGCCCGTATGCCGACCTCATTTATTCCAAATGAAGATCGCGGTGTGTTTCTGACCATGATGCAGCTTCCCGCTGGCTCCACCCAGCAGCAGTCGCTGGATACCATGCAGAAAATTGAAAATTACTATCTGGATGAAGCCGAAGGGATACGCTCTGTGTTCTCGGTAGTAGGCTTTAGTTTCGCCGGTCAGGGCCAAAATGCCGGTCTTGCCTTCGTGCGCATGACGGACTGGGAAGAACGAACCACTCCCGAGTTACAAATTGACGCGATTATAGGCCGGGCAATGGGCTTTCTGAGTCAGTTACGTGAGGCCAATGCGTTTGCTTTCAATCTGCCATCGATTCCGGGCTTAGGTACCGCCAGTGGCTTTAGCCTCTATCTGCAGGATCGCGGCGGACTTGGCCATCAGGGGCTGCTGGATGCTCGTAACCAGCTGCTGGGTATGGCCGCGCAGGAACCTTCGCTGGTTGGTGTGCGCCCTAATACACTGGAAGATACCCCGCAATTCCGGATCGATATTGACTTCAATAAAGCAAAAGCCATGGGGCTTAACATTGAGTCAATTAACAGCACACTTAGTGCCGCGTTCGGTACCGTTTACATCAACGACTTTATTGACAGAGGCCGGGTGAAACGGGTGTATATGCGCGGTGAAGCCGAAGCACGGATGGTGCCGGAAGACGTCGAGAAGTGGTACGTGCGTAATAATAACGGCGACATGGTACCGTTCAGCGCCTTCTCTTCCACCAGTTGGGATTTTGGTCCGCAACGGTTGAGTCGCTACAATGGTGTGCCCGCTATGAATATTGAGGGTGAAGCGGCAGCGGGCTATTCGTCCGGTGAAGCCATGGATACCATGGAACAGCTTATCAGCCAGTTGCCAGCAGGCATCGGCTTTGAGTGGACCGGGATTTCTCTGGAGGAGAAAAAGTCCGGTGCCCAGGCACCGTTACTTTACGCTTTATCGCTACTTGTCGTTTTCCTGTGTCTGGCAGCACTTTATGAGAGCTGGTCGATACCTTTCGCGGTTATGCTGGTAGTGCCCCTGGGTGTTCTGGGTGCGGTAATTGCCGCCACGATGAGAGGCCTGGAAAATGATGTGTATTTTCAGGTTGGTCTGTTGACGACCGTCGGCGTATCCACCCGTAACGCCATTCTTATCGTTGAGTTTGCCAAAGATTTGCAGGCTCAGGGTAAGGAACTCTTCGAAGCGACTCTGGAAGCGGTAAGGCTGCGGTTACGTCCGATTCTGATGACCTCGCTTGCCTTTACCTTCGGCGTACTGCCGCTGGCGTTATCAACCGGTGCCGGCGCCGTTAGCCGGCAGGCCATAGGTACAGCCGTTATCGGTGGTATGCTGGCAGGGATGATTCTGGCGATATTCTTCGTCCCCCTGCTGTTTTATCTGGTACGCCGCCGGTTCCCGCCAAAAGTCCGCGAACAAGACTAACTTGTTCGCTCACAGACATGCTATGGTTGAGTAACCTGAACTTACTCAGCCATAGCCATGCTCTATCGTTATTTTGTCCTGATTATTGGTGCCAGCGCCCTGCTGATCGGCGTACAGATCCCTAACTTTGTGACTCAATATCAGCAACGTCTCGACGCCCAGCTCACCGAGGCGCTGGTCTACTATGTGCAGTTTGAAGAAATTGCGGAACGCTATTTTGACGGCGATATGCAGGCGCTGATCCGTAAACATGAGACCAGCACTGAAGAAGTATTCCGGGCCGAAGCCCGTCCGTTGCGGGAATTAGTCGAGCGGGTTGCCCGCTATCGGTATCAACAGGCCCAACTGGACAGCAGTAGTTTCCCCGAGCAAGTATGGTTTGTTGCCACTCAGGCCGATCCTGAGTTACGGGCCAGCACCTGGCGCATGTACAGTTTTAATGTGCCGCTAACGCAACAAGCGGTAATCACCGGGGCCGTCTTCGCATTGCTGCTCGTGCTGCTGCTTGACTGTTGCGGCGGGCTATTGAAAGCCTGCGCACGGCGGCTGCGGCGGCCACAACGGCAACGACGCTAGTCTTTGTCGTTGTCTTTTACCTGGTACTCGCCTTCGATGACGTTATCATCGCCACGGTTGGTACGTTGCTCACGCTGCTGCTGATGCCGCTGACGGGCCTGTTGCTGGGCCGCGCGACTGGCTTTAGTAAATTGCCACATCTGGCGCATCTGCCGGCGACGACGCCACATCAGGGGCAGGAGTAAAATCCAACCCACCAGCAGAAACAGTAAACCAAGCGTTAACGCCACTAGTAGAAAAACACCAAACAATAACCAGCCAAGCACCACTGCTAACGGGTTTGCACCCGGCTGCGGAGTGAGTTTTTCTTGCCACCGGCGAATATAAATCAACATAGTTACACGCGTTTTTTGAAAAGATATACCTACTATATTGGGATCATCAACCCGCTTACAAGGTTTGCGCGCGGCGATCCTGTAACAATTTGAGTAAAATACTGGTCAGGTTAACAATATTAAATATTGTTCCGGAAATACTTCCTACCAGCACCGCATAGATTAGTCCTAACAGCTCAGCAAGCAAAAACCAGCGCCGGATGGCGGCGGGATCATTCAGTTTGATAGAACCCACGGTAAAAATTAATGACGATGCATAGGCAACCAGAATGGACCAGTGAACCGGTGATTCTGACCAATTGACCACAACCCCTGCCCCGGTTAATTCAATACCGGCGATGGGACTAAACCATTCGATACCGAGAAACACAAAGTTCAGCAGTACGAAGCCCCAAAGTACGATCGGACCCTGCCAGCGAAGCGCGACAAAGTTACGCAGCACAGCCATACCCGTCACTATGCCGCCGGCAACCGCACCCAGCATGAAAAAGTGAGTGGATAACGCGGCCAGGCCCAGCGCTGAGACAATACGGTACCGATCACCCGTAGGCTGACGATAAGCGATAAAATTAGTAATTAGCGCAATAATGCCAAAAAACTCTGCAAGATAATTCACAGGAACGTCATTCTCCAGCCATAAAAAAGGCGATATCGAGCTAACCCGACATCGCCGTGGTATACGACATAGTTTAACGCAATCTATTCGTTACGTGCACCTGCACTGGCATCGCGAATAGCGCGGAATTCGTTACCTTCGTACCAGTTTGGCCAGTCTGAACTGTTTGCCAGCTCATCACCAATCCAGTAGTACAGCCACAGATCGCTCTGCACGCCACGCAAGTCCCAGTCCGGATTATATTCATCAGCCGGCTTGTGGTAGGCCTCACGCAAATATTCCGCGCGTTTTTCCTGACCATATTCCTTACCAAATTCAACGTGGTCGATACCCCCCTTCGCATAGAGCATAGGCACGCCACGTTTGGCCAGATTAAAGTGATCCGAGCGATAGAACGACCCTACTTCAGGATTTGGCTCAGGCGCGACATAACGGTTCTGGCGTTCTACATATTTCGCCAGGTACTCTTCCAGCTCAGAGTTGCCGTAGCCGACTACGACCATGTCTTTCATTGGCCCATACACATTAAGCACATCCATATTAATGCCGGCTACCGCATGACTCAGCGGCAACATCGGATTATTGGCATACCAGTCTGAACCTAACAGGCCCCGCTCTTCTGCGGTGACCAGCGCAAAGACAATAGTGCGATCAGGCTGTGGCTGACTCGAGAAAAACTCTGCCAATGCCAATACGCCAGCAGTGCCTGTTGCATTATCCTGCGCACCATTAAAAATGCCATCGTCAGGGTCAATCGGATTAACCCCGAGGTGATCCCAGTGCGCCATATAGATAATATGCTCTTCAGGGTTTGTCTTGCCTTCGATATAGCCAATCAGGTTAGGCGAGTCGAGATATTCGAACTTGGTATTCACCTTTATTGACAGCGAGGTTTCCAGCGATACCGGCACAAAGTTTTCGCTTAATGCAGCGATCTGCATCTCTTCATAGCTGCTACCCAGACGGGCGAACAACTTGTCTGCGCTTTCACGGGTGATCCAGCCTTCAATGGCGACCCGATCAAGATTTTTATTTTCTCTGGCAAGATCAAAGCGTAACGGTGAACCACCAGCAATAACGCCCCAACCATATCCTGCCGGCCCGGTATCGTGAATAACAATGATGCCTTCCGCACCCTGCCGCGCTGCTTCCTCAAACTTGTAGGTCCAGCGCCCATAATAGGTCATCGCATTGCCTTTAAAGAGCTCCGGATCTTTGGTGAAGTAACCAGGGTCGTTTACCAGCACCACCACTGTTTTGCCTTCAACATCCAGGCCTTCGTAGTCATTCCAGCCGTATTCAGGCGCGACTATGCCAAAACCGGCGAATACCAGCTCGCTGTCACTGATCGCGACCTCTTCCTGAACCCATGGCGTCCAGGCCATCATATCAGTGCGATAAGCCAGACTGCTGACGTCGTCATTGTCGAGCTGCATATCCGTGACCTGCGTTGGCAACATTTTTACCAGGGGAACCTGTTGCCGGTAGTTGTTATCCTCTTTGTTATAGGGCTTCAGGCCCCATTCACGAAACTTGCCCTCAACAAAGGCGACTGTCTTGTCTTCGCCTTCACTTGCTGGCGCCCGGCCGAGGAATTCATCGGAACTCAGAGTTTTCAGGTAATCCCGGTAGTTTTCATTAAAACTATAAGGGTCGACTGCAACTTCCGGGGTGGCTCGCGATGTTTCTGATTCTGGCTCAGGGGCCGGGCCGCATGCTGCGACAAGCATGCTCGCCGCCAACACCGATAAATATCTCATGGGGGTGGTTCTCCTGTTATTCACATTGTTTTAGTTGATCGCCAACTTCGATACCGAAACGGTCGAAATAGCCATGATTTACTTCCAGCGCACTGTGATAGCTAACGCCCGGATCATAAGCCGGACAGTTTTCACGAATAATGGTTTCGCATGGCTGCATCTGGATGATTTTCACAATCCTCATGTCTTCGTCCATATAGGCGATGTCCAGCGGGATCCAGGTATTAAACATCCAGAACCCGGCGTCAGCAGGACGCTCCTGATCATACCTGAACCACATACCAGCATGTTCCGGCAACGATTCACGCATCATCAGGCCGCGCGCTTTCTGCTGCAGGGTTTCGGCAACTTCAACCTGGATTTGATGAGGATGATCAGCCAGGCAAAGCGTGGTGGTTTTCATGGTGTTGGCAGCGACGCTGCCAATTGACAGGAAACCCGCCGCGAACACCATTACTAAGGATGATGAGAGTGCGCTTTTCATTATTCTTTGCTCGATATAAGACTACGATGGATAGCTTAGTATGTCCTGATTAGCGTCCGAAAAAAAGCCCTGACTGAAACCTGTCCGCGGGACCATAAAAAAAGGCCCTCAATGGAGGGCCTTTTGCGGTTCTTGCGATGGCAGTCAGATTACTCAGAGAAAGTAACTGTAGTGACCTCTTCGCCATCATTTACGGTAACGTTTTGCTGACCGTTAAAGATGATTTCATCATCAGTCTCAGGATCATCGTTCAGATTACAGGTCCAGGCGACGGTATAGTCACCGGCAGCAACAAAACCGATCTCAAAGCTATATTCAGTTGCGCCGTCGAAAAATACACCAGCACTTGCGTACGGCTCATTTTCTTCACTGCCGCCAATATCGGCCAGGGTATCAGCCGCTAAATCAGCGCCGCTGTAGAAATATACTGAGGCAACTGGGTCTGATGTGTCAGCCGGAGCGACAGTACAGCCTTCAGTATTAATCAGTAACGACTCGGCGATAGTACCTTCCACATGACCAATTTCAAGGTTATTTACCAGACGAACGCCGCGTGGTTTAAGGAAGTAGCCGGCCTGCCCCACTGGATTAACCAGCGCGTGCCGCAAATCGAATTCAACGGTATATGAAGCATTACCGGTAATGTCCAGGGTCACGCCATCAAACTTCAGTTCGTTTGAAGGAACGCTGAGCGGGATACTCTCTTCGCCCACCTGAACGAATGAACCGTCGGCCATTTCAAGGCGCAACTGGCCATAAGTTCCGGCTTCGACTTGGACGCCAGAAAGCAAATCTTCAGAATCTGATCCGGTGAAAGCGAGCAGGTTAATACCACGGGTATTGGGAATGGTATCGCCGTTCTCATCTTTACAGACATCGTTAGCGGCAATGGTATTGGTGTCTTCGCCAATGGTGAACACCTGCGAGCCCTGATCGTTACCAACCAGTTCAATGCCGTTAAAGCAGGCCCAGACTTCGTCGGCCTCATCTACCGGCGCGTCACTCACTGCAAGCGTAAAACTTGCCATCTGGATTGGATCGGAATCGGAATCGGATCCACCACAAGCGGCTAAAACACTACTGGCTAAAATTACGGCTCCAAAAGGAAGCACTACACGTTTATTTAACATTTTTAAGCCCTCGCTTATATGATACGTGTCATAGTTATAGCAGAAGAGAGCTCGACTAGCCAAGTAGTTAGCAAGGCTTTACGTACAATTTACCCGATACCCGGTAATTAACTTGAACAGGATATTTCCAGGTGTCTGCCCCACTCGGGGGGCTCGGCGGCAAAGTCTTCGGCGTGCTGCTGTTCGGTATAGGGGTTAGCCAGAACTTCTGCCAGCCGCTGCAGGGGTTTGAGATCGTCATTTTCAGCCGCGCTAATAGCTTCCTGAGCCAGGTAGTTGCGCAATATATATAGCGGATTGGCCGCCCGCATCTGCTCCAATAGCTGATCCTGACTGGTGCTCTGCGCGTTCCATAGCGTCTGGTAGTCACGCCACCATAATGAAAAGTCAGCATGATTTCGCAGTTCAGCAGGTAATAATTCCTGTGAGTCGCTGAGCGCTGTAATCAGGCGGCGAAAACTTAACGTATAGTCCTGCTTGGTCCGGGCAAGTAAATCAAGCCAGCGGCCAACCATGGTGCGGCTTGCGGCATCGTCAGGCAAACCAAGCCGTGCGGTCATTTTTTCCCAGTAATGAGTCTGCAACAGCTCACTATAAGTATGTAACGAGGCGACCAGCTTGTCCGAGTCAATCACCGGGCTGAGAGCCTGCGCCAGACAGTTCAGATTCCATAAGCCAACGGATGGTTGCTCAGAGAACCGGTAGCGACCTGTGGTATCACTATGGTTACAGATAAAATCAGGCTGGTAACGGTCAAGCATGGCGTACGGGCCGTAATCAAAGGTCTCACCGATAATACTCATATTATCCGTGTTCATTACGCCGTGGTTAAAACCGAATACCTGCCACAAGGCGATCATCCGGGCTGTGCGATCCACAACGCGCTGGAAGAACTCGGCCACCGGCCGCTCCTTCAGGTCAGGCCACTGGGTGTCTGTTACATAGCGAATCAGCTGCCTGAGATCATCTGCTTTGCCGCGATGATAACAGTACTCGAAATGACCAAAACGAATATGCGTACCGGCGGTGCGCAGCAGCATGGCGCCCGCTTCGGGCTGCTCACGGTAAACCGTCAGGTCACCCTGGGTAACGGCCAGCGCGCGGGTAGTTGGAATGCCCAGCGCAAATAATGCCTCGCCGGCCAGATACTCACGTATACAGGAACGCAAAACCGCCCGGCCATCATGCCCACGGCTGAAAGGTGTTGGTCCGGCGCCCTTTAAATGCAGATCGAAGCGCCCTGAAGGAGTCTGCCATTCGCCCAGCAACAGGCCGCGGCCATCGCCAAGATAAGGGTTATAATGGCCAAACTGGTGGCCGGTATACTTTTGCGCAAGTGGCGCCATCGCCGGGTCCAGCTTCTGCCCTGCGGCTATTGCGGTCAACTGCTCATCAGAATATGGCAGCTTAAGTTCGTCGCGTAACGCTGTGTTAAGTATTACCGCCCGCGCCTGCCCGAAACCCAAGGGATGCTGCGGGTTTGCGAGGTCGGGAAATTGCTCCAGGAATTGATTGTCGAAGCAGAACGTCATAAAGTACCTCTAATTCGGGCCACATCCTAATGGTAGCATGACTGACACAACTGACTCTAAAATCTCCGGTTCCATCGCAGGCAAACTGCCGCGGCGCCAGCTCGAAGATTTACGGTGTGTCACTGCAATCGGTGGTGGCCATGGCTTAGGCCGTGTACTTTCTACCCTCTCGTTTCTGCAGCGCCGCCTGGTTGGTATCGTTGCCACCACTGATAATGGCGGCGCCAGCGGCCTACTCCGGCGTAGTCAGCAAACCATAGCCTGGGGCGATATCCGCAATTGCCTGTCACAATTGGCGCTGCAGCCGCTGGCAGCCGATGTGCTGAATTACCGCTTCAGTGATGAACACGAGCTAAACGGTCATAATTTTGGCAACCTTCTGCTGCATACGCTGGATGAGTTAAGCGCCCGGCCACTTGATGGCATTCAGCTACTTAGCCGCTTGCTGAATATCAACATTCGCTTGCTGCCCATGTCCGAAACCTCTGTGGACCTGGTTGCCAGTACCCAGGAAGGCCTGGAGTGTTTCGGTGAGCTGGATGTCGATAAACTTCACCATATGCCAACTGCACTGAGTCTTGCTCCTGCTGTTTCAGCCACTCCGGAAGCTATCCGGCATATCCGCCGCAGCGATCTCATTATCCTTGGCCCGGGCAGCTTCCTCACCTCTGTCATGCCGCCGTTACTGATGGCTGATTTAGCGCAATCTATCGCAGATAGTCAGGCGCCGGTTTTATTTATTGATAACCTGAGTCCCGAGCATAGCCCAGCCGGTCGGTTGACCCTGTCGGAGCGCATGAACTGGCTGGAACAACAACTGGGCCGGCAGCTAGTGGATCTGGTTATCAGTAATGCTCCGGATGCCGGCCTGACAGTGCCTTATATCAAACATGTCGTGGCAGCCAGTGATGCACCCCACCGCCATGACCGCGACAGCCTGCTCAACGCAATTGAAGAGGCTGTTGAACTGTTAACCACCAAGATTCCCTCAACCAGGGGAAGTTATTCAGTTTAAGGATACCCAATGAAATCTACCCGACTTGTTTCTGCCATGAGCGTGATACTGAGCTGTGCCTTGCTGTCGCCCGTGAGCAAGGCCGCCGACCAAATCGGTCTGGATGTGACCTATGACACCCAGACACCATCTATTGAAGATACGCTGGGCTATCCTGCAGCCAGCCGGATTACTGCACCCGATGCCATGCACCAGTATTTTCAGGCGTTAGCGGCGGCCCATCCGCAACAGGTTAAACTGAACTACTACGGTAAAAGCTGGGAAGGCCGGCCATTATATTATGTAGCCATTTCCAGCGCCGAAAACATCAGTAAACTGGACGCTTTCAAAGAAGGTATGCAGCAACTAGCTGATCCGCGCACAACGTCAAAATCTCAGGCGAACCAGCTGATTAGTTCCCTGCCCGCCAGTGTCTGGCTCTCGTACGGCGTACATGGCAACGAAATATCATCGCCGGAAGCCGGTATGGTTACGGCCTGGCATTTGCTCGCGGCCGAAGATCAGCAGACCCGCGACTACCTTGACAATGCAATCGTATTCATCGATCCACTGCAAAACCCTGATGGCCGCGCCCGCTTTGTCAGCCGTTATTATATGACGGTCGGAATTGAGCACAGCGCTGATCGCATCGCGGCGGAGCACAATGAACCCTGGCCCAGCGGCCGCAGTAACCATTACCTGTTTGACCTTAACCGTGACTGGATAGCGCTGACTCAGCCGGAGATCGCCGGTCAGGTTGATGCGCTGCTGAACTATTACCCGCTGGTATTTGTCGATCTGCACGAGATGGGTGGTGACACCAGTTACTACTTTACGCCTGAAGCCGAGCCCTACAACCCGCTGATTACTGAAGCCCAGCGCGAAGCCTTATGGACTATCGGTGAGAATAACGGTGCCTGGTTTGACAAGCGCGGCTACGATTACTTTACCCGCGAAATTTTCGACGCCTTTTATCCTGGCTACGGTGCCAGCTGGCCGCTATACCATGGCGCGTTGTCGATGACCTACGAAATGGCTTCTGCGCGTGGCCATAAGTTCCGTACCAAAGACGGTGAGATATTGACCTACGGCGACGGTGTGCAACGGCATTTTGTCGCGTCGATGGCCACTATTGAAACCACCGCCCGTGAACGGGAAAACTTGCTGCGCAACTTCTGGAATTACCGCCAACAGGCTATTGCTCAGGGTAAAGCCAGCAAAGAGCGCTTTACCATCATTCCGGGCAGCAAAGACGCCGCTGGTGCGCGCAAACTCGCTGGGCTGCTGGTACAGCACGGTGTTGACGTACAACAGGCCACGGATAACTTTAAAGTTTGTGGTACCGAGTTTCCGGCAGGTAGCTATGTAGTCGACAGTGCCCAACCCGCGCATTTCATGGTTCGTACTCTGTTAGACGTGAATGTTCCTATGGCGGATTACTTCATCGAAGAACAGGAACGCCGCCGCGCACAAAACCTTCCAGACCAGATTTATGATGTGACCGCCTGGTCTTTACCGCTAATGTTCAACCTTGAGCGCAAGACCTGTGGCACCGCCCCTAAGGTTCGTTTGAGCGCTGTTGATGAAACGCTGATTGAAGCGGGCGAAGTTATAAATCCGGAAGCCAAAGTTGGCTTTATTGCCGCCTGGGGCGATATGAATAGTGGTCGTTTGCTTACCGCAGCACTTCGCGAAGGATTGCTGGTTAAGCAATCTGACTTGCCATTTACTCATGGTAACGGCAAACGTTACCCGGCTGGAAGCCTTATATTTACCCGCGCCGACAATGGCGACGACCTTACGGAAACCTTGCAACAGTTAGCTGCCAGCACCGGAGCGCATATTGAGGGCGTGGATACCAGCTGGGTCACTGACGGACCAAACTTCGGCTCAAATAATGTGCAGCGCGTGCATGCGCCTAATATCGCCCTGGCCTGGGATGAACCGCTATCCAGCCTCAACGCGGGCCATACCCGTTATGTGGTTGAGCAGCAGTTTAATTACCCGGTTACCGCTATACGCCCTGACCGGCTGGCCAGTTCTGATCTAAGCCATTATCAGGTGCTAATTATTCCGGCTACCGCTGGCGATCTCGGTGCTGCTTTTGGCGAACACGGCGTCAAGAATATTCAGCAGTGGGTGGCGCGCGGCGGTGTACTTATTACTTTAGGTACAGCAACCAACTGGGCGGTACAGCAGGATCTGCTGAGCAGCGCTCTGGAGGAAGTCGCACAAACTAAAGAACCAGGCCATGGCGCTGAAAACAAGGTACCGGGAATGCTCTTTGAAAACGCGGAAGAGCTCTCGCACTACATTACGCCGGACAGCGCCGCGCCTTACTGGAGCTCAGGTGTACTAACCCGCATGAACGTTGATCAGGAACACTGGTTGAGCGCAGGCGTGAAGCCGGAGGTTATTGCCCTTACTGTAGGTAATCAGATATATCGTCCGCTGACTATAGATAACGGCCGCAACATCGTTACTTACAAGGGTGAGGAAGAGCTTTTAGCAAGCGGGTATTTATGGTCTGAAAATCAGACTCAGCTGGCTTATAAGCCGTATCTGATGTGGGAACCCAAAGGTAAAGGTATGGTTATCAGCTTTGCCCAGGAACCCACGTATCGGGCTTATCTGGACGGGCTGAATATCTTACTGATGAATGCGATCTTTGGTGGCGCTTCTCACGCTAGCCCGCTGCGGTAAACCGCAGCGGTAACAAGCAAGTCAACTATTATCGTCAGCTGCGATGCGGGAGGCTACTGCCCCCCGCTGGTTTTTATACTTAGCATCATCGCGTTTGCTGTACGGGCGCGCACAGGCCTCATCGAGTTGTTCGAAGCTCAGCGCGCCAATTTTCATCAGCGGCCGCAACGCCAGCGGCAGCTTGCCACTATTAAAGAACTCAAGCACCACCTGCCCTGACCAGCCCGGATCGATTCGGTGCGCGGTAACATGTACCATCAGCCCCAACCGCGCCAGCGATGAACGACCATCCAGCCAGCCCACCATATCGTCAGGCAAAGTGACCGCCTCATGGGTGACAGCCAGCGCAAACTCACCAGGGTGAATAAAAAACGCCTGCTCCTGAGTAAGCACTATAGGATCGCTCATCACCTGCTGAATGGCTCGGTTGATATCTTCGCGCTGCCCGCTGATATCAATAAAAGCAGCAGCATGATCCTGTAATACCCGGAACTCATTACCCAGGTGAATATCAACGGTTACACCGCTGATATCTTCCGATAACGGAGCCGGCTCAATGCCGATTTTTCCGTCGGCCAGATAAGCTTCGATTTGACGATCAGTTAAACGCATTGATTATTCTCCCTGTTCAGCAAACTATACCTGATTCTGCGCTTGCTGGTATAGCTGCATAGACAGTTGCTGGGCGCTGTTGCGCATGATTTCACAGAGTGGATCTGCAGGGTCGCTGATTAGTAAAGGCTGGCCTTCGTCCAATCCGGCCCGCAGCCGTGAAGCCAACGGCCACTGGCCTAACAGGGGCACCTGCTCAGCAGCCGCCACCCGGGCGCCACCTTCCGTACCAAATATGGCCTCGCGATGACCGCATTGCCCACACTCAAAAAAGCTCATATTCTCAATTAAACCAGTAATAGGTACGCCAACTTTGCGAAACATGCTAATGCCTTTTTCAGCATCCGCCAGCGCCACTGTTTGTGGCGTGGTGACTACCACCGCCCCGGTTATTGGTAATTTCTGGGCGAACGTCAGCTGGATATCGCCGGTGCCCGGCGGCATATCAACGATCAGGTAGTCCAGCGCGGGCCATTTGGTATCCCGGAACAACTGCTGTAGCGCGGCACTGGCCATAGGTCCGCGCCAGATTGCGGCATCTTTTGCTTCGGTCAGATAACCAAGTGAGCTTACCGCGATACCATGACGCTGATGGGGGATCATTTTTTGCTGCTCATTGAATTGCAGCTTATCGTCCAGCCCGCCCAGCATGGTCGGCAACGAAGGCCCGTACACATCCGCATCAAGGATGCCGACCCGCGCACCAAATTCGGCCAGCGCCAGCGCCAGTTGCACGCTTACCGAAGATTTACCCACTCCGCCTTTGCCGGACGAAACTACAATGACGTTGCCGTAAATCATTGGTAATTCGGGCTGCGAATTGCGTAGTTTTTCAATTTTCAGCTTACGCTCCCAGCTAAGCTGGCCCAGTTCAGGGTCATCGCGGAAAGGTTGCAGAATGCTGTCGCCTGCGGCAAAGGGCAAGGTGAGTGTCGCCTGCCCGTCGCTGACCTGAATCCAGCTGGCTGGGATCACACCAGTCCAGCCCGGTAGCTCTAAACCTTCAAGCGCCGTTAATTGTGCCCGACTCAGACCACTGCTGTCAGACTTGCTTTTGCGGAATCGATCAAACATCAGAACGCCTCTGTGCAAATGCCATTGAAGCCCGCATGATACGGTGACTCTGGCTGGATTGCCAGTGATGATTAGGGTACACTTCAGGCTTTCAGAATCACCGAATTCAACGGAAGCATTCATGACCCAAGCGACACGCAAAATTCTGGTTACCAACGCCTTACCCTATGCCAACGGCCCCATTCATATCGGCCACATGCTCGGTTACATCCAGGCCGATATCTGGGTACGCTTTCAAAAGCTCCGTGGTAACGAATGCCATTATGTTTGTGCGGACGACGCCCATGGAACGCCTATTATGCTCAAAGCTAAACAGCTGGGTATGCAGCCTGAGCAGATGATTGAGCAGATGAATCAGGCGCACCAGGCCGATTTTGCGGACTTTAACGTTGCCTTTGATCATTATCACTCTACCCACAGCCCCGAAAACCGGGAACTGGCTGAGCTCATCTATACGCGGCTGCGCGAGAAAGGCCATATTAAGACCTCGGTTATCGAACAGCTCTATGATCCGCAGCAAAAGATGTTTCTGCCCGATCGTTTTGTCAAAGGTGAATGCCCCAAGTGTGGTGCTGATGATCAGTACGGCGATAACTGTGATGTGTGCGGTGCCACCTATGCACCAACAGAGCTGAAAAACCCGAAATCAGCGGTATCCGGTGCTACCCCCGAGCTGCGCGAGTCAGAGCATTACTTTTTTGACCTGCCGGCTTTCAGCGACATGCTGAAGGCCTGGACCCGGTCCGGCTCGCTGCAGGATGAAATGGCCAACAAACTGAACGAGTGGTTTGAGTCTGGCCTGCAGCAGTGGGATATCAGTCGTGACGCGCCCTACTTTGGTTTTGAGATCCCCGATGCTCCGGGGAAATACTTTTACGTGTGGCTGGATGCGCCTATTGGTTACATGAGTAGCTTCAAAAACTACTGCGCGGTAACCGGCAATGCTGACTTCGCCAGCTACTGGAACCAAGACAGCGACGCGGAGCTCTATCACTTCATCGGTAAAGATATTATCTATTTCCACAGCCTGTTCTGGCCTGCCATGTTAAAAGGTGCCGATTTCCGGCAGCCAACTAACGTCTGGGCGCATGGCTTCATTACCGTCAATGGCACCAAGATGTCGAAATCTAAAGGCACCTTCATTATGGCGCGCACCTATCTGGATCACCTGGATCCTGACTACCTGCGCTACTATTTTGCTGCGAAACTGACCAGCCGTATCGATGATCTTGACCTGAATCTGACTGATTTCGCCCAGCGTGTGAACGCCGACTTAGTGGGCAAAGTCGTCAACATCGCCAGCCGTTGTGCCGGCTTCATCAGCAAAAAGTTTGACGGCAAACTGGCGGCGCAGATTAGCGACACCAGCTTGTTAGATGAGTTTCAGGCAGCTGGTGACAGCATTGCCAGTGCTTACGAAAAACGCGAGTTTTCGCGGGCTATGCGCGACATCATGGCGCTGGCCGACAAAGCCAATTTCTATATCGCGGAAAAAGAACCCTGGCAGCTGATTAAAGATCCAGCCAAGGCCAGCGAAGTACAGGAAATCTGTTCCATCGGCATCAACCTGTTCCGTTTGCTGATGATTTATCTGACGCCTGTGGTTCCTGCCCTGGCCAGCCGCGTGCAGGAATTCCTGAATGACAGCTTCACCTGGGACAGCCACAAAGTCGTGTTGAAAGATCACGGCATTGCCCCCTTTAAAGCCCTGCTACAACGAATTGAAATGGATAAAGTGAACGCCATGATCGATGATTCTAAAGAACAGAACGCGGCGGCGGCAGCGCCAGCCAGCGGTAATGATGAATTAAAGAAAGACCCGCTCAGTGCGGAAATCAGCTTTGATGATTTTGCTAAGGTTGACCTGCGGGTGGCGCAGATTGTGAATGCCGAGCATGTGGAAGGCGCGGATAAATTACTCAAGCTGACACTCGACCTGGGTGGCGAAACCCGGCAGGTATTTGCCGGTATTAAGGCCGCTTATGATCCAGCCACGCTGATTGGACAGCACACCGTTATGGTCGCAAACCTGGCGCCGCGCAAAATGCGCTTCGGCTTGTCCGAAGGCATGGTGCTGGCGGCCGGGCCTGGCGGTGACGAACTCTATATTCTGAATCCTCACGATGGTGCCCGCGCGGGCATGCGGGTCAAATAGATGCCTGCAACCGTCCATCTGAGCCCTGGCAAAGAAAAATCCCTACGCCGCCTGCATCCTTGGGTATTCAGCGGTGCCATTGCCCGCGTCAAAGGTTCGCCGGTCGATGGCGAGACAGTTGCGGTGCACAGCAGCACCGGTGACTGGCTTGGCTATGGCGCCTGGTCGTCGCGCTCCCAGATCCGCGTCCGGATCTGGAGCTTCAATCAGTCTGATCAAATCAATAGCCAGTTTTTTGCTGACCGTATTGGTGCAGCGATTGAATTACGCAACAGCCTATCCATTAACAGTAACGCCTGGCGGGTGGTGGCAGCCGAGTCGGACGAATTACCCGGGATCACCATAGATAAATATGATAACTGGCTGGTCTGTCAGTTACTCAGCACCGGTGCCGAGCGCTGGCGCGACAGCATCGTTGCCGCACTGCGCAGCTACTTTCCTGACTGTAATATTTTCGAACGGTCAGATGTCGACGTCCGCAAAAAAGAAGGCCTGGAGCCCGTGGTTCAGTTGCTGTACTCGGCCGATGGCGAGCCGCCCCCTGCTACGGTCTGGATTAACGAAAACGGTCTGCAGCTAGGCGTTGATATTCAGGGTGGCCATAAAACCGGCTACTATCTCGACCAACGCGACAGCCGTCAGGCCATCCAGGCCTACGCCAAAGGCAAACGTGTGCTCAATGCCTTTAGTTACACGGGCGGTTTTGGTATTTACGCAGCTGCAGCGGGTGCCAGTCAGGTGGTGAATCTCGACGTATCTGAACCGGCTCTGGAGCAGGCTGTCAGTAACCAGCAACAGAATAATCTGCCGGCTGAATGCTTTGAAAATATGAAAATTGATGTGTTCGAAGCACTGCGCAAGTTTCATCATCAGGGCGAACGCTTTGATGTGATCGTGCTCGACCCGCCCAAGTTCGTGGACAGTAAGGCTAATCTGATGAGTGCCTGCCGCGGCTATAAAGATATCAATCGACTCGCCTGCATGATCTTAAAGCCAGGCGGTACGTTGATCACCTTCTCCTGTTCAGGGCTATTATCGGGCGAGTTGTTTCAGAAAGTGGTTGCTGATGCCGCGCTGGATGCTAAACGCCCATTACATATCATTGAGCATCTGTATCAGTCAGCCGATCATCCGGTACGCACTAATTTCCCCGAATCGCTCTACCTCAAAGGGCTGGTGCTGCGCGGTTGAGTTGACTAGTATTACCGGTAGACACACTAAGTAACTTATTGAGGTAACTATGAGTTCAGAGACAATTTTCGATAAGATTATTAACGGCGACGTACCGGCAGATATCGTCTATGAAGACGAAATAAGTATCGCCTTTAAAGATGTCAATCCGCAGGCACCTGTTCACATTTTAGTTATCCCGAAAAAACGGATCGCCACGATCAACGACATTACCGAAGATGATCGGGAGTTAGTCGGCCATCTGTATGTGGTGGCCGGCCGTATTGCCGTCCAGCATGGCTTTGCGAAAGACGGTTACCGCACCGTTATGAACTGCAACCAGGATGGCGGTCAGTCCGTATTCCATATTCACCTGCATCTGCTGGCCGGAACCACCATGGGCTGGCCTCCATTCGCAAATAACAAACCGAAAGCTGGCTAGATGGGTTTCGGGATTGCTGCCGAGGTATGGATACGCCTGGGGTGCTTTCTCGGCGTGCTGGTATTGATGCTGCTATGGGAGTGGCGACGCCCGAAGCGACACAATAAAATCAAGCGCAGTCAGCGCTGGCGCAGCAACCTGAGCCTGGTGGTCATCAATACCCTGTCGCTGCGGATACTCATTCCGGCCGGCGCAGTCGGTGCCGCTATCTGGTCCGCCGAGAATAATTTCGGGCTTTTGCGACAAACCGGCTGGCCGGTCTGGGTTATCGGAATTATTGGCTTAGTGCTGCTGGATATTGCCATTTACTGGCAGCACCGCTTATTTCATATGATTCCGGTATTATGGCGCATTCATCGTGTTCATCACGCCGATCCTGAATTTGATACTACCACCGGGCTGCGTTTCCACCCTCTCGAGATCCTGCTCAGCATGCTGATCAAAATCGGCGTGGTGGTGGCATTCGGCATCCCGCTGTGGGCAGTGATCACCTTTGAAGTGGTACTCAATGCCACATCCCTGTTCACTCACGGCAATGTGGCATTGCCCCGGCCCTGGGAAGCACCCATCAGGGCGTTAATAGTGACTCAGGAAATGCATCGTATTCACCACAGCCAGCGGAAGGAAGAAACCAACAGTAATTATGGTTTTAACCTGTCGGTCTGGGATCGTATCTTCCGCAGTTATACCCGCGAATCAAAAGACGGCTCGGATGGTATCCGTATAGGACTGAAGCAATATCAGGACGTGACCGAAACCACGGGTCTGAAAGGCATGCTGTCTATTCCTTTCCGGGACCCAAAGAAAGATTAGCCTGCAGGGTTCTATAGCCCGCCCACAACCGCGTCAGCGCCGTTAGCCAGCATAATCCCGCAAACAACAAGGCGGTGAACCAGAACCAGTGCGGCCACAGACAGAAAATGACAAAAGCCGCGATGGTTTCGAAGCCTTCGGTGAGGCCTCCCATGTAATGTAGCGACTTATTCGGGTACTTGGGATTAACGATGCCCCGCTTGTTTGCCAGCACTGCAAACGCCAGGAAAGTGGCGCCGGTCCCCATAAAAGTGAGCATCAAAAAGCCTGCCGCAACAGCATTCTGCTGAATGTCCGCAAGTAGAAAACCGAACGGAATGGCTGAATAAAAAATAAAGTCCAGGCTGATATCCAGATAGCCACCGGCATCGCTGGTTTCCGTAATCCGCGCGACCGCGCCATCGAGTCCATCACTAATGCGGTTTATCAGGATCAGAACCAGCGCCAGCGTATACTCTTCGTATGCCAGTGCCGGCACCGCCAGAATGCCAATCAGGAAACCTGCAATAGTCACCTGATCAGCTGTTATCCCGGCTTTGACCAGTGGCCGTGCGCTAGCTTTTAAAACAGGTCTGATGGTACGCGTAAGTATGGGGTCAAACATCGCGAGCCTCCGGCCAGTATAATTTATTGGCATCAGCCGGGATGTCATCCTGATCATGGCTAACCACTATTGTAGCCACCTCTTGCTCCGCCAGCTGGCTATAGGTCCACTCTCTGATCCGCCCCCGCAAACGTGCGTCCAATGCTGCGAAGGGTTCATCCAGTAACATCACTCTGGGTTTATTCAGCAACGCGCGCAACAGTCCGATCCGGGCTCGCTGACCGCCACTGAGGCTGGTCACGGCCGCAGTGGCATATTTGCTCATCTGAATCGCCCGTAACTGCTCCATAACCCATTCTGTCTGCTCTGCCGCCGGCAGCGCGCGCTGTTCTGCGGGCAAACCAAAGCGCAGATTATCAAATACATTTAAATGGGGAAATAACAGGACATCCTGAAACAGGATCCCTATCTTTCGTTGTTCTACGGGTAAGCGCTCAACACTGACACCATCAACAAAGATAGCTCCGGCAGTACGCACAAAATGCTGCTGTTCGCCGATAAGCCAACGCAGTAGGGTCGATTTACCACTACCACTTGGCCCCATAATCCCCAACACCTCGCCGGCATTAACCTGCAATGGTGGTAACTCAACCCGGTGATCCGGCCAGCGCATGCTGATATCACTAGTGCTTAATACGGTTTTCCCCATTATTGCTCTCCTGCAGAACTGCCGCGCTGCCACGTCAGGCCGATCAATACACCGGTAGCAAGCAACCACTGCATTAACGCATAAATGGCAGCCAACTGCGTGTTGATACCACTACTGGCCGCCATCAGGTCGGTGGTCACTGTAGCTACCCGTCCGCCGCCCAGAATTAAGGTCGGGACATACTGCGTGATACTGATAAACATAGCCAGCGCCAGGCTCAGGTACAACGGGCCTGCTAACAGAGGTCGTTTGACCTGCCACCAGCTACGCCAGAAGCTGTGACCTAACGCCCTGGATACCAGCAGATAGCGCTGATCGAATGCTTGTTCCTGCGGCGCCAGCACCAAAAAAGCATAAGCCACCGAAAATGGAATATGCGACCAGATCACCCAGATCCAGTAGCCGAATTCCGGGCCCGCGTAATTAATAGCCTGCTGCCAGCTCAGCACCAGCAGGATCTGCGGCACAAACAATGGCAGCAGAACCCACAGCGCCAGATAGCGCCAGTGATATTTGCGTCTCAGCTCAAGTAGCACCGCGACCAACAGCACACTTACTATGCCCACTACCGCCGCAATGGCTAAGGCGTTAACAACCCCGGGCCAGATATACTGCCATTCCTGTACCCAGCCCTGCATCGTCCAGTCGGCAGGTAACAACGCCGGATAAAACCAGCCACGGCTGACTGATTGCGCTATCAGCGCTGCCAATGCCAGAATCCCGACGATCTGCGTTACTAGTGGAATCGCCCTTAAGCTGTTTAGCAGTTTCAGGGCCAGCCGTTCAGCCGCAATTATTGAGCTGCCAAGCCGCTTGCGGGACCACTGCCTGAACAGGTATTCCTGAGCGATAACTCCCAGGCATAGTAATCCACTGAGAAGTAGTAGCAGCAAGCCACCGGTATAGGCCAGCTGCCGCGCCTCGGGGGTGAAGTTCAACTGCCATTCAAACACCTGCACCGCTAGGGTCGACGGCAGGTTCGGTGCCGCCAGTAAGGCAACATCGATTACACTGAAACTATAGACTGCCACTATCATCAACGGGAATCGCAACCGCTTGAGCAGCGCCGGCATCACGATTAACCACCAGGTTTTGGTCTTGCTGTGGCCCTGGCTTTGTCCGATCAGCAGCCATTTCTGGTGCGGTATCTGCTGCAGCGCACGATGGCTCATGAACAGTAAAAAGGGAATTTCTTTCAGCAGCAGAATAAAGATGAAGGTCAGCAGATACTGCCGGTCAAACAGGTTGATTTCAATGCCCGGCAATAAACGCCACAGCCAGCCTGTTGGGGTGATTAGCCAGAGGATACCGACGGTAAACGCCAGGTTAGGGATTGCGATAATGCTGCGCAGGCCTTTACTGGAAACAGAATAGCTGGATACCATGACCACCAGCGTCGCGATGATAGTAACCACAACCGCAACCAGCATCCCCTGCCAAATCATAGCGACCACGCCAGGGTAGCGCATCAGGGCGGTAAGATTCAGCAGATCGGCACTAAATACCAGCCCGACCAGCGCCGCGATGAGCGGTAGCCCCAGGCCGAGCATGGCAAATGTTAAGCCGCCCTGATTTTTTACCTGCCCGATCGTCATCGCTGATAACGTTCCAGCCATTGCTGCTCAATCAGGGTTAACCAGTCAACGTGTGGCTCTGACTGTGCCGGAAATAACTCCAGCGAGTAACCCGCGGTTTCGCTTAGTTTAATAACCGGTGGATCGCCCCACCCCGCTGGATCCATCTTTCTGAGTTGTGCCGTTTCACTGAGCAAAAAATCAATAACCTGTAAGGCGTCGTTTTTATGCGGGCTCGCTACCGGTATGGCCAGATAATGGCTGTTGGTTATCGCGGCGGATCCCAGTGTAGTAGCAGTTATCGCGGCCGGCAGCCGTTGCTGCCGCTGTGCTACGCTCAGTTCCTGTGGATTGAAACTCACCGCCATATCAAGCTGGCCATTAGCCAGCAGTTGCTGCTGAACAACCGCTGAACCGGGGAAATCCCTACCTTGTCGCCATAACAGTGGGTGCAACTGATCAAGATAGCCCCATAGCGGCGCTAGCAATTCGCGTGCGGTTTCAGGATCCGGACTTGTATATAGCCGCTCGTCCTGATTATTCAGGCTGATCAACAGGCTCTTGAGGAAGGTGGTGCCATGAAATTCCGGTGGTTTCGGATAAGTCAGCCGGCCCGGGTGCTGCTGCGCATAAGCTAACAGCACTGCCGGATCAGGCATGGCGGGCAAGGTGTTCTCACGCACTAACAGATGAAACTGCCCAACCCCCCAGGGTAATTCATAACCATCTACAGCAACGCCAAAATCGGTTCGCCAGTTCAGATCCGGATTAATTGCCGCCGCGTTATCAACCCGGGCAGGAAGATCGCCTAACAATTTTCCGGACCGTTTCAGAGCGTGGAAGTTTTCACCGTTGATCCAGAGTAAATCAATGGCGCTGGAGCCGTCACCTTCATTGAGCAGGCGCGCAACAGCCTCACTGATATCGCCAACCTTTACGTGAATCAGTTCAATGTCATGTTGCGCGTTGAGCTCATCCGCCGCCCAGCGAAGATAGTTATTTACCTCGCTGGAGCCTCCCCAGGCATAAAAGTACACCTGGCCTGCTACGCTCTGACCGCTGAGCAATAGCAGGCAAGCTGCCAACAGCTGAATTAACCGCGACGCCATCGGTGAAACCGCTCCAACCATTTCAATAAACGTTCTGGCTGATTTGCCCGGCGCCAGTTTCCGGCCACATACTTATTGGCTTCCGACATGGTCGGGTAAATATGTATGGTGCCCAGTATTTTTTTCAGGCCCAGGTCATGCTTCATGGCCAGAATAAACTCACCCACCATATCAGCAGCATGATGGCCAACCAGGGTAGCACCAAGGATTTTATCCGAACCGGGCTTGGTCAGAACTTTCACCAGCCCTTTTGCCTGCTGATCAGCGATGGCCCGATCCAGTTCGCCGATATCATATGTGGTTAACTCATATTCCACGTCCTGATTCTTCGCTTCCTGCTCCGTCAGGCCAACAGTGGCCACCTCAGGATCAGTGAAGGTCGCCCAGGGAATGACTTTGTAGTCCACTTTAAACTTCTTAAACGGATCAAATAAGGCGTTCACCGCTGCATACCAGGCCTGGTGGCTGGCAGTATGCGTGAACTGGTAGGGTCCCGCTACATCGCCAACCGCATAAATAGACGGCGAGCTGGTCTGTAAAAAGTCATTGGTGCGAATGGTGTTATTTACCTCGACGCCAATATCACTGAGGCCATAGCCTTCAAGATTGGCTTTGCGCCCGACCGCCACCAGCAACTGATCGTAATCCAGCAGTTGCTGCTCGTTGTCACTATTTTCAATACGTAACCGCGGCTTGCCATCATCGTCCTGCTCCACCGCAATAGCTTTCCAGCCGAGCATCAGCTTAATGCCATCCGCTTCGAACTGCTCGCGTACCAGATCAGCGACGTCCGGGTCTTCTTTGGGAAGCAATTGCGATTGCGCTTCCACAATGGTCACCTCAGAACCGAGCCGGGCAAAGGCTTGCGCCAATTCCGATCCGACCGGACCGCCGCCCATGACCACAAACCTTTTCGGTAGCTCCGTCAACGACCAGATTGTCTCGGTCGTTAAATAACTGGTGTCTTCCAGCCCGTCAATTGGCGGAATAAATGGTTTAGCTCCGGTTGCCAGCACTATATTGCGAGCGGTACGCGTGGTTTTTGTACCATCTTCAGCAGTAATTTCGACTTTCCAGGGAGAAACCAGCTGCGCGCGACCGATTTCGACATGAACGCCGAGGGATTCATACCGTTCAGGGGAATCATGGGGTGCAATGTCCTTAATGACCTGATGCACTGATTTCATCACCGCAGCGAAATCAACCTCGTCCGCTGTTACTGACACGCCCTGGTTGTTTAGTCGTTTTGCCTGATGCCGGCCGTGGGCTATGTGCAACAAGGATTTTGACGGCACACAACCGCTGTTGAGGCAGTCGCCGCCCATTTCATTTTGTTCAACCAGGGTCACTTTGGCCTTAATTGCCGCGGCGATATACGCACTCACAAGCCCGCCTGAACCGGCACCGATTACCAGCAAGTTATCATCAAACGTCTTGGGCTTCTGCCAATGACTGACCAGCTTGCGTTTTTTTATATAGTTAACCAGCCACTTGGCGATTAACGGAAATATCGCCAGTAAGCCAAAACTGATTATGAGTTCCAGTGAAAAAATGTCGCCGAGTTTATCTACCTGCGCCAGTTGCGTGCCGGCATTCACATATACCGCCGTCCCTAACAACATACCGACCTGGCTTACCCAGTAGTAAGTCCATAACCGGATTCGGGTCAGCCCCATAACCAGGTTAATGATCCAGAACGGAAATACAGGTACCAGGCGCAGGGTCAGTAAGTAGTATTTGCCATCGCGATCGATGCCTTTATTAATTGCCTTCAGACGTTTGCTGAAACGCTCCTCGATCCAGTCGCGCAGAACATACCTGGCGCTTAGGAATGCCAGGGTGGCGCCAAAGGTCGAGGCAAACGAAGCCAGCAGCAAACCCCACCAGAGCCCAAACAGCGCGCCTGCTCCCAAGGTCATTACCGCCGCACCGGGAACCGACAGCGCAGTAACGATTACGTAGGCAACAAAATACCCCGCAAACAAGGTCAGCCAATGGGTTTCCGTCCACTCAGCCAGGGTTTGCTGGTGTTCTTTTAGTTTGGCCAGCTCAAGGTACTGATGCAGATCAAAACTGAAAATAACTGCTACCAATACGACTATAACGGCGATAATAATCAGCTTGGTGTACAGCCCGGTCGTTTTTTTCATAATTTAATTTGTTATCCGTTTCTTAAAAACGCTGCGTCAGCGTCACCTCGAAATGCCGCGGCAATTCAGGAAACACCAGGGTTGAACCAAAATAGCCGCCTTCAAAAACCGGCGACCAGTTATCCTGATCGGTCACATTAAACACATCCAGGCGGATACGTGTCTGCTCGTTATTCAGTAGGAACTGGGCAAACAGGTTCAGCGTATGCTGGTCGCGAATCCGCACCTTATTCAGGTAATCCAGTTTGTAGTCGCCACTGTAACTCAACTGGCCTCCGACTTCCCATGCTTCTGAAAGCTGATAACCAAGTGCCATGGCTGCAGTATGATCAGGTTGACCCTGAACCCGTGTTGATGATGCCGGGAAAAACGCGAAATTTGGTGCGCCAACACCGGTCCCCTCAACAATATCAGGGCGTGAATCATCAAACGCATCATAAACCTGACGTGAATCCTGGAAGCTGGCTGAGTCATCATAGCGGGCATCAAGATAGGTATAACCCAGGCTCAGCCACAACGCGTCTTCGGTATAAAACAGCTGGCTCTCAAACCCGCGGTTCTTGATTCCTGAGTTACTGCCGTCGCGATTACGCAGGCTTCGGGTCTGTTCAAATACCGCTGCATCAAGATACCAGGGTGAATCAGCCGGAGCGTATTTATAGCCCAACTCAAAAGCTTCGTTTTCGGTAGCGAAATTCAATGGATTGATTTGCTGATCTGCACCAAGTACGGTACCGCCGGCCATGCTATTGGACGTCGACTCGGTATAATTACTGCTGAAGTAAAAGGTACTATCTGAGCTCAGGCTATAGCTGAGGCTTGCCTGCGCGCCATATAACCATTCAGAATGGCTATCCTGCGCCGCGGCTACGCCCGCTGGCGGAATGGGATCACGCGCTGTTACATCATACCAGTCGGCCCGCAGACCAACCTCCAAAGTCCAGTCCGCGCTAAGCGGTTGTTCATGCTGGGCGAAAACACCAAGCTGATAACTGGTCGAGTCCGTGGTATCGGACAAGTTAAAATCACCGGCGCCATCACCATCCACATCATACTGGGTACCGGGTGACACCCAGACGTCCGGCCGGAGCTCTACCAGCCGAGCTTTTTGCGCTGCGGTAAGGGGAATCCGCCGATTACTAAGCGGGCCGGTTAAATCAACGGGCAAATCGGCCTCGGTGGTAAACTGACTGAAGCCCAACACGTCGTTATAACGCAGGTTAGCCCCAAACCAGCTCACCTGTCCCGGTGCCCATTCACGTTGCCAGGTACTGCGGGTTTCAAACGTTGTCGCGCCGTCGATGATTTCAACAAAGCTATTCTGGGCAATCTCTTCGCGTTCTAAGTGCTGGAAATAGGCAGTCTGGGTGAATTCCCAGCCATCCCCCAGATCCCGCTGGTAATCACCGAATAGCAAATAGGTTTGCGCATTATTTATATCAAGTGGATCGGTATAAACCTGGCTTCTGGGTATTTTCACCTGCCCCGTGGGGCTGACGACTGCGAAGGGCCCCGGAACCGTCGAGCCATTGGGTTGTACCCCCTGGCCCTGCACATACCAGCCGTGGTCAATCAACTCCTGGGTCGGCCGGTTGAGACCAGCGTTATCGGTCCAGTCGACATCATAAAACTCAGCATGAAGATTAAGTTCAGACGCCGCATCAGGCAACCAGCGCCACGCCAGATAGATATTGTCGCTGTCATAGCCAGCATAGTCGTAAAAGCTATCCTCACGCACCACCTCTACGCTTGCGCGCAGGGCTTGTTTGCCGTTATCAAGCACCTGATTCATGTCCAGTTGCCCGCGATATTGCTCCCAGCGACCAACTGAAAGTTGCAGAATGTTGTCCGTTTCCTGTAATTGCGCCTGCTTTGGCTGCAGATTCACAAATCCACCGGTACGCTGGGTACTGCCCAGAATCACCGGCGCCACGCCGCGCACCACATCAACCTGAGCTACACTGTTAAACGACAGCGGAATACCGAGGCCGTTGTTGCCGCCCTGCCGGCGCATACCCAGCTGGAATATTTCGCCCAGCTGGCCGCGGATGGTCGGCAGGCTCGGCGCGCCAAAGCCAGCGGCCGAATAGGTGTTGGGTGCGACTTTACTGATATCGTGTAAGTCATTAATCGCGGCTGCTTCGAGCAACTGCGATGATATCGGGGTAACTGAGCGCGGAATGTCTGCCATTATCTTGTCACCACCAAATACGCCGTCGACCGGATTATTCTTCGGCGACAGACCAGTAACGGAACCACGCTCACCGGTTACCTCAATCACTTCTATGTCCTCAGCAACTTGAGAATCCGCGGCCAGCTGCTCCTGCGCTGAAGCGGTATTAATTAGCGGTACTGCAAATAGCGAGGCGATAACAAACGGTGAAGAGCCAATCCGGAACATAGACTATCCTTACTAAAGTAATTTGGCGTAACTTATACTGACCAGTTTAGCTGATCCCACTGAATTTTTTGGTCTTTTTATTCTCTTATTCAGTTTGATCCAGTGCGACTGGTCTAACGTAAATAACTAAAATAACAACAGGAAATACTTATGCACACGAAAATTAGTTCACTTCTTATTATCGCCGGCTTCGTTGCGGTTTTGATGCTGGCTGGCGCCGGACCACTTTACCGGCTGCATATCCTGGATTTAGGCCAGGCCTTTACAGTGATGCGCTGGGCTGCCTATGTGGGCGCAGCAGTCGTGGTGCTGTCCATTGCCTATATGATCTGGAAGCGGCCACGCGGTCTGTTGCTTGGCTTGATGCTGCTGGCTACCGTCGCCGCTTTAGTCAGCTTCTACCTGCCCTATTCACAATTACAGACTGCGCGCAGCGTGCCGCCGATTCATGACATCACCACAGATACCAGTAATCCGCCAGAGTTCATTGCCATTGTCCCGCTGCGTGCCGATGCACCAAATCCGGTTGCTTATCCGGGTGAGGAAACTGCTGAGCAGCAGCGCCAGGCATACCCTGATATTGAAACCTATACCTCCTCAGCGGAACCTGCACGGGTATTTGACGCGGCCCTGGTGGTTGCCAGCGAGATGGGATGGCAGCTGGTTGAAAGCGATTCTGCAGCAGGACGGATTGAAGCCACGGCAACCACAACCTGGTTTGGATTTAAAGATGATGTGGTGATTCGTATCCAGCAGGAAAACGGACAAACACATGTTGATGTGCGCAGCAAATCACGGGTTGGCCGCAGCGATGTCGGCGCCAACGCCGAGCGCATCCGCAGTTTTATCAGTAATTTGGATGAGCGACTTAAACGATAAGGGAGATCTGATGTTCACAAACCCGATTGCGACCACTAAGTTTATCTGCTTAGCCTGGGGGGCGTTGCTCTGGAGTATAAGCTCCCCTGCCTGGAGCAATGAATCAGCCACCGCTACCTTTGCCGGCGGCTGCTTCTGGTGCGTCGAAAAGGCGTTCGAAGAAGTCCCCGGGGTTAGCGAAGCGGTATCGGGATATGCCGGCGGCGACGAGCCGAATCCCAGCTATGAGCAGGTTGCATCCGGTAGTACCGGTCATACCGAGGCTGTGCAGGTTCACTATGATCCTTCAGTTGTCAGCTACACCGGCCTGATTCAGGCTTTCTGGCGGATGATGGATCCTACGGATGACGAGGGACAGTTTGTTGATCGGGGTAAACAGTATCGCCCCGCCATTTTTTATCATAACGACCAGCAACGCCGAATCGCCGAATACGAAAAACGACAACTGGCCAATTCCGGCCGCTTTAATGAACCTTTAGTTGTTGAAATAACGCCCCTCGATACCTTTTATCGGGCAGAAGATTATCATCAGGACTACTATAAAAAGAATCCGGTACGCTATCGGGTCTATACCTTTAACTCAGGTCGGTTTCAGTTTACTGAGTCGGTCTGGGGGGATGATTACGAGGTCGATTTCACTCAGTTTGAAAACGACCTGCCACAAAATCAGAAAACGGAGGGTAAGATGAATGATTCAGCTGATAATAGCAGAGGCCTGACGGATCACTGGTCGCCCGAACAAATGGAAGACTTTGAGAAGCCTTCACAGAGCACTCTGAAAGAGGAATTGACCCAGATCCAGTACGATGTCACCCAGCAGGATAAAACGGAGCGGGCGTTCAGCAACCCTTACTTCGATGAAGACCGCGCGGGTATTTATGTCGATATCGTCAGTGGCGAACCCCTGTTTTCATCGGCGGATAAATTCGAGTCCGGCACCGGCTGGCCCAGTTTTACCCGGCCTATCAGCGATAAGTATGTGGAAACACACAAAGATCGCTCCTGGCTGATGACCCGCACCGAAGTACGCAGCAAATACGCTGACTCTCATCTGGGCCATGTATTTGAAGACGGTCCGAAACCGACCGGGTTGCGCTACTGCGTTAATTCCGCAGCCATGGAGTTCATTCCGCTGGAGGAGATGGAGGCTCGTGGCTACGGTGACTTTATTGCTGAAGTAAAAAACGACAGCGATTCATAACAAAGGCGCTAATTCCCCGTCGCCAGACCTTCCCGGCGGGGATCCGCTGCGCCAAACAGCCGGCCGTCGGGCAATACGGTAATGCCATGCAGCCCACTGTTGAGCTCGTTAATTCGTACCTGATGGCCGCGCGCTCTGAGTTCATCGGCTAAGGGGACCAATGTCGTTTCCGCCTCCAGCACTGTCGCTCTGTTGGTATTGGTTACATGGGGCTGATTGACAGCTTCCTGCATATCCATCTCCCAGTCCAGCAAGCCAACCAGCGCTTGCGCAACATAAAGAATAATATTCTGCCCACCCGGCGAGCCGACCACGTGGATCAGCTGTTCGCCCTGCTCATCAAATACCATAGTGGGCGCCATCGAGCTGCGCGGCCGCTTGCCGGGCTCAACCCGGTTAGCGACCGGTTTACCATTAACCTCAGGCACCAGCGAGAAATCCGTTAACTGATTGTTCAGTAAAAATCCGCGCACCATGACCGCCGAACCAAACCCCATCTCGATACTGGTCGTCATTGCTACCGCGTTGCCATCGGCATCAACGATTGAAAGGTGACTGGTATTCGGAAATTCCGGCGACTGATCATCAGCTTGTTCAGCGAGCTGTAACCTACCGGCAACGGCCTTACCCATATCGCGGTCAGTAATGAGTCCGGCCCGCTGTGCTAAGTAGGCCTCATTCAGCATTTTTGCGACAGGTACTTCTACGTAATCGCTGTCAGCGATGTAGCGGTTACGATCGGCGAACGCCAGCCGCGATGCCTGGGTAAAATAGTGTAAGGCATCAGCGCTGGTGGGATCCCAGTCACTCACCGGAAAGTTTTCCAGTATGCCGAGGATCTGCAATACGGATATTCCACCTGAACTCGGCGGACCCATACCGCAAACCTGGTACAACCGGTACTCAGCGCACACCGGTTGGCGGGCAACCGCCTCATAGCCAGCCATATCTGCCATGCTCAGTAAGCCGGGAGCACCGCCGCTATTTTGCACCGCCGCGACAATATCAGCGGCGATGTTGCCGGTATAGAATGCGTCCGCTCCGCCCTCAGCGATTTGCTGGAACGTATCTGCCAATTCCGGGTTACGCTTGATCTGGCCGGCCTGTAGCGCCTGCCCGTTCGGATAAAAATAATTGCGCGCTGGCTCCAGCTCTGGCAAGCCGGGGTTGATTTCGAGTTCAAGTAAACGTTGCAGCCGTGGCGACACCACAAAGCCTTCCCGGGCCGTTGCTATCGTTGACGTAAAAAGATCAGACCATGTCAGCTTACCCCAGCGCTGATGCGCCAGTTCAAGCCCCCGCAGCACCCCGGGAGTGCCTACCGAGCGACCACCGATAACCGCTTCCCAGAAACTTTCCGGCGGCCGCCCCCGGGCATCAAGAAACAAATCCGACCCGGCGGCCTGGGGAGCCTGCTCACGCGCATCTATGGTATATAAACGCTGCTCAGCGTTATCCCAGTACAAAATAAACGCGCCACCACCGATGCCCGATGATTGCGGTTCAGTAAGGGTCAGCATCGCCTGTACCGCAATGGCGGCGTCAATAGCACTTCCACCAGCAGCCAGCATGGCTTCGCCGGCCTCTGCCGCAGGCGGCGTGGCAGCCACCACCAGATAACTTTCAGCAGTTTTTCCGGGTTTCTCGATAAAGCCGGTAGCCGCTTCGGGTTGCTGGATCGGCTCCGGCGGTGACTCCACACTACAGGCCGGAAGCAAAACAATACTGCTGATCAGTAGCAATCCACTAAGGCGCATGCTGATTTCCTTTTTTCTGGTGATTTTACGGTTTACAGGAACTCGTTGTTGTCCCTATGATAAAGACCTCAACAACCACCGGCAATGGATGATTCAGGGAATCCTTTGATATGCCCCAACAGCTTCAGGTAATAATTTGTGCGCTTCTGGTTGTCGTTATCGCGACCTGGCTGCATTTCTATCAGGCTGAGCTTCCTCAGCTACTTGATCACTTCGATTTCGACCGCGAACGGATTTGGGATGAGCCCTGGCGGATTCTCACGGCCCATGTCATGCACCTTAACCTGCAACACCTGGTGCTGAACAGCGCCGGCCTGTTCATCGTCACGGTTCTGTTTGCACGGCACTTTACCGTGCGTACCTGGCTCAACGCAGTCACTATCATTGCGGTTGGTATCAGTCTCTGGGTCTGGCTGCTGGGTTTTCCGGATCGTTTTGTCGGCCTTTCAGGCCTTATCCATGGCTTATTTCTCTGCGGGATTTTCTTAGAATGGTCAGCCAGTCAATATAAGTGGGACTGGACCCTGGCAATCGGACTATTTTTTATCCTTGGCAAGGTCGCCCTCGAAGCCCTGGGGCTCATTGCCAGCACGCTGCTGCTAAGCACCGGTGAGCAGGTATGGGTTATGCATTCAGGTGGCTTACTAGCCGGATTGCTGGCCTGGTGGCTGCATCAACGCCGGCTGGCGGCACTGGCTGAGGGAGTCTGATGACAGAACAGGCGCGGCCAGGCAGCCGCGCCCGATTCAGGTCAGAAGGTAATTCGTTCTTTATTTAACTCAAGCACCCG
>CAYWXF010000009.1:15431-39885 GCA_964462025.1 uncultured Pseudomonas sp. | reverse complement strand
ACCGACGGTTGGGGGTTCGAATCCCTCCACCCCTGCCACTTTTCTGACAGCCGCGGATGCGCTAAGCTGGCATCTATGAAAGAATCTAGTACATCATCTCTTTTTTCACCAGCACAACAGCGCGCCATGGCAGCACTGGGGCTACGTTTATGGCTGCCACGAGAAGCTGCTTCAGCACCATCTGCTGACCATCCGAAATATTACTACCGACTGGCCGATTGGCTGATTATTTTGCCTGAAGCTCTTCCTGTTACCGGTTTAGCCTGGTTACAGGATCTAAGCCGTACGCTGGTCCCGGGAAAAGAGCTAGCCCGTCCGACAGAAATGACTGCGGCGGTGCAAGCTGAGTGGCAAACCGATCGTGTTATCGATCTAGGCCAGTGGCAGGGAGCCCAGCTCAATGCCGAGCAGAAACGCCAAATATGGCAACTGATCTGCCAGTAATTGCTCCGCTGAGCTGGTCCGCGGACGTTTATCGTCTCGAACAGCAGGCTCATCAATACCCATGGCCCGAAAACGTCCTCCGTTCCTGCTTTGGTGGTAATTACCTGAACCAGGAAATACGTACTGTGGCCGGTGAGCTGGCTGGCTATCTAATCACTCATCTGGTTGCTGACGAATTAACGATTATGAATATCGCAGTGCATCCTGACTTCCGTCGGCGGGGCCTGGCGCTTGAGTTGATCAAATGGGCGCAGACGCTGGCTACTGACAAGGGCTATACCTTATGGCTGGAAGCGCGGGAATCAAATGCAGCAGCGATTAATCTCTATCGAAAGGCAGGATTTACTGAGCAGGGAAGACGTGCAGATTACTATTCTACTGATCAGGGTTATGAGGCTGCATTAATTATGCAGTGGTCTGATAACCCTGTAAATCCGCACAAAACTTAGCCGTGATCAACTTAAGAAATTCTAGCGTATCCGGATCTGAGATAGAATAATAAATCGTCTGTCCTTCCTTACGGAAAATCAGCAGGCCTTGTTGTCGTAATACTGCGAGATGCTGAGAGAAGGCGGAAGCGCTGTGCGGGAAAAATTGATTCAACTGGCTAACGCTTTTTTCACCGCTGGTAAGATAACAGAGGATCTGCAACCGATGCTCATTCGCCATTGAGCGTAAGAACCTGGCAGCAAATTTAGCTTCATGTTGCTGCATTTGACTAAGCGTCAACATATCCATAGTTGTTCGAGCTCATTGTATTTTTATTAGTAGAAAAGAAATCGAATTGTATTGCTTAAATAGTATACAGACACATTAACACTAACTATTTGTCAGCTCCAGACGATCTTTGCGAAATTTGCCCGAACTTGGTTTGAGATCAAGAAAAGAGTAAGCTGATGACCAACAAACAACGCGAACCCAGCCAATGACTAAAAACTTTGAAAATGGCCGATCTGCTTACCTGAAACAACAGGCAAAGCTTGCGAGCACGCGGGCTCACGCCCCTTACAGCAACTTCCCTGTCGGTGCCGCACTGGAACTAAACAATGGTGAGATCATCACCGGCTGTAATGTCGAAAACGCGTCCTACGGTCTGTCAAACTGTGCAGAGCGGACAGCGGTGTTTACGGCTGTTGCACAAGGGTATAAGGGCGCTGATATCCGTTCAGTAACGATTTATATTCCAGGACCTCAGGCTGTCGCCCCTTGTGGTGCCTGCCGTCAGGTGCTGTCCGAGTTTCTGGCTAGCGACACCCCGATATTTTCAACCAGCGATGAGCAAGAGCGGCAATGGCAAATGAGTGAGTTGCTGCCAGATGCATTCAGCTTTCATGTTGACGCCTACCGGAACTAAACGCGCTATGGAATTACACGATGCTGCCCGTCAGGCATTGGGCATGATGGATCTCACCAGCCTTTCCACCACAGACTCCCAATTGGACATTACTGAACTCTGCCGCCAGGCGCACACCGAATTTGGTTCGCCAGCGGCACTGTGCGTGTACCCTGAATGGGTCGTCTGGGCGCGTCAGGAGCTTGATCGCATTGGTTTAAAGCAAGTGCGGATTGCTACCGTTACGAACTTCCCTGATGGTAGTGCGCAAATCAGCCGGGCGCTGGCTGAAACCGAGCGGGCGGTGGCAGCGGGCGCCGATGAGGTCGATGTGGTCTTTCCCTGGCGCGCCCTGCTAGCAGGCGATCGGGACATCGGCGCTGAGTTAGTGCAAATCTGCAAGACGGCTTGTGGTGACCAGGCGCAGTTAAAGGTGATTATTGAAAGTGGCGAGCTGAAAAGCGCAGAACATATTCGCATCGCCAGCGAAATTGCAATCAAATCCGGTGCTGATTTCATTAAGACATCGACCGGCAAAGTGGCCGTTAATGCGACTCCCGAGGCCGCAGCTATTATGCTCACCGCGATAAAAGAATCCGGCCGCGACTGCGGCTTCAAAGCAGCAGGTGGTGTCAGAACCGCAGAAGATGCACGTGTCTATCTGCAGTTGGCAGCTGACATCATGGGTACCGATTGGCTCAGCCCAAAGCATTTCCGCTTTGGTGCAAGTGGCCTTCTCAATAACCTGATTGCTGTGCTGAGTGGCCGCAAAGGCAGTATACAACAAGGATATTAAATGTTTTTACCGCAGGAAATTATCCGCCGGAAAAGAGACGGCGGCGAGCTGACCCAGGAACAAATCGAGTTTTTTGTGACAGGACTGACTTCGGGTAGTATCTCCGAGAGCCAGATTTCAGCGCTGGCGATGGCCGTATTTTTTCAGGGCATGAGCTCTGCTGAGCGGGTCGCACTGACATTGGCTATGCGTGACTCAGGCACGGTACTGAACTGGCGCGATCTAGACCTGGACGGACCGGTGCTGGACAAGCATTCAACGGGGGGGGTAGGTGATGTTGTCAGCCTGATGTTAGGGCCGATAATTGCCGCTTGTGGGGGCTATGTACCCATGATTTCCGGGCGCGGTCTCGGACATACCGGTGGCACTCTGGATAAAATGGAATCGATTCCCGGCTATCAGGCGAAACCTGACTTGGGATTATTCCGGAAAGTAGTTAAAAGCACAGGCGTCGCGATTATTGGCCAGACCGGTGCATTGGCGCCTGCCGACCAGAAGTTTTATGCGACCCGCGATATTACTGCCACAGTAGAGTCTATTCCGCTGATTACCGCATCTATTCTGTCGAAAAAGTTGGCCGCCGGGCTGGATGGATTGGTGCTGGATGTCAAGACCGGTAACGGTGCGGTGATGACTGACCACGATCGCGCGTGCGAATTGGCAAACAGTCTGGTGACCGTCGCTCAGGGGGCAGGGTTGCATACCAGCGCCGTATTAACCGATATGAATGAGGTATTGGCCAAATCGGCGGGTAACCGTATTGAGGTCCATGAGGCCATCAGATACCTGCGCGGCGATTTCCGAGCGCCGCGATTACATGAAGTAACGCTGGAACTGGCGGCTGAAATGCTGGTTATCGGGGGCTTGGCGCAAAACCGCGAGGCCGCCCGTAGTAAAGCGTTGCAAGCGCTGGATTCAGGCGCAGCAGCGGAGCGATTTGCAAAAATGATCACTGAGCTTGGCGGCCCTGCGGATCTGCTCGATAATTACCAGCAGCATCTGTCGCTGGCGCCAGTAGCCAAACCGGTGTTTGCGGCTCAGTCTGGGGTAGTCCGGCAGATAGACACCCGGGCAGTGGGGTTAACCGTCGTCGCCCTGGGTGGTGGCCGTCAGCGCAGTAGCGATACACTTGATTTTGGCGTTGGTCTGGATCAGATTCTGGGTACCGGTGAAACAGCTGATAGCGAAACCCCGCTGGCCATGCTCTATGCTCGTGATGAAGCGCAGTGGCAGAGGGCTGCACGGCAGTTGCAGGACGCGTTCACTACAGGTGATGCCCGGCCAGAATCGAAGCCGGTTATTTATCAACGTATTACTGAGTAATCAGGAGTCGGCATCATGGCCAGAGCGATTATTGTAGTACTGGACTCATTCGGTATTGGTGCCGCTGCTGATGCTGCACACTTTGGTGATGAAGGGGCTGACACTTTTGGTCATATTGCAGAATTTTGTGCGGCCGGCAAAGCTAACGAGCAGCGCTCCGGTCCGCTTCATATTCCCAACCTGACCTCTCTGGGCCTGGCGGAAGCCAGCTGCGGAGCAACAGGCCGTCAGCCGCCAGGGATTAGCCAACCTACCGCTATCCTCGGGCGCTATGGGTGGGCCCAGGAATTGTCTTCCGGTAAAGATACCCCGTCGGGACACTGGGAAATGGCTGGCGTTCCGGTGTTATTTGACTGGGGATATTTTACCAAGCCGGTTGATTCATTTCCGCAGGAATTACTGGATGCGATTGTTGCGCAGGCGGCATTACCCGGCTATCTGGGGAATTGCCAGGCTTCAGGCACAGAAATTATTCAGCGGCTTGGTGTTGAGCACGAGCAAACCGGTAAGCCCATTTTTTATACCTCGGCAGACTCGGTATTCCAGATTGCTGCCCACGAGCAAAGCTTTGGCCTAAAGCGGCTTTATTCTCTTTGTGAGCACGTACGCGAACTGCTGGAACCCTATAACATCGGCCGCGTCATCGCCCGGCCGTTCGTTGGTACCGGCCCTGACAATTATAAGCGGACTGGAAGCCGGCGAGACTATGCGATACCTCCTCCCGCGCCGACAGTACTCGATAAGTTGACAGAAAGTGGTGGTGAAGTGATAAGTATTGGCAAAATCGCTGATATTTTTGCGCATCAGGGGATTACGCAAAAACACAAAGCCACAGGTATTCCAGCGTTGGTGGAAACAACCCTGACAGTCATGAGCGAGGCACCGGAACGAAGTATTATTTTCACTAACCTGGTGGATTTCGATACCGACTACGGGCATCGCCGCGATGTCAGCGGGTACGCGCGGGCTTTGGAGGCCTTTGACAAGCTTTTGCCGAATATGATGAATGCGCTGCGCCCTGATGATGTGCTTATTCTTACTGCCGATCATGGCTGTGATCCCACCTGGCCGGGTACTGATCATACGCGGGAATATGTACCGGTTCTGGCGTTCGGTCAGAAAGTAGCTCCCGGTTCAGCAGAGCGCCGTGAAACCTTTGCGGATATTGGTCAGAGTATTGCGACCTGGCTCGATCTTGAGCCGTTAGATTACGGTACGTCTTTTCTCGAACGGCCATAAAAAAGCCCACACAGCATTCATGCCATGTGGGCTTTGTTAACTCTTCCTTTAGGTTATTTACTCATCAACGGGTGCAGACGAGCTACCGCCTTGGCCAGTTCGGCGCGGGTGAAGTCTGCCGCTGGCGCAAAAGTTGCTGTCAACTTAGGCTCCAGATCGAAGGGGCCCTGCTCTACTTTGATTTGGGCATCCATTAAACCCATATGCAGTGCTGCCTGAACATAACCACGAAGTTCCGGGGCAATATCATCACTATCGCTGAGCGTGACAACCTGGTCAAACACCACTACCTGAACATCCTGCTCGGGGTCAAAGTCACGCGCTACGGGTTCTAGCCCCAGTGACTGTACCAGTGAATAAGCCAGTTGCTGACGTGTCACCAGATCATCACTGCCAAACACATCAGCGGAGCGAGCCGGAAGTACTGAAGCAAAGTCATAAGCACGATCTTTCAGTGACGCGCCTTGTTCACTCACAGCATTCAGCATAGCTGCATTTTCTGAGGTGGCATCCAGATAAACCAGTTGATTGCCGGCTTGTGGCTGGCGAACCGAACCGCTTAACGACAGTACATCCGCCAGCGATTGCTTAATAACTGATTGGTCCGGATTAAAGCCATTAGCTTCTGCGTCCATGAGGCGTTCACTGACTGCATACTCAATAAAGGCGCGACCCGGGTGGTTAGCGGTATCGCTGATACCATCGTAGCCGTTGGTTTCAAGCAAGCGGATATTCACATCAACGGCGCCTGGCAAGCCGAGGCCATTGGTTAAACCCAGCGGATCAACCGAAAGACCGCTGACACTGCCAATACCGCGGGCATAGATTTTCCAGGTGCCTGCCATGCCTGGTGCTGAGGTTCCTACTGAGGAGCCCAGTACCGGCAGACCTATACCTGAACCGTAGGTGTTGCCTGCCGGATCCTCAAGTACAAAGGCGGTGCCGGTTTCAATGTTTGCACTTGCCATGACCAGCGATGTGGCTTCATTCACTTCAAATGTTTCAAAATCGCTTTCACCGACAACGGTATAGTTTACCGTGCGGCTGAAGCTGGCGCCTTCAGTAACCTTGGCACTGGCGTTGAAATCACGGTTCAGTTTTACTGTGTCACCGAAGCGCTCATCCATTTCTACCGCCGCTTTTACTGCTGCGTGAGCATTGACATAACCGGCCCCCACTTCCCAGGCTTCACGGCCAGGCATGACCGTCGCGGTATCCTGCAGAATTTGTTTCACTTGCTGCCAGGTCAGGTCAGGGTTTGCTTCCAGCATGAGCGCAACAATGCCGGAAACATGAGGAGCTGACATCGAGGTGCCGCTTGAGGTGGTGTAGAAAGCCAGGTGTTCAGGGGCGATCAGTTCTTCATCTTTGCTGGCGCTCAGACCGCCGAGGCTGGATGTTGAAGCCCGTGCAGAAATGATATCCACACCCGGAGCAGTAATAGTCGGACGGTCTTCCCAGACGTATTCCACGCCGTCAACGGTCGCTGTGCCAGACTTACCGTCTACCCCACGTGAACTGAAGTCGGCCAGGTTACCGTCTTTGTCGCCTGCTGCGACAGTGACAACCCAGGGCGCTTTCTTAAAGTTACCGGTGATTGTTGACTCGCCTGAACCTGAGTTCCCGGCAGAAAAGACCGTGATGATGCCACGATCAGCCAGTGCCTTGGTGGCAACATTGGTTGGATGATCAGGGTTAAAATCTGAACCGGTATCAGCAGTGCTGCCAAATGAGTTCGAAATGACCCGGATGTTATAATCAAACTGATGCGTCAGGGCATAATCAAAACCGCCCAGCGTATCAAGAATAAAGAGCGCCGCGCCGGACCCGTAACCAATAATGTCCGCCCCCGGTGCGACACCGGCATGAAGGCCATTACTCATAGCTCCGTTACCACCGACAGTGCCAGCAACATGGGTACCATGACCGCCGCCAATATCGGTATTGGCAACATTTTCCTGATACGTAATGGGCAACAGGTCGCTGAAGCTCTGCAAGTTAGTTTGGGCCAGCACGTTTTGCACTACGTGCTGCGGATACATCAGGTCACTATGGGTGCCGTCAACGCCGGAGTCATTGACTACAACGCCAATACCGCGGCCTGAATAGGGGATGCCATTTTTACGCAGGTTCTGATCAGCGCGTAGTTCCTGAACGCCGGTTATCTCTGTTGCGCCATTGTTTTCATAGCTAAGAGAGTCGTTATTCCAGACCGATACCACATCATCCCGGGCGTAGATTGCGTCAATCTGTGCCGGTGTAGCGAGCGCGCCGACAATAGGGAGCTGATTCAGGCTAACGCCGGTTACACCCAGGCTGGAGAGAAAATCAAGCTGACTGGCACTAGGTGCGCCGGTCTGATCAAAAGTTATAATGACCTGGTGCAAGGTTTCACTATCGCTGGCTGCGATAAGATCCTGCAGGTTTGGGTCAAAAGTTTTTGCCCACAGGGATGCTGTGGGCAGTGAAAGCGCAATAGCCAGTGATACTGAAGTAAGTTTATGCGTTATTTTTGGTTTCATAAGTACACCTGTACGGGTTGGTTGAAATTCGTACTTTAGGTTTACATGGTCGCGACTACCGGGCTATAGGGGATCTCCCTCATATTGCCTGCCTGACAACTGGAAAAAAATAAAGGAAAGAATGATGAGCACACCGCATATCAGTGCTGCCCGCGGCGACTTTGCTGAGATCTGTCTGTTCCCCGGCGATCCGTTGCGGGCCAGATATATTGCGGAAACCTTTTTCGATCAGCCACGCCAGGTCACGGCGATCCGTAATATGCTTGGTTATACCGGGACCTATCGCAACCAGCCGGTCTCAGTAATGGGCAGCGGGATGGGGATTCCTTCCTGCTCACTGTACGCAACCGAGCTGATCCGTGACTTTGGCGTGCGTAAGCTGGTCCGGGTGGGTACTTGCGGTGCGGTGGCAGGGCATGTGCAGCTCCGGGATATCATCATTGCGCAGGCGGCCTCTACCGATTCATCCTTTAACCGCAGTAAATTTAGTGGTTTTGATCTGGCAGCTATCAGTGACTTTGGCCTGTTGCAACAAGTGATGGCGGAAGCCGCCAGGCGCGAGCGCGCAGTGCATGTGGGCAATATATTTTCCACCGATCGCTTTTATAATGAGCCCGAGTTAACCGTTTTGCTGCAGCGGTTTGGAATCCTCGGCATTGAAATGGAAGCCGCTGGGTTATTCGCGGTGGCGGCAGAATATGGAGCGAAAGCACTGGCGGTACTCAGCGTTGCGGACCATCTGTTAGAAGATACGCATCTGGATGCTGCGACCCGGGAAACCGGATTTAATGACATGATCGAGCTGACGCTGAACGGGCTCATACCCTGAGCAATGCGCGTGGCGGCTGGTAAATCCTAATCTTTGTTTGTTTATCCTGACAGGATCGGCGAAAATATGCCTATCTGATAAATGACCAGGAAGACAAAGAGTAATGCCCAATAGCGCCCTGCAGAAAGAAGTTGCCAAACGCCGTACTTTC
Source organism: uncultured Pseudomonas sp. (assembly GCA_964462025.1). Lineage (GTDB taxonomy): Bacteria > Pseudomonadota > Gammaproteobacteria > Enterobacterales > Alteromonadaceae > Pseudidiomarina. The sequence continues at coordinate 31,248 of CAYWXF010000009.1, read as the reverse complement.
GCCATTATTTCGCACCCGGATGCTGGTAAAACCACCATCACCGAAAAAGTACTGCTGCATGGTCAGAAACTGCTGAAGGCAGGAACCGTTAAGGGCAAGAAATCCGGTCAGCATGCGAAGTCAGACTGGATGGAAATGGAAAAAGAGCGGGGCATCTCGGTGACCACCTCGGTGATGCAATTTCCCTACCGGAACGCGCTGGTTAACCTGCTGGATACGCCGGGCCACGAAGACTTTTCGGAAGATACTTATCGTACCCTGACAGCAGTGGATTCCTGTCTGATGGTTATCGACGGCGCTAAGGGTGTTGAGGATCGCACCATCAAACTGATGGAAGTAACACGGCTTCGCGATACGCCTATTATTACCTTTATGAACAAGCTGGATCGGGATATTCGTGATCCGCTGGAACTGCTCGACGAAGTGGAGCGGATCCTCAATATTATGTGCGCTCCGATTACCTGGCCGATTGGCTCAGGTAAAAATTTCAAAGGTGTTTATCACCTCATCAAAGACCAGGTGATCTTCTATAAAACCGGCCAGGGCCATCGCATTCAGGAAGTTGACGTAATTGATGGACTGGACAATCCGGTTTTGGATCAGCGGTTGGGTGATTACGCGAAAGATCTTCGCGAGCAAATCGAACTGGTGAAGGGCGCCTCGAATGAATTTGACAGTGAACTCTTCCTGGCTGGCGAACTGACACCGGTCTATTTTGGTACCGCTTTAGGTAACTTCGGCGTTGATCATATGCTCGATGGCCTGGTTGAATGGGCGCCACGGCCATTATCGCGGGAAACCGACGATGGCCGGAAAATTGCCGCGAACACGCCGGGCTTCTCAGGCTTTATTTTTAAAATTCAGGCGAATATGGATCCGCGTCATCGCGACCGGGTCGCCTTTATGCGCATCGTGTCAGGTCAATATCAGCAAGGGATGAAGATGTATCAGACGCGGCTTGGCAAAGAAGTGCGGATTGCCGATGCGCTGACTTTTCTGGCCGGTGACCGCGAGCATGTCGAAGAAGCTTATCCGGGCGATATCATTGGCCTGCATAACCACGGCACTATTCAGATCGGCGATACCTTTACATCCGGTGAGCAGTTTAAATTCAGCGGCATCCCCAACTTTGCTCCGGAATTGTTCCGGCGTATCCGCCTGAAGGATCCGCTCAAACAGAAGCAACTGCTTAAAGGCCTGGTGCAGCTGTCCGAGGAAGGCGCGGTGCAGGTTTTCCGGCCGCTGGCCAATAACGATCTTATTGTTGGTGCCGTTGGTGTGCTGCAGTTCGATGTGGTGGTCCATCGCCTGCGTTCAGAATATAACGTTGATGCCGTTTACGAAAATATTAATGTCGCGACCGCCCGGTGGGTGAGTTCAGATGATGAGCGTAAGCTGGACGAATTCCAGCGTAAGGCAAATGCTAACCTGGCGCTCGATGGCGGTGACAACCTGACCTACATAGCACCAACCATGGTTAACCTGAACCTGGCCATCGAGCGTTACCCGGATATTACCTTTAGCCATACCCGGGAGCATTAACGCCATGAGCTACCTGTTCGATACGCACTGTCATCTGGATTTTGACGATTTTGATGCGGATCGGGCAGAAGTGCTTGAGCGCGCCGCAGAGGCGGGTATACGAGCGATAATGATTCCCGGCGTAAGCCGCGAACAAAGCCTGCGTGACCAGGTCCACCACCATCAGGTGACGCTGTTGTATGGTTTCGGCTTACATCCTTACTTTATCGGACAACACAATGCCGGCGATCTGGACTGGGTTGCTGAGCAGCTGGATGCTCATCCCGGGGCGCCGGTAGGTGAAATAGGTCTGGATAAAACCTGCGCTGACTACCCGTTACAACAGAAACTGTTCCGCGCGCAGGTAGAGTTCGCTGCCGAGTTTCAGCGCCCGCTTATTCTGCATCACCGGAACAGCCAGGCTGATTTACTGGAGGTGATCCGTCCGATGCGGGAGAAGTTACCGGCATTGGCTGGCGTGCTGCATGCTTTTAGCGGCAGTGCGGAGCAGGCGCAGCAATGGCAGGAGCTGGGTTTTAAGCTTGGCGTTGGCGGTACCATTACCTATGAGCGGGCTAAGAAAACCCGCGATGCTATAGCGCGCAGTGAACTGGGCGGCCTGGTACTGGAAACCGATGCCCCTGATATGCCAGTTTGCGGGCGTCAGGGAAAGCGCAATGAGCCATTATGCTTGCTGAACGTACGGCAATCGCTGCTTGGCTTACGAAGTGAGTCTGAAAGCGAACTGGACGCAGCGTTATGGCAAAGTAGTCAGGACGTTTTCGCGGGTGCCTTTGCCACATCCGGGCGTTCCGGGCGGCGATAACGCCAGCGGTTGAAGGTCACGGCAATAAACACCCCCGCCAGCATCGCGAAGCCGAGCAAAAACTGCCCGTAATAACTCAGGTAAGCATGGGTTTTTATTGGTATAGCCAACAACTGCCGTTCATCAACGGTCAGATGCAGGTAACCAAAAATCTGTGAGCCGTCGCGTATTTCCTCAACCATGACAAAAGGACTGCTTTGCGGAGCTGCAGGAATCATTGCTGCTTGGCTGGTCAGGCTCTGTCCGTAACGATTTTTTACCGAAGCAGCCAGGAACATGGGCCGCTGGCGGATATCATCAACGAGCTTCTGCAACCGCTCGGTATCATCCTGTGTCAGCCAGTACTGCGCTTCGTGCGCGGCTTGCTGGGCGGTAAGTCGCAGTACCTGCTGGCTGTGTTGTTGCAGCTCCTGCATGCTTGTGGTCTGCATCGTACTCCACAGGTGTTCAATCAGCAGAATGAGCAACACAGCCAGTGCAAATCGACGTAAGCGCCGATAGACAAGCTGCGTGATATTGATAACATGGCGTGAGGTACTGTTCATGCAGCAAATATACGCTGTCGCCTGCTATGCGGGCAACCCATTTAGCAGCAAATAACAGGAAACAAGGAATCTGCCCGCTATGATCGACTTATCCAGGCCCGGCCTGATTGTGTTTGATATGGACTCAACTTTAATCACCATTGAGTGTATCGACGAACTTGCCGGATTAGCAGGGCGAAAGGCAGAGGTCAGTGCAATTACCGAAGCGGCGATGCGTGGGCAGCTGGATTTTGCTGCCAGCCTGCAGCAACGGGTACAGGTGCTGGCCGGTATCTCCGAAGCACAGCTGCGCACCTTGTTCGATCCTGTTCCCATTACCCCGGGTGCAGCAGAATTAGTTGCCTGGTTTAAACAAATCGCCTGGCGCACCGCCGTGGTATCAGGTGGCTTTACCTGGTTTACCGGACGGCTTCGTGAAGTGCTGCAACTGGATGCAGATATAGCCAATCAACTGGAGTGGCATCAGCAACAACTTACCGGGCGGGTCGCTCTGCCGATTGTGGATGCGCAGGTGAAGGCCGATAGTTTACGCCAACTGGCACAGCGCTGGCAGATTGATGTTGCTAACACCATAGCAGTCGGCGATGGTGCCAATGATATTCCGATGCTTGAAGCTGCGGGGCTGGGCGTGGCTTTTTGTGCCAAGCCGAAACTTAAAGAAAGTGCGGATATTGTTATAGAATCGCCCGATTTAATGCTGCTGAAAACCCAACTGGAACAACGAGTGAATCAACATGGCAAAAGCTAAAACCGCTTACGTGTGTACCGACTGCGGCGCCGACTATATGCGCTGGCTGGGACAGTGCACCGAATGTAAGGCGTGGAATACCATCACCGAAGTACGAATTAGCCAGCCGAAGACTGGTGTCAGCAACGATCGGCGTGGTTTTGCCGGAGCCACAGCAGCGCAGGTACAAACGCTTAGCGATGTGAACCTGGATGACGTTCCGCGCTTCAGTAGTACCTATCAGGAACTGGACCGGGTACTTGGCGGCGGTATTGTTCCGGGTTCAGCGATACTCATTGGTGGCTCGCCGGGCGCCGGAAAAAGTACCCTGTTATTACAGGTTATGTGCAAGCTGGCTGAGCAGGTCACCGCGCTATATGTAACCGGCGAAGAGTCGTTGCAACAGGTGGCTTTGCGAGCGCGCCGGCTAGGCCTGCCAGTGGATAAGCTGAGAATGCTGGCGGAAACCTCCGTGGAAACGATTTGTAATCTGGCGGATCGGGAAAAGCCCCGGGTCATGGTCATTGACTCTATACAGGTGATGCACCTGGCAGATATTCAGTCAGCCCCCGGCAGTGTCGCTCAGGTGCGTGAGTCGGCAGCTTTTCTGACCCGTTACGCGAAGCAAAATGGTGTAGCGATATTTATGGTTGGTCACGTGACCAAAGAGGGATCGCTGGCGGGGCCTAAGGTACTTGAGCACTGTATTGACTGCTCGGTCATGCTTGAAGGCTCGGCAGACTCACGCTTCCGGACCCTGCGGGGCAGTAAAAACCGCTTCGGGCCGGCCAATGAACTTGGCGTGTTCGCGATGACCGGACAAGGTCTGAAAGAAGTCAGCAATCCGTCCGCCATCTTTTTGCAGCGTGGCGAGGAACACGGCAGCGGGTCGGTGGTTATGGTGATCTGGGAGGGCACCCGGCCGCTGCTGGTTGAATTGCAGGCGCTGGTAGATGCCTCTCAGCTGGCGAATCCACGCCGGGTAGCGGTGGGCACGGAAACAACCCGGCTAGCTATGTTGTTGGCGGTATTGCATCGTCACGGCGGCTTGCATATGTCGGATCAGGACGTTTTTGTAAATGTTGTTGGCGGTGTGCGGGTCACTGAAACCGGGGCTGATCTGGCGCTGTTATTAGCGATTGTATCCAGCTTTCGGGAAGCACCTTTACCGCGTGATTTAATTGTTTTTGGAGAAGTAGGTTTATCAGGCGAAATCCGGCCGGTGCAGAACGGTCTCGCCCGACTCAACGAAGCCGCGAAACACGGCTTCACCCGGGCTATTGTGCCCGCCGGTAACCGGCCGAAAGAAAGCGTGCCCGGTATGACGGTAACCGTGGTAAAGAGTCTGCAGGAAGCCCTGGACGCATTATGAAGTTTTTGAAGCGGGCCATGGTGCTACTGTTCTGGCTCGTCGCTGCGCCGGTACTGGCCCAACAGCGGGTGGTATCCCTGAACCCTTGTTATGATGACTGGCTAGCGCTGTGGCTGCCAGCAAGTTCAGAGGTACTACCCTCCACGGTTCATCAGAACCGCCTGGAAACCATTGTCGCCCTGAAGCCAGGGGTCGTGGTAGCCGGCAGCTTTACCGACCACCGGCTGCTTAAAGCTCTTCAGGAATTTACCGAAATTATAGTCATCCGGCAGCCATCGGACTGGACGCAATGGCAGCAGGAGGTGCTCAATGCCGGAGCGTCACTTGGTCAGCAGGATGCTGCCCGCCAGTGGCTTGCGCAGCAGCGACAAGATTTGCTTGAAGTGGCTGCCGGCAGTCGCCAGTCGGTGCTTTTTGTGATGCCCAATCAGTACACATGGGGACCAGACAGCTGGATCGCGAACCTGCTAAGTGATCATCAGATTCCGTTTATTACCCCATTATCCGGTGGCCAGCTGGGGCAAATGGCGATTGAGCAACTGCTTACGCTGACGCCTGATCGCGTGGTACTGGAAGGATTCTCGGATGAGTACGCCCGGGCGCAGGACTGGCTTTGGCATAGCGCGGTGTCGGACTGGCTTACAGAGCGACAGCTTAGTGTGGTGGCGCCTGAACTGGCTGGCTGCCCGGCGGTGAAAGCGGTGGACTATCTTGGGCAAGTGATCGGGACCGAACGCGAATGAAATTTTTACTTCTGAGCCTGCTATTACTGGTTATCGCCATTGCTTACCTTGGTACCGGCCATCTGGGCTGGCAGGGTTGGCCCGGATCAACTCTGCAGCAGGATATTGTGCTGCAAATCAGACTGCCACGCTTGTTGCTGGCGATGGCCAATGGCGTCGCCCTCGGGCTCGCTGGTGCCACCTTACAGGTTATTTTGCGTAATCCGCTGGCCGAGCCGGGTATTACCGGTGTTGCCGGCGGCGCGGCGCTGGCGACCGTGTTGGCCATGTATTCCGGCTGGTTGCTGCCGGTCAGCTGGTGGTTGCCGCTGGTGGGCATGGTTGGCGGCGCTGTCAGCCTGTTATTGCTGTGGCTTATCGCAGGTACCAATCCTTCAGGTACCCGCATTATTCTTGGCGGGGTAGCCATCGCATCATTCAGCGGCGCGATGATTGCGCTGGTACTGAATCTGGCGCCCAACCCTTTTGCTTTTCAGGAGTGGAGCCTCTGGCTGATGGGTTCAGTCGCGAATCGTGGCTGGTCCCATCTGATCCTGATGATCCCCTGCCTGATTATCGGCGCCTTACTCTTGTTCAGTCAGCGGCAGTTTATCGGCGCCCATATTTTTGATACGGCAACATTGCGGTCGCTCGGTTTTAACTCCGGGCGCGCCTCGTTGTTGGTGCTGTTCGCGGTGACTTTGCTGGTTTCAGCGTCAGTTATTACGGCTGGTGTGGTTAGCTTTATTGGCTTGCTGGCACCGCATGCCGTGCGCCTGCTTGGTATTCAGCGACCTTATCCGCTGATGGTATGGAGCGCAGTAGCCGGGGCCTTGCTGATGGCTGTCATTGATATGGTCATCCGGTTACTACCGACCGCAGTCGAATTACAGTTAGGGGTAGTGGCTGCATTTTTAGGCGCGCCCTTGTTGGTATTTCTGTTGCGGCGCCCTTACGGAGATACTAATGCTTGAACTAAGCGCATTGAGTGTCAGGAGTCGGCTTAAAGGCGTGTCCTGGACGGCATCTTCGGGTCAGCTAATCGGGATTCTCGGCGCCAATGGTGCTGGCAAATCTACTCTGTTAGCTTGCATGGCGGGCCAGCTTGAGCCTGACTCCGGCGGTTGTTACTGGCAACAACAGCAGGTCAGCAGCATGCCAATGCAACGCCGGCGCCAACTCATTTCTTATCTTCCGCAGCATCCGTCGGTCAGCACCCCGGTATCGGTTGGTCATGTACTGGCGACCGGGCTGGTGAATTTGCGGCTGCCGGTGACGCTTAGCGAGCGGGTTACTCAGGTCGCCCATGAATTCGGCCTGACTGAGTTGCTCAGCCGGCCGATGACACAGCTCTCCGGTGGCGAGCAGCGTCGTGTGCATCTGGCCAGATCCTTGTCATCCGATAGTGCGCTGGCGCTATGTGATGAACCTGTGGCCGGCTTGGATCTTTTTTATCAGCTGCGGGTAATGGAGTTACTTAAACAGCGCACGCGCGCTGGGCAGCTGATTTGCATCGCGTTGCATGATCTGGCGCTGGCGGCCCGCTACTGTGACCAACTGGTACTGCTGCATCAGGGGCAGTTGCTGGCAAGCGGCCAACCTATGCAGGTGCTGACAACGGAAAATATGCGCCGCGCCTATAGTATTGAAGCGCGCTGGTGGTGCGATGACGACGGGGTAGCTATGTTACCAACGCTATGGGAAGGGGGGCACAGCGATGACTTATAAATGGGCGGCTCCCCTCTTATTCGGCCTCGCAATGAGCGCCCCTGAAGCTGCTGAAGTAATCGAAGTACGTGGTATTCAACCGAGTGCCTGGGATCGGTTAAACAGCTATTCGCTGTCCAGTGAAGAAATTGACGCCATCAACAGTATGACGCTTACTGATTTGCTGTTGCAGCTACCCGGTGCTGATGGCAGTCCGACCGGGGCGGGTACACCGCCGCAGTTGTTTATTCAGGGGCTGCCGATTAGCCGCTGGCTGATCATGCTCGATGGTGTACCTTTGCACAGCGCGACGCTTGGCTCCGCTGATCTGAGCTTTATTGAAACCGCCAACCTGGCCGGCGTTGAGATCCTCTCTGGCAGTTTGAGTTCGCTTTATGGCAGCCACGGTATGGCCGGGGTTATTCTGTTAACTACGCATAAGGAATCGTCGCGACTTGCGCTGCAGACCGGCTCGCACGGGCTCGCCGCAGTCAGCGCAAATTTTGCCGCACCTGTTAGCGCGAAAACAAATGGCCGGCTTGGGTTTAGCGTCCGCTCATGGGATGGTATTGATCAGCGGGAACTGCCGGGTACCGAAGATCACGATGGTCTGTTTCAGTACAACCTGAGTGCCGGGGCAGATCATGAATTAACCGATGACTGGCGACTACAATGGCAGGGTCGGGCCGAGCGGCAGCGCCGCGAATACGACAATTACTGCTACGACAGCGTGACCTTCGATACCCTGGCCTGCGAGCCCGAACTGGAGCAACGCAGCGAGCAGCAACAATTGTCTGCCAGACGACGCCTGGCTACGGGGCTCGATCAGTTGCAGCTAAGTTACTGGTCAAACCGGGTAACCGATCGCGATAGTGCGCTGCCCGCCGGCAGCTGGGCTGGCCAGAATGACAGCTTCACGACCAGGCGCTGGCAGCTAAGCGCGCAACAACAGCGGCATTGGCCTCTGGCCGGAAAGCGATTGCTCGACGCGGGCTGGGGGCTGGCGCTGGTGGATGAAACCGCCGGTGGTTCCGCGGTTAATTATCAACAGGATGAGCGCACTGTAGCCGGTGTTTTTGGTCATATCGGGCTGCAGTACCAACAACTGGGAACCCAGCTGAGTTGGCGGGTTGAAGATGCCTCGGGTCAGTCGCTGCGGCATGCGGTGAGCTGGCGCACCTTGTGGAAGCCGGCGGCTGCCGGCCACTGGTCAGCTGAACTGGGCACGGGCTTTCAGCGCCCCGGCTTTAACGATCTCTACTGGCCACAGGGCGGTAACCCTGACCTCAGGGATGAGACCAGCTATGGGCTTCAGTTGCAGTGGCAACATGTGATCAGAGAAACCAGAGTGGCGCTTTCGGGCTATCTCCGCCGGCTCGATAATTTAATTCAGTGGGTGCCGGACAGCACCGGGTGGTATTCAGCCCAAAATACTGCAGAAGCCGAGCTGCGTGGTCTGCGTCTGGAGTTGCAGCGGCAGGTTGCCGCAATTGGCGTCAGGGCAAGTATCAATGTTACCGATAGCGAAGACGGTACCGGCGAGCCATTGCCGTTCCGGGCCAGGGAGTTTGGCCAGTTGCAACTGGATTACCAAACCGGAAGCTGGAGCTGGACCTGGGATATGCAATACCGTGGTAGCCGGGCCGGTAATCAGCAGCCCTTACCAGGTTACCTGCACCATGATTTGCGGGTAGAAGGTCCGGCGACAAACACCAGCCGGTTAGTTGTTAGTATCCATAATCTGTTTGACACCGATGTTCAGTGGCAGCAGGGCTGGCGCGTTCCAGAGCGACAGCTGCGGCTGCAATGGCTCTGGAACTGGTAGCATCAGTGTTCGCTTCGCCACTGATCGATGAGAGTATAAGGCTGCGGCGACCCTTGTTCTTCCTGGGTCAGTGCCTGCTGCAGCGGATCGGGGCTACAGCTGCCGTTAGCAATATGGTAACCCGCCTCTGCCAGTAAGGGGTCATCGGGATGACCCCAGTCACCAACCAGGGTATCAGGCGCGGTGCACTGGGCCGGTAAACCGTCGAAATAGCGCCCATTGTCGTTGGCATTTAAGGTTTCAAAATTAACCACAAAAGTGCGTTTATCACAGATCGCACGAGGCACCTGGCCGACGGGTTTACCGCAGGTGCGGCCGCCAATTACCACCACCTCAACAAAGGGCTTCAGTGAGTTGATAATGAGTTCGGATGAGGAGCAACTGGCCGCGGTTGTCAGCACATAGACACGATTGAGGTCGAACTGCCGCACGCCCTCATAAAGCTGAAACAGCTCTGTCTCATTATTCTGAGTATTTTTGTCGTTATAAATATACTGCGTGAAAATTTCACCAAGAACATTATTGCCAGCCGCCTGAGTGGCTGCCTGATTGGCAAAGCGGGTCAGTCCACCGCCGTTGTAACGCACGTCGATAATCAGTTCATCAATGTCAGTGAACTGGTTATAGGCGTTATTTAGATCCTGCCCGGTACGCTGAATAAAGCTGTTTAGCACGTAATAGCCAACCCGCCGGTTATCGAAGTTAACCACCTCAGTTGCAAGTACGGTATTGGTATCAACGACTGTTTTGCTAAGCGTATCAGTAAATTCGGTGCCATCCTGGCGGCGCCAGGTTAGTTCCACCGTCACGCCTTCTTCCGATGCGCCCAGCGCGTTATTATATTCGCCCTGCTGCAGCAGCGTTGAAACAGGAACTCCATCAATAGCCAGCAGTTCATCGGAACGGCGCAGGCCAGCGTTATCTGCCGGCGAACCGTCAAACACGTAGTTGATGAATACCGCGGTATCGATGATTCTCGCGGAAAAACCAAACCCGATAAACTCCGCCTGAACAAAACGGCTTTGATATTCTTCTTCGGTGAGGATAAAGCTATAGCGATCAACATCGCTACGTATACCTTCGAGCAGTTCGTAAACGGATGCGTAGTTATTCAGGTTGACCGTCGCAGGAATATCTTCATACCAAAAGTAGTCGTCGCGCATGTAACTCAAAAACTGCTCTTTTTCATCAGCTATAGAACAGAAACCGCCAACATCGCCGTTACCGTCGGCCGGGTCGCTGCTGCCACCGCCGCAGCCAACCAGCACGGCACTGGCGAACATAGCGATGGCCAGCCGGCTTAGTTTGAATCCTGTGCTAGTTTGCGTTTGCATGATGGTCACCAGAGAGGTTTGCGTAAAATGAATCTCTATCTTTTATAAGATGCTGCCAGTACGAAGTCCAGTCTAATTTTGCCTAGTGACGGCTGTCGCGAAATTTGGCACACTGCTGGCAGCGCAATAAATGAGTGGTATCTATGACAGCTGTAATGATTGATCTTGAAGGGCCCGAACTAACCGCGGAAGAACGGGAACTGCTTGCTCACCCCGCGGTTGGCGGAGTGATTTATTTTAGCCGGAACTATAGTGACCCCGGTCAGATTCAGGAACTGGTGCGCCAGACCCGCGCCGCAGCACGCAATCCGCTGATCCTCGCGGTTGATCATGAAGGCGGCAGGGTACAACGCTTCCGCGAGGGGTTTTCAGCAATTCCGGCAATGGCCAGTATCGGTCGTTATGCCCGGGATACCAGTGAAGCCCAGCAATGGGCGCTGGAACTCGGCTGGCTGATGGCCAGCGAAGTACTGGCAGTGGATATTGATATCAGTTTTGCACCGGTGCTCGACGTGAACGGCATTAGCGAAGTCATCGGCGACCGCGCCTTCGCTGAACAGCCACAAGCGATTATTCCGATTGCGCGGGCCTTTATCAAAGGTATGCATCAGGCCGGTATGAAGGCGACGGGCAAGCACTTCCCCGGGCATGGCTCGGTAGCTGCCGACTCACACATCGAAATTCCCGTTGATAACCGTTTATGGGATGAAATAGTCGCGACTGATTTACCGCCTTTTATGGAGCTGGCCCCTTGTCTGGATGCAATGATGCCAGCCCACGTGATTTATCCTGATGTGTGCGAACATCCGGCAGGCTTCTCTGAACGATGGCTGCAGGACGTGCTGCGCGCGCAACTTGAGTTCCATGGCGTTATTTTCAGTGATGATCTGGCAATGGCGGGCGCTACGGTGGCCGGTAGTATGGCTGAACGGGCGAAGGCAGCGCTGCGGGCGGGCTGTGATATGGTCCTGGCCTGCAATGATCGGGCCGGAGCCATAAAGGTTCTTGAAACCGTTGCGCCTTATGTCAAAAAAGACCCGCGTCGTTATGCCCGCAGCTATGAAGTACTGGCAAAACCGGCGTCGATGAATCTGAATACGCTGCGCAACCATCCGCGCTGGCATAGTGCCCAGCAGGTATTGCAGAAGGTTACCGCAGGTTAGTTTCTTACTCGTAGGGTAAGGGGTCGGTCTGGCGGTTAGCAGCGAAGGCTTCTAACCGTTCTATACAGGCCCCGCACTTGCCACAGGCAAGCTCGCGACCGTTATAGCAGGTCCAGGTTTGCCCGTAATCCAGCCCCATAGCGAGGCCTGCGGCCAGAATCTCAGCCTTATTGTTATTCAGAAACGGAACATCAATGGTTACCGGCTGATAATTGGCAATCTGGCTGACCTCGTTCATCTTCAGGACAAACTCGGGGCGGCAATCCGGATAAATCGCGTGATCGCCAGAGTGGGCACCATAACAAACCGACTCAGCTTCAATTGAGACGGCGTAGCCGATGGCCAGCGAGAGCAAAATCATATTGCGGTTTGGCACCACGGTTGACTGCATTGAAACCGATTCATAGTGGCCTTCAGGGATATCAATATCATCGGTCAGTGAACTGCCGGCAAGCAATTGGTTGATGGCGGTGATATCGACGATTTTGTGGGGGATGTTCGCCTGCTTACAGACGGCGGCGGCGCTGTCGAGCTCGCGGACATGCCGCTGACCATAATTAAATGACAGTGCATACACCTCATGGCCTTGTTGCAGCGCGTAGTGCAGCACAGTAAATGAATCCATGCCGCCAGAGTAAATCACAACAACTTTCGCCATATCAGACGTCCCTTTTATCCGGTTGATCAGGTACAATTTCAGAAGAGTACCGTATTTTACCGAAATTAGCGGAGAATCCTATCAGCACAGGTTACCCAATTAATGAGATCTTCGAAACCATCCAGGGCGAAGGCCAGTTCACCGGGGTGCCGGCGATTTTCGTGCGTTTGCAGGGTTGCCCTGTGGGATGTCCCTGGTGCGATACCCAGCATACCTGGGAATTAAAAGAAGCAGCCCGGGTCGATGCCTCTGGTGTAGTTAATAAAGCCGGCCCGAGTGAGCAATGGGCAGAGCTGAGCGCTGCCGATATAGTGGCACTATTTCGTGAGCAGGGTTATCAGGCGAAACATGTGGTGATTACCGGCGGTGAGCCTGCCATGTATGACTTGCGGCCGCTGGCGGCGGAGTTGGAACCCTTGGGCTATCGGTTGCAAATCGAGACCAGTGGTACTTTTAAGTTGCTGGTAAGCACTGGTACCTGGGTAACGGTTTCGCCTAAACTGGATATGCCCGGTGGCTATCTGGTGCGGCCAGACTGTATGCAAAGAGCCGACGAAATCAAATACCCGGTAGCAATGCAAAAGCATATTGATGCGTTGGACAATCTCTTATCCCGCTGTCCGCCGCGCCCCGAAGTAAGCATCGCGCTGCAGCCTATCAGCCAGCGTCCACGGGCAACTGAGCTTGCCATCAAAACCTGTATCGCCCGTAACTGGCGGCTGTCGGTGCAGCTGCACAAGTACCTTAATATCGAGTAAGCCACTCACCTCAGTCGCTCACCCCTAGCGCAAGGCCCTTTATACTTCAGTCGTCAGGTTACTGAAGCTATCGGAGGGTCTGCATGCGTTTACTATCTCGTTATAAAACTCAGCTTGGTCAGGGTATGACCGAGTACATCATCATAGTCGCACTGATTGCGGTTGCAGCTATTGGGGTCTATTCCCTGTTGGGGAAAACGGTTCGCAATCAGGTAGCTGGCATCGCCCAGGAAGTTAGCGGCCAGAGCGCGGCACAGCAAATCAACACGGCCAGGTCAGCCGCCCGCCGCTCATCAACGGTTGCCCGTCAGGATGTGAATCTCGGCAACTACGATGAAAGTACCGAGTCCGGGGGCAACTGATGCAGCGTCAGCGCGGATATCTGTCGGTACTTTTGTTGCCGCTGCTCACTGCTTTGTTATTGCTGACTCTGGGCGTTATCAGCCAGAGTGGCGATAACCGTGAGCGCTGGCTACGACAGACCGTAGCTGACAATATGGCCGGTTCGGCGGCCACCTTGCTGGCGCGGGAGCTGAATTTACTGGCGATACTTAATCGCGCATTGCTGGGTAACCAACTGGTACTGGCGCAATTGGTGGGCATCGCCAGCTGGTACGCCATGATGCAGGATACTGCAGCCCGTGCGGCGCAGGTCACAGCCTGGGTGCCGTACCTGAATGCCGTTACGCGGCAAATCCAGGTTATCACGGACATGGTGGATCAGCCGCTTAATTACATTCTTCGAATCGGCATTGCTGTGCAGCAGGGGCTGACTAAAGCCATTCAGCTTGCCCAGGGACTTATTCGCTTGTCCTTCGCCACATTAATCCCCTCAACGCTGACGACAATCGCCGCCCGGCACGGCTATGAGGACCAGGCTTTTGATTTACTTCATGCGCCCGGGCTGTTGCCGTTGCAATGGCGCTGGTGGACCTACCTGCCGCCACAAAATACCGCCAGCGATGACGGAGTGCTACAGCAACTGATGAATAACAGCCTTGACCCTTTTAGTCAGGAACGCAGTTACCGCTGGTTTAATTTGTCTTTTATTAAAGTTCGTAAAGCCGGGGGAGCTCGTTTACAAACGAGTAATGCTGGTGCCTGGAGCTGGCAGGGGATGGATACCGTATCGATCCATATGCGCATTTTATTTAGCCACATTGAAGTTCCCTGGGGAGATGGCGCCAGTTATCACGGGCAGCCGGTAACGGCTATAACGGCAGACGAATTTGGTGCCAGTCCGCGCATTAATTCCCGGGCTACGCGCTGGGCATTGGCTGCACAACGCTCGATGGGAGGCCAGCCACAACAGCTGCACTACTTTAACCGCCAGCGTTTTGATGTTTCGAATTTGCCGGCGGTCATAGTGCGTTTTGATGATGTATTAACAAGGGCTGGCGTACGCTTTAGCAGACCTCGTTCGTTGTTTCCGCGCACTGATGATCGTAATGAGCAACCGAACCTGTTCAACGCACTCTGGGAGGCTGAGCTGCAGTCGCTGAGTATGCAGGATAAGCTGGTTTTGGCGGCTACCAATGGGGCCTCATCATGACCCGTCGGGCGCGTGGACAAGCGATGCTCGAAGCAATGGGCTTTATGAGCGTTATTGCTTTGCTGCTTGGTTATGCATTGCTTGAGTTGCACCGTACCAGTCTCTCGGCACAGCGGCGTATTGATATAAGCCGTTCTGTGATCTGGCAACTGACAGCAGATAAGCGCATCCGGACTACATCGGATTATCCCTTTGCAGAAACGACGCAACAGGTTCTGGATCCGTTAGCCCGGATGAGCAAATTTCAGCTCCCTCAGGAGAACCTCTGGCTGCTAGAACGCGGCGAGAACACCCATGCTATGGCGCGGTTAACGGATAGCTGGAGTCCGCAGCAAAATGCGGACCTCAGTGACCGTCCGGCACAGCTGACGCCCGCGTATTATCTTGGCGAGCTCGGCCTTAATTCCATATTGCGGTTACTCAGCTGGTTGCCGGTTACCCGAGAGTTCGGCCCGGATAGTTTGCGACTCGGCTACATAAATACCGAGGCGACGCCGCTGGAAATTTTCTGTGAAGAGGAGCGGTGTTAAATGATGGCGCCTGATATCGCTATCCCCGGCTGGGAGTTCAGGGCATCAGGCGATCATTACGGCCGTACGCTCTGGC
Source organism: uncultured Pseudomonas sp. (assembly GCA_964462025.1). Taxonomy (GTDB): domain Bacteria; phylum Pseudomonadota; class Gammaproteobacteria; order Enterobacterales; family Alteromonadaceae; genus Pseudidiomarina. The sequence continues at coordinate 15,932 of CAYWXF010000009.1, read as the reverse complement.
AAATTACCGCTCCGCCTGCACCGGGGATTGCGCCCTTAGCTAAGCACCTGAACTGTGATTTACAGCAACAAATGGATGCAATCTGGATCTGTGCCGCGGGCGATGACCTGTGGCTGTTTCAGCAGGACGATAGCGGCTACTGGCTCACTCATGCCAGGGGCACTCCATCTGCGATTGCAGGCCGCCGTTATCCAGGCTGGCTTGGCCAGCTACTTTATGAAAATGCAGGTGGTGAGCTCGCGCTTGCGATTTTTCTAAGCTCACGCAATGAGACTCAGTTATTACAGTTTCTGAGGCTCCGTTTTGCCCATCGTGAGCCCAGCCTAAAAGAGATACAACATGGACAGTTTCATATACTTTTGCAGGCACCGCGACAGGATATTCTGGTACTCAGTCAGGGTGCAGAATACCTGCTGGTATTGTTCGGTAATCCGCTCTAAGTGGCAAAGGGCCGGCGGTCAGGCAGCGGTTGAAGCTTTAGTGGTCGCTTTAACTATAGTG
>CAYWXF010000009.1:6894-15421 GCA_964462025.1 uncultured Pseudomonas sp. | reverse complement strand
GTGCCGGTCACTTCACAAGGTGAGAGCCTGCCCGAACTTATTGAACGACTGATTGTGGGTTGGCAATTATTCAACAGCTGGTTATGGCAGCACATATTATTGCAGCCGTTGGTGCAGTGATGGGTGGCAGCACAGTTACCCTTAGCTTGCGTTGGAAACTGGTGGTGCTGCTGGTATTAGCAGCAGGAGCGGCATTAACCAGCTATCAGGCTATTCAGCACTATATTGCTGAGCAAGCGCATAACCGGCAGCAGGAACAACAACGCTATATGCAGGATATTCTGGTGCTGAGCGTAGACCTTGACGCCGGCACCCGGGTTGAGCTGGAGCATCTGCAACAGCGTAAGTTTCCTCCGAAATATGTTCAGGATAACTGGCTACAGCCTCAGGATGCGACCAGCTTGATCGGCCTTAGAACCGGGCGTTTTCTGGCTCGGGGTGAACCCCTGACATTGGAGAGCTTTAGTCACGACTACAGCCGTTTCTTTAGCCAACGGCTGGCCGAGGGTGAATATGCGATAACGACCAGTATCTCGGTTGAAAATTTACATCATGGCATGCTGGCAGTGGGGGATAAGGTCGCCATAGTGGCATCGGGGACAGCTGCCGGGGGCGATCATCTGCTGGCGGTTTCCGATGTGTCCGTGCTGGCGTTAGATAACCTTCAGTATAGTCAGCCTGGCCCGATGGAACTGGCCAGCACCATTACGTTCAGTATGACTGCAGAGCAAGCAATCCGGTTTGAAAGCATCCGGCGCAGCGGCTTTCAGATCTGGCTCCAGCATCCACAGCACGCTTATAGCCGGCTGACGGTGCCGGTTCCGGCACGTATTCACCAGATGCAAGTGATGAGGACTCAGGAATGAGATTTATACCAGCTTTACTGCTACTGCTAACAGTTTCAGACGTTCAGGCGGAATCATCAGATTTACTCACGTTGGTAACCGGCGATACCCAGGTGCTGCAGCTTGAATCTGTCGCGGATGTGGTGGTTGGCAATCCTGAGGTGATTGATGTACGTCTGATTCAGCCTGGTCATCTGGCCATTTCGGCACTTAAGGAAGGTTATAGCAAACTGGTTCTGATAACCGCCCAGGGCGACCAGACCAGCCGTGAAGTAAGGGTGAGTAATAAGCCCGACACTGAACTTGAGCTAACGATGGCCGCCCTGCAGCAAAGAATCCCCGCGTTGCAGGTGATCGCTGAACAAGGCTTTTATCTGGTACAGGGTGATGTCAGTGTTGATTACCGGGATGAACTGCAAAGTCTCACCCAGCGGTTTCCCAGGGTACTGTTACAGGTCAGCTTTATTGAGTCTTATGACAGCCCGATGATTGAGCTTGAGGTGCGTATTGCTGAAATAAAACGCCAGCAGACCAGGCATCTTGGGGTGCGCTGGCCCCAGCAAATCGGCGGGCCTTTGTTTTCCAGCGAAGCAGCGCGGGCGGTCAGCTTTCCGGTAGATGTTGCCACTACGATTGAACTGCTGGAACGTGATGGACATGCCCGGCTGTTGGCGCAACCAACCCTGTCGGCTCATAGCGGTGGGAGCGCAGAATTTTTAGTTGGTGGCGAGTTCCCCGTGCCCCAGGTGCTAGCTCAGGGCCTGCAGGACGTGAGCTTTCGTGATTATGGTATTGCCCTGACGATGGCGCCGCACCTGATGCCTGATAACCAGATAAAAACTGAACTGACCGCAGAGATTAGCTCCATCGACCCGGCGACCTCGGTGAACGGTATCCCGGGGATACTGACACGACGGGTATCCTCAATGATTTCGGTTAGAGCAGGAGAGTCCATTGTGTTGTCCGGTCTGATCAATCACGAGCAGTCGTGGCAGGCCGATCAGTTTCCGGTACTCCATCAGTTGCCAATACTGGGACAGTTGTTTTCATCATCGCATTTTCGTGAAGCTGAAACCGAACTGGTGGTTATCGTTACTCCTACTTTAGCCAGTATGACTAAAGAAAAACGGAACCGTCAGCGGCAGGCTCACGAATGGCGGGATGAGTTTCGCTACGCAGTTGGCTGCGTAGGACTTTTGGATTAGCCGGAGAACCAGTGGTATGAGTGTGAGCAACAAGGAAGAGCTTAAACATTATTTACGGGCCCAGCTGCAACGGGCTGCACATCATCAGCAACTGGCAAATGCCGAGTTAGCGACCTACGCGAATCAGTTACTGGTGAACTTTGTAACTGCAAATGGTGAGTCCGTGACTGATGAGCAACAACGAGACATTCAGGAAGTGATCGATGACTGCCTGGGGCTGGGGCCGCTGGCAAAGTTACTGGCCGACGCTTCGGTCAGCGAGATTATGGTCAATGATTTTGCGACTGTCTTTGTTGAGCGTGAAGGATGTCTGCAACGAAGCACTACCAGCTTCAGTGATGAAGCAACCTTGCTACGGGTGATCGATCGGATTGTGTTGCCGTTGGGGCGAAGGCTCGACAGCTCCCAGCCGATGGTCGACGCGCGGCTTCCGGATGGCTCACGGGTCAATGCGGTATTGGGACCCTTGGCGACACGTGGCACCTGCATGACAATCCGTAAGTTCAGTGTGAAAAATTTTCGTCTCAGCGATTTAATTGCTGCCGGCTCGCTTAGTCAGGAAGCAGCTGACTACTTAATCAAGGCGGTTGCTGCGCGGCGTAATATCCTCATTTCCGGCGGTACCGGCACCGGTAAAACCACCTTGCTGAACGTGCTCGCTGCGGAGGTCCCTGCAGGGCAACGTATCGTAACTATTGAAGATGCCGCGGAACTCAGGCTTCAGCATGACAATTTAATTACCCTTGAAGCACGACCAGCTAATGCCGAAGGCAAAGGCCAGATAACCATTCGCGAGCTTTTGATTAACGCACTGCGAATGCGCCCTGATCGCATCATTATCGGTGAGTGCCGGGGTGCTGAAGCCATTGATATGCTGCAGGCAATGAACACCGGGCATGATGGCTCGCTGACTACTCTGCATGCCAATAGTCCGCGGGAAGCATTACAAAGGTTGGAAGTTATGGTGATGATGGCCGGCATGGATATGCCATTATTGGCCATCCGTCAGCAAGTGGTATCAGCTATCCAGGTGATCGTGCAGATTGTGCGCCGTGCTGATGGCAGCCGCGGCGTGGCCGAGATTTCTGAGGTTACTGGTATTGATGGCGGCAGTTATCAGCTGGCATCACTGTTTGCCAGCTCTGCCGGTAGTCTCAGCGCAACAGGTATCCCGTCCGAATGGATGTCGCGATGATGAACTCCGGGTTACTGATTATCTGTGGCCTGATCGCACTGACAACACTGTTGATCGGAACGCTTATATTGCTGTTAAACCGGCACCAGGTCAGGCAGTTGCATAATGAGTTGCGTCACGAAACGGAACAGACTCTGGCAGAGTTTCTGATCTATATGTCGGCCGGCCGGCTATGGCTGATATCCGCCTTTATGCTATTGCCACCGGCCCTCTTTATTGGCTTATGGTGGGATTTGACAGCCGCGCTACTGGGCCTGGTCGCTTTTGCCATTGCCATACCCTGGTTGCGTCGCTGGCTGCTGGTAAAACGCTACCAGCGGATTGGTATTCAGCTGCCCGATTGCCTGCATATGGTGAGCAATGCCATGGCGTCTGGGCTCAGTTTGCTACCGGCGCTGGAACTGACGGGCGGTCAGTTGCAACGACCACTGCGCTCAGAGTTTATTTTGCTGGTACACCGTCTGAAGCTTGGTGATGCGTTGTCCCAGGCGCTGGATGATTTTTACCGGCGTGTGCCTACAGAAGCGGTGCAGTTCTTTAGTCTGACGCTTACTCTGGGGATGCAGCACGGTGGTCAGCAGGTTGCGGTATTACAACGGATGGCGACCGCCCTGCAGCAACAACTTTATGCCCGGGAACGTCTGCAAAGCTTGTCCGCCCAGGCCAGGATGCAGGGCAAGGTGATGTTCATGTTGCCGATTGGCTTGTTTTTTATTTTGCAACGGCTGCATCCGGCAAATACCGAATTGCTGACCGGAACCCAGCGCGGCCAGATCATACTGGGAATTTGCCTGGTGCTTATGCTTATCGGGCATTTACTCATTCGTCGGATCATGGGAAGTGGCCGGTATGACTGAGATGGTTATTCTGATATGCACCGCGCTAGCCGGGGCGTTACTTATCTGGCTGTCTATTGAAGTCTACGCCTGGTTAACGGCCAGCTCGCGGCTGCTGGCCCTCAGTGCGCATGTCTGCCGGCGGTTGCCTGAGCCAGTACAAAAAATCATCCGCTATCAGCTAAGCAGACACATGACTGAAATGACGGCTGCGCAATGGTTGTTGCAAAAAGCCATTCAGTTGCTGGTGCTGATCCTGATTCTGTTGTTCCCGTTTCATTGGTGGTTCCGCGCGTTGCTGGCGGGCGTGTTGCTCGTTTACTTGCTTTATCAGTATCAGCGCCGGCGGGAGTATAAAGAAACCTTGCTCAAGCAATGGCCCGCTACGCTGGATATGATGGCGATGTTAATTCATTCCGGGCTGTCATTTCGGGCGGTACTGCACACCATAGCTTCGCTTGAAAACAATTCAGTGGCGCTAGCTGAAATTGCTCGTATCAATCGCCAGCAACAAGCCGGTTTTAGCATTGAGGAAACCCTTCATGAATTTTACAGCCGAATCGCGCATCCCTGGATACATCTGTTCACTGCGGCTGTGGTACAGGCGCGGGCAGCTGGCGGGTCACTGGCCGAAACACTGGAGCAACAGGCCCGGCAGGCGCGCAATGCGCAGTTGCTAACGGCAGAAAAGAAAGCTCAGGAAGCAGCCGTGAAGCTGCTGTTGCCACTGTTGTTATGCTTCTTCCCGGTCACTTTTTTGCTGATTTTGGGGCCGGTTTTTTTGGGATTTCTACAAGGAGGTTAATCATGAAACAAGGACGTTTCATTCTCTACCATAACAATCACTGCTTATGGAACGATGTACTGGTTATGGAATCGTTTCCTCAGCGCTTACTCGGTATGCTGCATCAGTCAGGGATCCCGCGACAGCGAGCCTATTGGTTTCCCCGCTGTTCTGCAATCCATAGCTGGGGAATGCGCTTTGCTATTGACGTAGTCGGGCTGAACAAACGGCAACAAATTGTGGCGGTTCACCGCAACATTCAGCCTGGCCGGGTATTACATATTCCTGCAGCCAGCTCGGTTATCGAATGTGAAGCTGGTTATCCATTGCCGCTCGAGAGCTGGCAGGGTTGTAATCTGCAGTTTATTCAGAAGGAAGTAACCTATGGGTAAGATGTGGTTACTACTTCTGATGGTTGTTATCGCGGGTTGCGCGACAACCGGCTCGCCGGCCCATGATCCGGCCGCCAGAAGTTCGCTGAAGGCCGCGGAGCTCGCCTATCGCCAGGGTGACTTGCATCTGGCGGAGGGTTTGTGGCGCGAAATAGTCAGTGACAATGATGACGGATCACCTGGCTGGTGCTATCTGGGTCATATTAGTTTTCGCCAGCATCGCTATGAAGAAGCACTTAGAGCTTATCGGCATTGCCTTGAATTTCGCCAGCAACAGCCAGAAATCTGGCGGAATATGGCAGCCCTGCGTCTGCGTCAGGCCACTGAACTATTGCTCAGCGGCTCTGCATATTTAGCCGCTGGCGAACCGACTGCCGCGCAACAACGGTTTAACCGTGAATACCGAAAGTTGCTACGGCAACTCATGGCGCTGCAACAAGTAGATTCAGAATTACTACAGGAGCTGACTCATGGAACGGAGTGAGGGCTTCGCCTTGCCGCTGGTTACAGCTCTGATAGTGGTATTTGCGGGCGCCTGGCTAAATTACACCCCTGAAGATCAAAGTTTGAGGGATATGAGAAGAGCCCAGTATATGCATCAGGAATTTTTATTCTGGCATCAGGGCGTACTGAACTACAGGAACAACCATGGCTATTGGCCGGCGACTCTGGTGAACCTGACCGCGAGCTACAGTTTGCCACCGGTACCAGACTGGTTAACTGGCTACGAGAGTCTGGGAAGCTTCAGTTTCGTTATGCGTGGCGTTAGCGCCAGTGAGCTGGCACATTTCTACGAACCGCTTGAGTTTATTGCCGAATACACGAATAACGAACTGCGCATCAGCCTGCCGGCACCACAAGGGGTAGGTGCCTCATCAACAAAGATTCTACGGAACAGTACGCAAGCGGTAACCATGGAAGTGGCGCTGACCTTAAACCAGCAACCTTTATTTAATGTTGGCACTCTGGGAGCAGCCACCGCTGACTCTGAGAGTATTAAAATCAACGAACTGACGACGACCAATTTTGTCATCGGTGAACTGACCGCGTCTGGTATTTATGGTGATGATGTAATCGCATCCGGCGTGTCACTGAACCAGCTCAGTGCCAGCGCTACAGCACTATATCAGGGGTTGTGGGACTGCATGTATGTGTCCCGTTTCTGTCTGGAAGGTTCAAGTACGTTTTAGTCGCTTTCCCGGTCCGCATATTGTTCTGGTTTCTTCCTTAAATCCTGGGTATTCGGAATCAACTTCAGATGCAAGTGTAGGCCTGCTTTTGCCAGCAGATGCGCACTAATAGGTGCGGTGAGGAACAGGAAAATAGCGATCAGCAGCTCATGGGCGCTGAAGTGAGTGGTCACCGAAAAATAGATGCTGGAGCCAATAATGATGCCGCCCACGCCTAAAGTAGTGCTTTTTGTAGGAGCGTGCAGGCGCGACATGAAGTCGGGTAAACGCACCAAACCGACCGAGCCGACAAAGGCGAAGCCTGCGCCCAGCAGCACAAAAAATGAAATCAGCCAGTCTGCCCAAACAGGAAGGGTAGCCATGTAAAATCTCCTTATTCGATGATGTCGCCGCGCAGCAGGAACTTAGCCGCGGCCACCGTACCGATAAAGCCCAGCATCGCAATCAGCACGGCCGCTTCGAAATAAAACATCGTGTTATGCCAGATGCCAAACAGGATCAGCAACGCCAGCGAATTAATATAAATGGTGTCCAGTGCCAGAATCCGGTCCGGTAAATCAGGCCCACGAAACAGCCGCCAGATATTCAGCATCAGTGACAGCGCCATCAGTAAAAAAGCGATCTGTAAGGCATATATTAACATTCGAAAATCTCCTGCAGCCGACGCTCATAGCGCGTTTTTATCTGCTCAATCATGGCGTCCGGATCCTGCACGTTAAGCCCGTGAATGAGCAGAGTGCGTCCGTCCCGGCTTACTTCGGCGGTAATAGTGCCGGGAGTCAGACTAATAGTACTTGCCAGAATAGTCGTCGGGATCTCGCCGGTGATATCCAGCGGGTACTCAATCAGGGCCGGTTTTACCTTGCGCTGCGGCAGCAGAATGATCGCAGCGATATTAAAGTTAGACAGAATGATATCGATAATCAGTAATACCATATACTGCACTGCTTTCAGCGGCCGGTGCAGGGCTAGCCGGAAGTCCCTCGCGCGATTGGTGTACAGCGGAATCAGTAACGCAAAAACCGCTCCCAGTACGATCAGGCCAGGCGTTATCGAGTTCTGCAGCAACAACCAGAAAATCAGCAGGAACAGGCTTAACCAGGGCGCTGGAATAAATTTACTCATGAGCCCCTCCGGATTGATGTAAGACAGTCGAAATATAAGACTGCGGATGCATCAGGTCATCAGCAATAGCGTCAGTGTAGGCGCTGATCGGTCGCGCGAACAAGGTCATCAGGATAGCACCGCTCAACAATAGCGCCACCGCAGCCAATTGGCCACCAGGGCTCTTTTCCTCTGCCGGTTTGCCATCAAATGTATGCCAGAACATCCGGCTGCCGGCCCGGGCCAGAGCGACCATGACCAGGAAGCTACTGAACAGCACCAGAGGCCATAACAGAGCCAGCTGAGCACCAGTGCGTGCCGCTTCCAGAATAAATAGTTTGCCGATAAATCCTGACAGTGGCGGCATACCGATCACGGTAACAGCGGATATCAGGAACAACACACCCAATAAGGCGTGTTGTGCCAGCTTACGCCCTTTAATTATGCGTGAAGCCGTTTTACCACGTTGCTTCGCAATAATGTCCACCAGCAGAAACAGAGCGCCGGTAACCAGGGTGGAGTGAACCAGATAGTAAACGACCGCACTGATGGCGCGCTCATTGCCCATACTGAACGTGGTCAGCATGGTCCCAACGGATACCACCACCAGGTAGGAAATAACCAGTCGCAGATCACGGCTGCCAATCACGCCTATGCCGCCGATGGCCAGCGTCGCCAGGCCAAGCCACCACAGCCAGTCATAGCCGAGCATAGCCGCTTCGCCGCCACCGGCGCCGAATATTAAGGTAAACACTCGCAGAATGCCGTAAATACCAACTTTGGTCATAATAGCGAACAGCGCCGCCACCGTGCCGGTTGTCATGGCATAGGCTTGCGGAAGCCAGAAGTAAAGAGGTAACAGCGCCGCTTTAAGACCAAATACCACCAGTAATAAAATGCCGCCGGCCCTGGCAATAGTGGCGTCGTCACCTGTCAGCGCCGCCACTTTAACGGCCATGTCGGCCATATTCAGGGT
>CAYWXF010000009.1:0-6794 GCA_964462025.1 uncultured Pseudomonas sp. | reverse complement strand
AAAACCATCAGCGCCGACAGGCGGTCAGCGACTAGTACGATGCCATAGGGAGCCTGCCAGCTGCCCAGCGCATAAACCTGAGCGCCTTCAGTACTGGTTATAACTAGCAAGGCACTGACCACAAGCAGTACGCCGCACGAAATCAGGCCAATAATCCGGCGGTAAAACTGTGGATTATCGCCCCAGGGCAGCAATTGCAGTAACGCTGCCAGTAACGGGATCAGTATGGGTAAAATAACCAGATGTTGACTCAGCATTAACGGTTACCTTCTGAATCAGGATGGTGTGGTTCATTCACTTCATCGGAGCCGATCTCACCACGAACCCGCACAGCTAAAATAATCGAATAGGCAGTCATTGCGAAGCCGATAACGATAGCGGTTAATACCAGTGCCTGGGGCAGGGGATCGGTATAGGTTTCGCTATGACCAATCAGTGGCAGCTGATCGACTGCCAGCCGGCCACTGGAGAACAAAAATAAGTTGACCGCATAAGAGAGCATGGTAATTCCGATCACGATCGGAAATGAGCGGCCCCGTAGTATAAGAAACACGCTGCAAGCGGTCAGAACGCCGACAGTGACTGCGTACATAGTTTCCATTAATGTCCCTCCTGACGGGGTCTGTGGCGGGTGGTCATCTGGCCAAAGTTGGCCAGAATCATCAGTGTCGCACCAATAACTGTTAGATATACGCCTAAATCAAATAAAATGGCGGTGGCCAGCTCGAATTTACCAACGATGGGCCATTCGACATAGGTAAAGGCTGAAGTCAGATAATTATGATCAAACGCCCAGCTACCGAGGCCAGTTAAGAAAGCAATCATTACGCCGACTGAGGTCAGCGTCTGGTAGTTATAATCGAAGCGGTTTTTCACCCAGTCGACACCATTTGCCATGTATTGCAGAATCATGGCGGCTGCAGTAACCAGGCCAGCGATAAAGCCTCCGCCCGGCAGGTTATGGCCGCGCAGGAAAATATAAACTGAAACCATCAGTGCCAGCGACAGCACGGTTTGTGCGACTACCTGCACCAGTAATGGATGGGTGGTGCTATGCCAGGGGCGTCCTTCGACATCGCTGGATGGCATAAACGGCCGTAAATTATTAAGTAATTTGTGAATGCCGGCCGCGGCAATGGCCAATACGGTAATTTCGCCCAGCGTATCAAACCCACGGAAGTCGACCAGGATCACGTTGACCACGTTGGTACCGCCGCCTCCGGGTACTGAGTTAGCCAGGAAAAAGTCGGAAATCGTGTTCGCCGGGCGGGTCAGTAATGCGTAGTTCAGGGTACCCACAACCCCGCCGATGAAACCGGCTAGTAATACGTCGCGTGCTACCCGGCGCCCGCTGGAAGCGCGCGGAATCCGTTGGGGCATAAAGAACAGTGCCAGAATCATCAGCAAGATACTAACCACTTCAACCACGAGCTGGGTCATTGCCAGATCGGCTGCTGAAAAGCGGATGAATACCAGACTGACTAACAAGCCTACTACCGACAGCATCATCAGTGAGGTGAGCCGCTGGCGGTGGAATATCGCAGTGCCAAACGCGGCCAGGATAAGTGCGATGGCACCAACCAGACTAATAAAGTCTACTGGTAGTTGCGGGCGGTCTCCGGTAAGCGCTTTAATGTTTACCAGTTCCGGAATCACAAAAACCAGGCAAATAATGAGCAGGGCAGCCATATATCGTTGCAGTGACCCCGTCTCAATGCGTTGCATTAACGCGTCGCCTAAAGTGGTACAGCGCTTTACGATGCTGGCAAAAGTTTCCTTGGCATCGCGATGATCAAACTGACGGTTAAAGGTGAAGAGCTCGTCGCGGCCGACGTAAATGGCAATCCCCCCGGCAACCGCAAAAGCGCTCATCAGCAACGGAATATTAAAGCCATGCCAGATGGCGATATCGATCATGCCGCTGCTGCCCGATACTGCTGCCAGTGCTGGCTCCAGCAAGCCTGACACCATCAGCATCGGTGCCACGCCAACAAGTATACAGAGCGCTGCCAGCACTATCACCGGCGCCCGCATCATCAGCGGTGGCTCATGCGGATCTTTAGGTAAATCTTTGGCCTGCTCCTGGAAAAAAACATCGTGTACAAAACGGATTGAATAAGCGACCGATAACATACCGCCCAGGGTCGCCAGCACTGGTACCAGCCAGGATAGCCCGCCGAACAGGTCCTGATGATAGCTTTCAGTAAAGAACATTTCTTTGGACAGAAAGCCGTTGAATAAGGGCAGGCCCGCCATCGCTGCTGAGGTGATCACGGCCAGTACCATAGTAAACGGCATGGCCTTGCGCAATCCGCTAAGCTTACGCATATCGCGGCTGCCGGTTTCATGGTCAATAATACCGGCAATCATAAACAGACCGGCTTTAAAGGTGGCGTGGTTAAGAATGTGGAACAAGGCTGCCAGCAGGGCGCCCCGGCTGCCCAGGCCAAGTAGCATAGTGATCAAGCCAAGGTGGCTGATGGTAGAGAATGCCAGCAAGCCCTTGAGGTCAGTCTTGAGCAGCGCGAAGTAAGCGCCAAATAGCAGGGTCGCCAGACCGGTAAGCGTCACAATAATGAACCATTCAGGCGTGCCACCCAGTACCGGGAACAGGCGTGCCATCAGGAAAATACCGGCCTTAACCATAGTGGCTGAGTGCAGATAAGCGCTGACCGGAGTTGGCGCCGCCATCGCATGCGGTAGCCAGAACTGGAACGGGAACTGTGCCGACTTGGTAAACGCACCCAGTAATACCAGCAGCAGGGCTGGCAGGTAGAGCTCGTGTTCGCGGATCTGATCGGCGGCAGCGAACACCGCATCCAGTTGATAACTGCCGGCGATGTTACCAATCAATAAGATACCGGCCAGTAGCGCCAGGCCACCGCCACCGGTAATAGCCAGCGCCATGCGCGCGCCTCGGCGGGCGTTGCTCTGATGAAACCAATAACCAATAAGTAAGAATGACGAAATGCTGGTCAGTTCCCAGAATAGCCACATCAGGATCAGGTTGTCAGCGGTGACAATTCCGAGCATCGAACCCATAAACAGCAGCAAATACGAAAAAAAGCGGGGGCTGTCATCGTTGTTGCTCAGATAGTAGTGGGCATAAGTCACTATCAGTATACCGATTCCGAGAATTAACCCGGCAAACAGCAGTGATAAACCATCCAGGCGGATGGCGAAGTGCAGGCCAAGATCGGGAAGCCACGGCACCATCAGTTGCGGCACTTCACCATTTAATGTGGCCGGCGCGGCCAGCAACAGGAGGGTCAGGCTGGCTAAAGTCACTAACGCTGCACTACTGGTAATCCATATTCTGGTTTTATGCCGCAATAAGAGCGGTAACAGAGCACCGAAAAACGGTAACAAAACAATAGCTGCAAGATTCATGAGAACCCTTATGTCGGTATCTGATACGAATCATTCGAAAGTTGATAGACCTGAATTTACCATTTCGCTCAGCCGCTTGCCAATTGAATCGGTCGCAGCCCGCAGGGCATCTGACGTATCAGACAGGCGATCAGGAACTATATAAATAAGTACAACGAGGGGGCTTTAGACTGCGCGCAAATGATGTATAATTGGCCTCCTGCGATTAAGTCCAGCACGGTGGATCCGGATGAATCTGGTGCCGCCGCAATTATTTCCTTCTCGCACTACCATCGCCAAAATATATCTGTTACAATTCGCCGCCCTTTTATAAGGGGAAGTCTTGTAAAAAGACACATCGACTCGAGAGAGTCTTGTTTTTATTAATTAAGCGGAGCACTGCAATGATCCAAATGCAAACTACACTGGAAGTGGCCGATAATTCGGGCGCCCGCAGCGTACAATGTATTAAGGTTCTGGGTGGGTCGCACCGCCGTTACGCGAATATCGGCGACATCATCAAAGTTTCTGTTAAAGAAGCGATTCCTCGCGGAAAAGTGAAGAAAGGTGATGTTGTTAACGCGGTGGTCGTTCGCACCAAGAAAGGCGTCCGTCGTCAAGACGGGTCAGTCATTCGTTTTGACCGCAACGCGGCTGTATTGTTAAACAACAATCAACAGCCGATTGGCACTCGTATCTTTGGACCAGTGACTCGTGAACTACGCTCTGAGCAGTTCATGAAGATTGTTTCTCTGGCACCAGAAGTACTGTAAGGAGTCAGTTATGGCGGCAAAAATAAAACGTGATGACGAAGTAGTAGTCCTGGCAGGTAAAGACAAAGGTAAGCGCGGTAAAGTGCTGAAAGTCGATACCACCTCAAACCGTGTTTTCGTTGAAGGCGTTAATATCGTGAAGAAGCATCAAAAGCCAAATCCGGCCCTTGGTGTAGCTGGCGGTATTATCGAGCAGGAAGCTCCTGTTCACGCGTCCAACCTGGCGGTTTATAACCCAGAGACTGGTAAAGCAGATCGTGTTGGTTTCCGAGTTGAAGATGGCAAGAAAGTTCGCTTCTTCAAATCTAACAACGCAATCATTTAATTTTAATTTGGAGTTTTACGATGGCGAAACTGCATGATTTTTACAAAGAATCAGTAGTTCCTGAACTGGTTAAACAGTTCGGCTACAACAGCGTCATGCAAGTCCCTCGGATTGAAAAAATCACCCTGAATATGGGTGTTGGTGAAGCACTGGCTGACAAAAAGATTCTCGACAACGCGGCAGCAGACCTGGAAGCAATTGCAGGTCAGCGTCCAGTTAAAACCGTTGCTCGTAAATCTGTCGCTGGCTTCAAGATCCGTGAAGGCTACCCGATTGGCTGTAAAGTGACTCTGCGTGGCGAGCGCATGTGGGACTTCCTGCAACGTCTCGTTTCGATCGCAATTCCACGGGTTCGTGATTTCCGTGGATTGAATCCGAAATCTTTCGATGGTCGCGGAAACTACAGTATGGGCGTACGTGAACAGATTATCTTTCCCGAAATCGACTATGACAAAGTCGACAAGATTCGTGGTCTGGACATCACTATCACCACTACTGCTGGCACTGATGACGAAGCTCGCGCTTTGCTCACTGCCTTTAGCTTCCCGTTCAAGAAGTAAGGTGTAGAGTTATGGCAAAAGAGTCAATGAAAATGCGTGAGCGCAAGCGTGCAAAGCTTGTTGCTAAATACGCAGATAAACGCATCGCACTGAAAAAAGTGATCAGCGATCCGACTACATCGGATGAAGATCGTTGGGAAGCTGTGCTCAAGTTACAGAGCCTGCCCCGCGATTCGAGCCCTGCCCGTCAGCGTAACCGCTGTCGTGTAACAGGCCGCCCTCACGGTTTTCTCCGTAAATTTGGCATGAGCCGGATTAAAGTACGTGAGAAAGCGATGCGCGGTGAAATTCCTGGCTTGAAAAAAGCTAGCTGGTAAGCCACGGGAGAAAGCTAATATGAGCATGCAAGATCCAATTGCGGATATGTTTACTCGCATCCGCAACGCTCAGGGTGCAAACAAAGTTACCGTGCGCATGCCTGCTTCTAAACAAAAACTGGCTATTGCCCAGGTTTTGAAAGAAGAAGGTTACATCGCGGATTTCAGTGTTTCTGGTGAAGTGAAAACTGAACTGGAAGTGGTACTGAAGTACTTTGAAGGTAGCCCTGTTATTGAATCAATTGAGCGCGTCAGTCGCCCGGGTTTGCGTATCTATAAGAAACGCAACGAACTGCCTACAGTAATGGGTGGTTTAGGTGTGGCTGTTGTCTCAACTTCCAAAGGCCTTATGACCGACCGTGCCGCTCGCAAAGCGGGTCTTGGCGGTGAAGTCATTGGCTATGTCGCGTAACCAGGAGGTAGGAAATGTCACGTGTTGCTAAAGCACCCATTACCATTCCTGCTGGCGTTGAAGTTACGCTGAACGGTCAGGAAGTTACAATTAAAGGTGCCAAAGGCTCATTGAGCCGTGTAGTTAACGATGCAGTTGAACTCGTAAAAGAAGACAACGAACTGCGTACCTTAGCCCGCGAAGGAGTTGTTAACTCTTCAGCTCAGGCTGGTACCGCACGCGCGTTACTACAAAACATGGTGGTTGGTGTTGCTCAGGGTTATGAGCGCAAGTTACAGCTGGTTGGTGTTGGTTACCGTGCAAATACTGCGGGCCAGAAACTAAACCTGACGCTGGGCTTCTCTCATCCTGTTGAATTCGATATCCCACAGGGAATCACTATCGAAGTTCCAACACAAACTGAAGTTGTCGTTAAAGGTGTAGACAAGCAATTAGTCGGTCAAGTTGCCGCTAATATTCGCGCATACCGTAAGCCAGAGCCTTATAAAGGTAAAGGTGTCCGTTATGCCGATGAGCAAGTGCGCCGTAAAGAAGCCAAGAAAAAGTAAGGTAGGACGATGGACAAGAAAACAGCTCGCTTACGTCGCGCAACTCGCAGCCGTAAGAAAATGCAAGAGTTGGGTGCAAACCGCCTGGTCGTTCACCGTACACCACGGCATATTTACGCCCAGCTGATTGCACCGAACGGTTCTGAAGTACTGGCAGCTGCCTCAACTGCAGAAAAAGCTATTCGTGACCAGGTAAAAGGTACTGGTAACGTCGATGCTGCAAAAGTAGTTGGTAAGCTGATTGCTGAACGGGCGATTGAAAAAGGCGTTAACAGCGTCGCTTTTGATCGGAGTGGTTTTAGATACCACGGTCGCGTAGCCGCTTTAGCTGACGCAGCTCGTGAAGCTGGACTTCAGTTCTAGGAGACGAACATGGCAAATGCAAATGTAGAAGCTCAAAACAGTGACCTGCAAGAAAAGCTGATCACAGTGAACCGTGTAGCAAAAGTAGTTAAAGGTGGTCGTATCTTTAGCTTCACTGCACTCACTG
>CAYWXF010000008.1:0-41714 GCA_964462025.1 uncultured Pseudomonas sp. | reverse complement strand
ATGCAATTAAAAACGGCGAGTACAGTTACATTATTAATACTGTTGAAGGGCGCCGCGCGATTGAAGACTCAGTCTATATTCGCCGCGAAGCGCTCTTGAATAAAGTTATTTACACCACTACGTTAAATGCAGCATTTGCTACAGTGAAAGCCAACGCGGCCGATGATCGCGCCCGGGTAAATTCATTGCAATCGCTGCATCAAAGGGTTTTAGACGCATGAATCAAATTCCAATGACAACGCGCGGCGCTGATATGCTGCGAGAGGAACTCAAACGCCTTAAATCAGAAGATCGGCCACGTATTATTCAGGCTATCGCTGATGCCCGTGAACATGGCGACCTTAAGGAAAACGCTGAGTACCATGCAGCGCGTGAACAGCAGAGCTTTTGCGAGGGCCGTATTCAGGAAATCGAAGCCAAGCTGTCGAATGCACAAATCATTGATGTCACCAAGGTGCCAAATCAGGGCAAAGTTATTTTCGGATCCACCGTTACTTTGTTTAATACCGGTACTGAAAAAGAAGTGACTTATCAGATTGTCGGTGATGATGAAGCTAATATTAAGGAAAATCTGATTTCGGTTAACTCACCGATCTCGCGGGCGTTGATCGGTAAAGAAGTTGACGACGCGGTGATGGTGAATACGCCGGGCGGAGAGGTAGAATACGAAGTAGTGAATGTAGAGTACCGCTAGTCTGGCAGTGTTCTTATATACTAAAACAGCGCGACCTGGTCGCGCTGTTTTTCGTTATACCTGTCGTATATCATTGTTTTTACGCTAAGTTTCTAGTTAAAATCTGGCTCCATGAAGTTTTTATGATGAGCGTGAGAGGATGCCAGACGACACTATTCCAATGACGATACCATCGTTAAGTGCGAACAATAATCTGCCTGATTTAGATGAATGTATGCGCCGCCTTGAACTGATTTCCGGGCTGCGTGGTAAGGGGCGTATTATGCGCTGGTTGGGTTTGCCTGAAGGAACCTACTCGAACTGGAAGCGCCGGGGTAAGGTAAACTACGGCAAGCTGGCGGTGGGATTATTATCACAAGGTAAGTCGCTGGACTGGTTTTTTGCGCCCTATGAGGATTTGCACTACCCGGCACCTGTTGATGTAGTTGATCTGGGCGAGATTCAGGCTTTTCACCGAGAGCAGGATACGATGGAGGAAACCATCCGGGCGTTGGTGCGGGTTGAACCGCTACTGACTCACTATGGTGTGCCCCTGACCGAGCCGAATAAACAATTGATGGTGGAAACCTTCCGGCTGCAACGGCGCGAAGTGGTGCCGTTAAATATTGTGCTGCGCCAGGTTGCTAAAGCCCTGGCGCTACAGGGGGGTGCTAGTCGCGGACTCTGACGGGTCAGGCCCGAACCAGAGCAATTTTGCGTTCAGGGCCTGGCTTATACAGGGTCAGCACTTTGCCAACCACCTGAACCCGGTAGCCGCCGGTATGAGCCACAATAGTTGAATAGATTTGCTCACGCAGTTCGCGATCTTCTTCCGGTACTTTTACCTTGATCAGCTCGTGGTGATTCAGCGCCAGCTCGATCTCGGCCAGCACGCCTTCTGTGAGCCCATTGGCGCCCAGCAAAACCACTGGCTTTAACGGATGAGCCAGGCTTTTCAGCTGCTGTTTTTGCTTATTGCTTAATGTTGAGGCAGTAGCCATGTAATAATATCCTAATGAAACTTGAATTTTGACTATTCTACCGCCATCTGGGTAGTAGACGCTAGTTTGGTAGGACACAATGGCAAAAAAACGATCGGCAAGCAGCTCACGCTGGCTCCAGGAACACTTCAGCGACCAGTATGTGCAGAAGGCGCAGAAACAGGGCCTGCGTTCGCGCGCGGTGTTCAAACTCGATGAAATCCAGAAACGGGATAAGATTATCCGGCCCGGTATGACTGTGGTCGATCTCGGGGCGGCACCTGGCGGCTGGTCACAGTTTGTGGTCGACACGCTGAACGGTCAGGGGCAGGTTATCGCCTGCGACATATTACCCATGGATCCGATAGCGGGAGTGGACTTTCTGGAAGGCGACTTCCGTGAAGAAGCCGTATTACAGGCATTGCTTGACCGGATTGGCGGCAAAAACGTCGATGTGGTGCTGTCGGATATGGCACCCAATATGAGTGGCAATGATAACGTCGACCAGCCCCGCGGCATTTACCTGGTGGAACTGGCATTGGCCATGTGTCATGAGGTACTGAAACCTAATGGCAGTTTTGTCGTCAAAGTATTTCACGGACAGGGTTTTGAAGGCTTCCTGAAAGACGTGCGCGCGGCCTTTACCACGGTGCGCACACGCAAGCCGGATTCGTCGCGCGCCCGCTCGCGCGAGGTCTATTTGGTGGCGACAGGATACAAATTGTAGTACTCTGGTGTAGTTAAATAGCGTACTGCGTGCGACAAGCGAAACGAAAGAGGTAGTCGGCTTTGAGCGATATGGCAAAAAACTTAATTTTATGGCTGGTGATAGCTGTGGTGCTGATGACGGTGTTCAACAGCTTCAGTCCGGGCAATGGTGCCAGTTCCAACGTTCCCTACAGCGAATTTATTTCGCAGGTAAATAATGGCGGGGTACGGAAAGCTGACATTGATGATCGCGTGATCACAGCACAGAATCGTACCGGCGAAACCTTTAAAACGGTTATCCCTACCCAGTACGATCCTAAACTATTAGATGATCTGCTGGCGAACAACGTTGAAGTGACAGGAAAGCCACCGGAAGAGCCAAGCATTCTGACCTCTATCCTGATTTCCTGGTTCCCGATGCTGTTATTAATCGGCGTGTGGATCTTTTTCATGCGTCAGATGCAGGGCGGCGGCGGTCGCGGTGGTGCGATGTCTTTTGGTAAAAGCAAAGCCCGCCTGATGAGCGAAGATCAGATTAAAACCACGTTCTCGGATGTCGCTGGCTGTGATGAAGCCAAAGAAGAAGTTACCGAGCTGGTTGATTACCTGAAGGATCCGACCCGGTTCCAGAAGTTAGGCGGCAAGATCCCTACCGGCGTATTGATGGTGGGTCCGCCGGGTACCGGTAAAACCTTGCTGGCTAAAGCTATAGCTGGTGAAGCTCAGGTGCCGTTTTTCTCGATTTCGGGTTCCGATTTCGTCGAGATGTTTGTCGGTGTTGGTGCCTCACGGGTACGTGACATGTTTGAGCAGGCGAAAAAATCTGCTCCCTGCATTATCTTTATTGATGAGATCGATGCCGTCGGTCGTCAGCGTGGCGCCGGCTTAGGTGGTGGGCACGACGAGCGTGAGCAAACCCTGAACCAGATGCTGGTTGAGATGGATGGTTTTGAAGGCCACGAGGGCATTATTGTCATCGCTGCGACCAACCGTCCTGACGTACTGGATCCGGCGTTGCTACGTCCGGGCCGCTTTGACCGTCAGGTAATGGTAGGCTTGCCCGATGTACGTGGACGTGAGCAAATCCTTAAAGTGCATATGCGTAAAGTTCCACTTGGTGACGACGTGGACGCGGCAGTTATTGCCCGTGGTACGCCAGGATTTTCAGGAGCTGACCTCGCTAACCTGGTCAACGAGGCTGCTTTATTTGCGGCCCGGACCAATCAGCGGGTGGTGTCGATGGAAGAATTCGACAAGGCCAAAGATAAAATCATGATGGGTGCTGAGCGCCGCAGCATGGTGATGACAGACGAAGAGAAAGAAATGACCGCTTATCATGAAGCGGGTCATGCCATCGTCGGTCGCCTGGTGCCAGAGCACGACCCGGTGTATAAGGTGTCTATTATCCCACGTGGCCGCGCTTTAGGCGTGACCATGTATCTGCCCGAGCGGGATCGTGTCAGCCATAGTAAGCAACATCTGGAGAGTATGATTTCCAGTTTGTTTGGCGGACGGATTGCTGAGCAGGTGATTTACGGTGACGACCGGGTGACCACGGGGGCGTCGAATGATATCGAGCGCGCCACCCAGATTGCCCGCAAGATGGTTACCCAGTGGGGTCTGTCAGATAAGATGGGTCCATTGCTTTACGCGGACGATGAGAATGAAGTATTCCTCGGCCGTTCCATGGGCCATCATAAGCAGATGGCGGACGATACCGCGCAAGCGATTGACCGGGAAATCAGATCGTTCATTGATCGTAACTACGATCGTGCGAAGCGGATTATCGAAGAAAACGTCGATATTCTGCACGCGATGAAAGACTGTCTGATGAAGTATGAAACCATAGATGCTGATCAGATTGATGACTTGATGAACCGCCGCGATGTGCGAGAGCCACGCGACTGGAATAAGCCGGATAATACCCCGTCATCGGGCGGTGGGGCCACCAAAACGGAAGCCCCTGAGCGACCGATATCAGATGGCAAGACCGGCGACGCACCCGCCAGTTAAGTATCGAAAAGCCCCGGTCCCGGGGCTTTTTTTTGTAAACCAGTGATTTGAGGCGAGCTATGACAACAGCAGGCGCACCGATAAAGGTCATGGGTATTCTTAACGTGACGCCGGATTCATTTTCGGACGGCGGTCAGTTTAATCAGCTTGATCAGGCTTTGCGGCGTGCGGAGCAATTGGTTGCCGATGGCGCGGCATATCTGGATATCGGCGGCGAGTCGACCCGCCCGGGAGCGCCGGCGGTCAGTACTCAGGAAGAACTGGATAGGGTTATTCCTGTTATTGAGCGATTGCGCCGGGAGCTGGCGGTGTCCTTATCTGTCGACACCTCGAAAGCGGCGGTTATGCGGGCTGCGGTGGCGGCCGGCGCGACCATGATTAACGATGTGCGAGCGCTGCGTGAAGAGGGAGCACTGGCCGCCGCCGCGGCCAGCCAGGCTGAAATTTGTCTGATGCATATGCAGGGTGAACCCCGCACCATGCAACAGTCGCCGGCATACGAAGACGTTGTCTGTGACGTAAAAGATTTTCTGCAGGAACGGGTAGAGGCGTGTATCCGGGCGGGAATCGGGCGTGAGCGGATTTATCTGGATCCGGGCTTTGGTTTTGGTAAAACCCTCAGGCATAATTATGAGTTATTGCACCGGCTGCAGGCTCTGCACGAGTTGCAGCTGCCGCTGCTGGTTGGGGTTTCAAGAAAGTCGATGCTGGGGCAGGTGACTGGACGGGATGTTTCTGAACGCCTGCCAGCAGGAATCGCCGCAGCAACTATTGCAGCAATGAAAGGCGCACACATTATTCGTGTGCATGATGTCAGGGAAACGGTTGATGCGATGAAGGTCGTCGCGGCAACCTTGGCAGGAGAATTCAATTGAGTGAACGTAAGTATTTCGGCACCGACGGGGTGCGCGGCCGGGTTGGTGATTTTCCAATCACTCCCGACTTTGCAGTCAAATTAGGCTGGGCTGCGGGTACCGTATTGTCAGCAAATGGGAACAACCGGGTGCTGATGGGCAAGGATACGCGGCTGTCCGGTTATATGCTCGAATCGGCGCTGGAAGCCGGGTTATTATCTGCGGGCGTCAGCGTCGAGTTTCTGGGCCCCATGCCAACGCCGGCAGTGGCTTACCTGACGCGAAATTTCCGCGCGGCCGCGGGTATTGTTATCAGTGCCTCGCATAATCCTTACTACGATAACGGCATTAAGTTTTTCTCCGATGCGGGAAGTAAACTGCCTGACAGCGTCGAAGCCGAAATTGAACGCTTGCTGGATGAGCCGATCCAGTGTGTACCGTCAGAAAATATGGGCCGTGCCAGCCGCATCGATGATGCGCCGGGTCGCTATATCGAGTTTTGTAAAAGTGTTTTTCCCGGTGATCTCTCACTGAGCGGGCTTAAAGTTGTGGTGGACTGTGCCCATGGCGCGACCTATCACATCGCACCGGATGTACTGCGTGAACTTGGTGCGGATATCTGGGAAATTGGTACCGAGCCCAATGGTATTAATATTAATGATAAATGCGGTGCAACCCACCTCGACGCGCTGCGCGATAAAGTGCGGGAAACCAGGGCGGATCTTGGCTTCGCGCTGGACGGTGATGGCGACCGGATCATGATGGTGACGGCGTCGGGCCGGATCGTTGATGGTGACGATATCCTGTTTATCCTGGCCCGCGCGGCGCAGCAGGATGGCTTGCTGCAGGGTGGTATTGTCGGCACCCTGATGAGTAATTTTGCGCTGGAGAAGTTTTTTACTGATCGCCGCATCCCGTTTGTACGGGCCAAAGTGGGTGACCGTTACGTGATGGAAGAGCTGGTGAAAAGAGACTGGCGTATTGGTGGCGAAAATTCCGGGCATATTATAAACCGCCAGTACCATAGTACCGGTGATGGCATTATTGCCGGGTTACAGGTGCTGACTGCGATGCAACGTGAACAGAAGACTCTGGATGAACTGTTAACTGGCTATACTAAATTCCCGCAGGCGCTGGTCAATGTTCGCTTTACTGCCGGCACTGACCCGTTAAAGGCCGATAATGTGCAGGCGGTGGTAACCGAAGTGGAGCAGGCACTGGGCAACAATGGCCGGGTGTTACTGCGAAAATCAGGCACCGAACCCCTGATCCGGGTGATGGTGGAAGGCCAGGATGCTAAAACTGTGAAATCTTTTGCTGACGAAATAGCCAGTGAAGTCGAAGCCGCCAGCTAAGCCAAATTTCTTTGGTTAAGTTGGTGATTAGCCACTTGTAAGTTGCGGCCAGGTTATGTAATATCTCGCCGCTCTCAACTCAGGAAGCAGGAGAGACCAGATGCAACGTCAACCTTTAGTTATTGCAAACTGGAAAATGAACGGAAGCCGCAGTCTGGTTGAAAAAATGACTGTTGAATTACGTGAGCACGATGAGGTGCTGGACCGGATTTCTGTGGTCATTTGTCCGCCCGCCGTATTGCTTCCGGCATGGCAGGATGCGGTGTTTTATGATCATGTTCATCTTGGCGCGCAGGATGTCAGTGAACATGCCAGTGGCGCCCATACTGGTGAACATAGCCTGAGTTTACTGACTGAAGCCGGTGTGGATTATGTGCTGATAGGGCACTCTGAACGCCGCCAGTATTATGGTGAAGATGACGACCGGATTCGTGCTAAAGTACAGGCCGCGTTAAATTTCACTGAAAAGCCCGTTACCGTGGTGCTCTGTGTTGGCGAAACGGCCTCGCAACGGCAGCAGGAACAAACCTACGCGGTGGTTGAGCAACAGCTGCAAAGCGCTCTTGATGGCGTGAGTGAGCAGCAGAGTAAACAGATAGTGATTGCCTACGAACCCGTTTGGGCAATTGGTACCGGACAAACAGCGAGTCCGGAACTCGCGCAGCAAGTGCATGGTTTTATCCGGCAATGGCTGACGAAAAAATTTAGGGTTTCAGGTAGCCGGATGCATATTCTGTATGGCGGCAGTCTGAAAGCTGATAACGCCGAGGCGCTGTTCGCCGAGGCTGACATTGATGGTGGTTTGATCGGCGGCGCCAGTTTAGATCCAGAAGAATTTCTGGCAATTTGTTCAGCGGCACAAACCCGGAGTAAATAATATATGTATGAAATTTTATTGATCGCGTACCTGATAGTAGCTTTGGTTCTGATTGGTTTTGTCATGATCCAGCAAGGTAAAGGCGCGGACATGGGCGCTTCATTTGGTGCCGGCGGTTCCAACACCGTATTTGGTTCAGGTGGTTCAGGCAACTTCCTGACCCGCACCACAGCAGTACTGGCCGTGGTATTTTTTGTTCTGTGTCTGATTCTGGGTAATTTGTCCTCCGGAGTTGGTGACGAAGCAGGCGAGTTCGAGAACCTGGAAACTCCGGTTCCTGAAGTTCAGCAGCAGCCAGCTAACGACAGCGACGTACCTACGGGTAACTAAGCACAGACGAGTCATCTTTTAGCCGAAGTGGTGGAATTGGTAGACACGCTATCTTGAGGGGGTAGTGCTCTAACGGGCGTGCGGGTTCAAGTCCCGCCTTCGGCACCAAATTTGCAACCCGATGACGGTTGCTTTTCAAGCGGAAAACCTTATAATACGTACACGTTTTCGGACGCGGGGTGGAGCAGTCTGGTAGCTCGTCGGGCTCATAACCCGAAGGTCGTAGGTTCAAATCCTGCCCCCGCAACCATTTTAGTAAGACAAAGGGTCCAGTGTTATAAAAGCCCCGCCGCAGTTCGGGGCTTTTTACTATGTGGCCTCTGCTGCAGCGACTTATTTCAGGTAAGGCGATTTGGCAGTCAACAACACTGGGCGTTTACGCCCTTTTTTTGTTTCAGGAGTTTAGCGTTTGGCACGAGTTGAAGAACGGCTGGCAGAGATGCTGCAGCCCGCGGTAGAAGCACTGGGATTCTCACTCTGGGGAGTGGAATTTGTGCGCGCCGGCAAACATTCTACATTACGTATTTATATCGACCATGAAGATGGTGTCGGGGTCGATGACTGTGCACAGGTTAGTTATCAGGCCAGTTCGATCCTGGATGTTGAAGATCCGATCAATACTGAATACTACCTGGAAGTTTCGTCGCCAGGCATGGAACGGCCATTTTTTAATGCCGCCCAGTTTGCTGACTATATTGGCGAAATAGCTGCTGTTGAGCTCACCATGGCGCAACAGGGCAAACGCAAGTTTAAAGGCACGATTGCCGCAGTTGATGGCGATCAAATCGAGTTTAACGTTGACGGAGAGGCTCTCAAAGTGGCCAATTCTTCGATCAAGAAAGCTCATTTAGTTCCTCAGTTTAACTAACGGATTGCGCAGGCGAGGCAAAACCATGGCAAAAGAAATTTTATTGGTTGCAGAAGCAGTTTCAAACGAAAAAGACGTATCAAAAGAAAAGATTTTTGAGGCGCTTGAGTCAGCGCTTGAGCATGCGACCAAGAAGAAATATGACGGCGACATCGAAGTGCGGGTTAGCATTAACCGTAGCACCGGTGATTTTGATACCTACCGCCGCTGGTTAGTGGTTGACGATACTGAAACGCCACTGGAGCATCCTTACCGGGAAATCAGCCTGGCTGCAGCTCAGTATGAAGATGACAGTGTAGAGGCCGGTGATTATGTTGAAGAGCAAATCCCGTCAATCGAGTTTGACCGTATCACCACCCAGACCGCGAAACAGGTTATCGTGCAGAAAGTACGTGAAGCCGAACGCGCAAAAGTGGTTGAAGAATATCAGGACCAAATCGGTGATCTGGTGAGCGGTATCGTGAAACGCGCTAATCGTGAGCACGTTATTCTTGATTTAGGTAATAACGCGGAAGCGATTATCTATCGCGAAGAAATGCTGCCGCGGGAATCGGTTCGCGCCGGAGACCGGGTGCGTGGTTTGCTTTATGAAGTACGCCCGGAAGCACGGGGCGCGCAGCTGTTTGTCAGCCGTACTAATCCGAACTTTCTGATTGAGCTGTTCCGTATTGAAGTTCCTGAAATCGGCGAAGAGCTGATTGAAATTCGTGGTGCCGCGCGGGATCCGGGATCACGGGCTAAAATTGCGGTGAAGAGCAATGACCGCCGCATTGATCCG
Source organism: uncultured Pseudomonas sp. (assembly GCA_964462025.1). GTDB lineage: Bacteria > Pseudomonadota > Gammaproteobacteria > Enterobacterales > Alteromonadaceae > Pseudidiomarina. Next base: position 32,278 of record CAYWXF010000008.1, on the reverse strand, counting down.
GTTGGTGCCTGCGTTGGTATGCGCGGAGCCCGGGTACAGGCTGTGTCCGGTGAACTGGGCGGCGAGCGCGTTGATATCGTGTTGTGGGATGATAACCCGGCGCAATTTGTGATTAACGCAATGGCGCCGGCTGAAGTTGCTTCTATCGTTGTTGATGAAGAAGCCCACACTATGGATATCGCTGTTGAAGAAGGCAACCTGGCGCAGGCCATCGGTAAAGCCGGACAAAACGTCCGTCTGGCCAGCCAGCTGACCGGCTGGCAGCTGAACGTGATGGCGGTAGACGAGTTTAACGAGAAAAATGAAGCTGAAGCGCAACGCTTGCTGGATCTGTTTACCAGCAGCCTGGCAATCGACGAAGATTTTGCTTCAGTACTTATTGACGAAGGCTTTTCATCGCTGGAAGAAATTGCCTACGTACCAATGGATGAATTACTGGCCATTGAAGGTATGGACGAAGATATCGTCGAGGAACTGCGGAGTCGTGCCAAAGGCATACTGACCACCAAGGCGCTGGCGGATGAAGAATCGCTGGAAAGTGCTGAGCCGGATGAAAGCTTGCTGAATCTGGAAGGCCTGGATCGGCACCTGGCATTCGTGCTGGCGAGCCACGGCGTGGTAACGCTGGAAGATCTGGCAGAGCAGGGCATTGATGATTTAGCGGATATCGAAGAATTAACCGAACAACGAGCTGGTGAGCTGATTATGCAGGCGCGTAATATCTGCTGGTTCGGTGATGAAGAATAAGGTCAACGGGGGGTACAACAAACTATGGAAGAAGTAACGCTGGATAAGCTAGCCAAAGATGTGGGTACGACAGTTGATCGTTTGGTACAGCAGTTCGCAGAAGCAGGCATGAAAAAAGTGCCCGGCGATCAGGTAACCGAAGCTGAGAAACAAAAACTACTTACCCATCTGAACAAATCGCACGGTGGGTCGGGTCCGTCTGAGCCAAGTAAGATGACTCTGAAGCGCAAGGAAAAAAGCACGCTGAGCATTGCCGGCGGCCCGGGTCGCAGCAAATCAGTATCAGTGGAAGTGCGTAAAAAACGCACCTACGTGAAGCGCTCTGCGCTTGAAGAGCAACAACGCGCCGACCAGGAACGTGCTGAAGCTGAGCGCGCTGAAGCCGAAGCCAAACGCAAAGAAGCTGAAGCGCAAGCAGCGGCCGAAGCGAAAGTAGCGGCGGAGAAGAAAGCGGCGGAAGAGAAAGCCAAACAAGAGCAGGCGCGCAAAGAAAAAGAAAAAGCTAAGGCGAAAGCTGAAGCTGATAAACGCGCGGCAATGACGCCGGAAGAACGCAAGCAGGCTGACGAAGCCAAAGCGGAAGCTGAGCGGCTGCGTAAGATTCAGGAGCAGGAAGCCCGTAAGAAGGCTGAGGCTGAAGCGGCTCTGCAAGCCGAAGAAGCCCGGAAACTGGCGGAAGAAAACTCTGCGCGCTGGCAGGAAGAAGAAGCCAAGCGTAAGAAAGCTGAGCAGGAAGATGTTCACTTTACCACGTCCAGTACAGCTCAGGCTGCCGAAGACGAGCAGGACGTAGACGAAGAACGTCGCAGCCGTCGGAAGGCCAGTAAGCGCCGCCGTGCTGACGATGAGCGTGATGACAGCCCGCGTCGTGAGAAACGTCGTAAAGGGTCTAAACGTTCGACCCTGCAACAGGCATTTAATAAGCCGGCATCACCGGTGGAACGCGAAGTGAAGCTTGGCGAGACCATTACTGTAGGTGAACTGGCGAACCGGATGGCGATCAAGGCCAGCGAAGTGATCAAAACCATGATGAAAATGGGTGAGATGGTCACTATCAATCAGGTTCTTGATCAGGAAACCGCTAGTCTGGTGGTTGAAGAGCTTGGGCACCGCGTGGTGCTGGTTAGTGATAACGCACTGGAACAGGAAGTTCTGTCCGATCGCGATGCCACTGAAGCCGGTAACAAAGTGCCTCGGGCACCTGTTGTGACGGTTATGGGTCACGTTGACCATGGTAAAACCTCACTGCTTGATTATATTCGTAAGGCCAAGGTGGCATCGGGCGAAGCTGGCGGTATTACCCAGCATATCGGTGCATACCATGTGGAAACCGACCAGGGCATGATTACCTTCCTGGATACTCCTGGTCACGCGGCATTTACCCAGATGCGGGCACGTGGTGCCGGCGCGACGGATATCGTCATTCTGGTGGTGGCGGCGGATGATGGCGTGATGCCACAAACGCTGGAAGCGATTCAGCATGCCAAAGCAGCGCAGGTTCCGATTGTGGTTGCCATCAACAAGATGGATAAGCCCGAAGCCGATCCTGACCGGGTTAAAAATGAACTGGCCCAGCGTGACGTTATCCCTGAAGAATGGGGTGGTGACGTGCAGTTCGTACCGGTTTCCGCGCATAGCGGTGACGGTATTGAGCAATTGCTGGAAGCGATTTTGCTGCAGGCTGAAGTACTGGACTTACAAGCTGTTGCCGATGGCATGGCCCACGGTATCGTGATTGAATCGCGGCTGGACCGCGGTCGTGGACCAGTGGCTTCGGTACTGGTACAGGAAGGCACCTTACGGCAGGGCGATATTGTTCTCTGTGGCCTTGAGTACGGTCGTATCCGTGCCATGCGTGATGAGCTGGGTCGTGATATTAAAGAAGCCGGCCCGTCAATTCCGGTGGAGATCCTTGGTTTGTCGGGTGTACCGCAAGCCGGTGATGAAGCGACTGTGGTTAAGGACGAGCGTAAGGCCCGTGAAGTTGCCAACTATCGCCAGGGTAAATACCGTGAAGTGAAACTGGCCAAGCAGCAGAAAGCGAAGCTTGAGAACATGTTTGCCAATATGGCTGAAGGCGAAGTTCAGGAACTGAACGTGGTACTGAAGTCTGATGTGCAGGGCTCGCTTGAAGCCATCGCGGATTCACTGCTGAAGCTGTCTACTGATGAAGTGAAAGTAAATATTATCGGTAGTGGTGTAGGTGGTATTACTGAAACCGACGCCTCACTGGCGAGTGCTTCAGATGCCATTATCATCGGCTTCAACGTGCGCGCGGATGCCTCAGCGAAGCGTCTGATTGAACAGGATGCTGTCGATTTACGCTACTACAGCGTTATCTATGACCTGCTGGATGAAATCAAGCTAGCCATGACGGGTATGCTGGCGCCGGAATTCAAGCAACAGATCATTGGTCTGGCGGAAGTCCGTGACGTGTTTAAGTCGCCGAAAATAGGTGCGATTGCCGGGTGTATGGTCACAGAAGGCGTGGTGAAGCGTTCCGCACCAATCCGGGTCCTGCGTGATAACGTGGTGGTCTACGAAGGTGAACTGGAATCGCTGCGTCGCTTCAAGGACGACGTACAAGAGGTTCGCGCAGGTATGGAATGTGGTATCGGCGTGAAAAACTATAACGATGTGAAAGTCGGCGACCAGATCGAAGTATTTGAGACGGTTCAGGTCGAGCGGAGTTTATAAGCGACTATGGGAAAAGATTTTAGTCGTACTGATCGGGTCGGGCAGCAGTATCAGCGTGAAATTGCGATGATACTGCAGCACGAGATCAAAGACCCGCGTGTGGCCATGGCGACAGTGTCTGCGGTTGAAGTAACCCGTGACCTGGCTTATGCCAAAGTCTTTGTGACTTTCTTTCAGGACGATGACGCACAGGTTAAAACCAGCCTCAAAGTCCTGAATGATGCCTCTGGCTTTATTCGTTCATTGCTGGGTAAACGCATCCGTGCGCGCATTGTGCCGGAGCTGCGTTTTGTGCATGACCCTTCACTGAACGAAGGCATCCGGATGTCGAAGCTGGTAGACGAAGCCATTCGCCGCGATCAGCGCGGCAATACCAGCAAAGATCAGGAAGATAACGGAGACGACTGATGGGACGACGCAAGTCGGGTCGCGACATTCATGGCGTGATTTTGTTAGACAAGCCTTTACATATCACCTCCAACGCCGCACTTCAGCAAGTGCGGCGTTTTTTTAATGCCAATCGCGCCGGCCATACCGGTGCGCTGGATCCGCTGGCGAGCGGCTTGTTGCCCTTGTGTTTTGGTGAGGCCACTAAAGTATCCCACTTCGCGCTGGAAGCTGATAAGACGTACGAGGTGACAGCGCAGCTGGGTATACGCACCACCACCAGCGATGCCGAAGGGGAGGTTGTTTCGCGGCAGGACGTGGCGGTCAGCCAGGCAGATGTTGATAAAGTCATTGCAAAGTTCACCGGTGATCAGCAGCAGTCGCCGTCGATGTTTTCGGCACTTAAGCATGAGGGCCGGCCGCTGTACTACTACGCCCGGCTGGGCATCGAAGTGCCCCGCAAAACCCGGCCCATTAGCATCCGTAGCATCCGCCAGATTGCCTTTGCCGGTGATCAACTGACACTGGAAGTGACCTGCAGCAAGGGTACCTATATCCGTACCCTGATTGATGATATGGGACAGGAGCTGGGATGTGGCGCGCATGTCGCGCAATTGCGGCGCACCTGGATTCAGGGTGTGGTCGGGCCCATGATGACCATGGAGGAGCTGATAGCCGTTGCCGAAATGACGGATCCTGTGGCCAGTGATTATGCCGCTATGGATGCGCTGTTGTTACCTAATGACGCGGTTATTCAGCAGATCCCTGAAGTCTGGCTCAGTGATTCGGACAGCAGCCGGTTTCTGGCTGGTAACGGCGCGGCGCCGGCGTCGGCTATTCCTGCTGGTGCGGAGCATGTGCGGGTGCGCCGGCAGAGCGACAACGCGCTGCTGGGTATCGGCCGCCCGGAGGCCGGAAAATTACTGCCCAAACGGGTGATGAATGATGTGGCAAGGTAGCGCGGTTTCTTGTTATTATTGTCGCTTCGTCCGTTGCGTTTAGGGTCTATAGCCCGTATAATGCTCGGCGAATCAGTTGGTGCTGAATTAGTGATTGGCACTGACATTTTCCATCTATCAGGAGTAAGATATGTCACTAACTGCAGCACAAAAAGCTGAAATCGTTAAAGACTTTGGTCAGGGCGAGAACGACACAGGTTCTCCGGAAGTGCAGGTTGCACTGCTGACTGCAAACATTAACGAATTGCAAAGCCACTTTAAAGAACACGCAAAAGATCACCACTCACGTCGTGGTTTGTTGCGCATGGTAAGTCAGCGTCGTAAATTGCTGGACTACCTGAAGCGTAAAAACAATCAGCGCTACGCTAGCCTGATTGAGCGGCTCGGTATACGTCGCTAAGCACTGTTCAATAAAAGGGGCCTTCAGGCCCCTTTTTTGTTAAATTTAGACACAAAAACACAAAGCAGAAGCGAAGAGTAAAGGAAAATAAAACGTGAATCCGATTACTAAAACATTTCAATACGGTCAACATACCGTAACTTTAGAAACTGGTGCGATGGCGCGCCAGGCAACTGGCGCGGTACTGGCCAGTATGGACGACACTACGGTGTTGGTAACTGTTGTTGGTAAAAAAGAAGCCAAAGCAGGCCAGGACTTCTTCCCGTTAACAGTAAACTATCAGGAACGTACTTACGCAGCCGGTAAAATCCCCGGTGGTTTTTTCAAGCGTGAAGGCCGCCCAAGCGAAAATGAAACGCTGATCAGCCGGTTAATTGATCGACCCATTCGCCCATTGTTCCCGGACGGATTCAATAACGAAGTTCAGGTAATTGCGACCGTTATCTCTGTTAACCCACAGGTTTCTCCTGATATTGTTGCCTTGATTGGTACTTCAGCGGCGCTGGCGATTTCCGGCCTGCCATTTGATGGCCCTATTGGTGCAGCACGCGTTGGTGTGATTAACGACGAATACGTACTGAACCCAACTGCCGAAGAACTGCTGGAATCAAAACTGGATCTGGTTGTTGCCGGTACTGAAAATGCGGTACTGATGGTTGAATCTGAAGCGCAGTTGCTGTCTGAAGATACCATGCTTGGTGCTGTGGTTTATGGCCACGAGCAAATGCAGACTATCATCAAAAACATTAACGAACTGGCAGCAGAAGCTGGTAAGCCTAAATGGGAGTGGACTGCTCCGGCGACCAACGAAGAACTGCTGAAGAAAATTAAAGAGCTGGCAGAAGATGGTATCGGTGACGCTTATCGCATCACTGAAAAAGCTGAGCGCTATGCCAAAATCAGTGAACTGAAAAGCAAAGTTACTGAACAGCTGACTGCTGAAAACGAAGAACTGGACGCTAAAGAAATCAGCGACCTGTTCCACTCAGTCGAGAAGAAAATTGTTCGCAGCCGTATTACCGCTGGTGAAAAACGTATTGATGGTCGTGACCCGGACATGGTTCGCGCGTTACATATGGCGACTGGCGTATTACCACGGACCCACGGTTCAGCGGTATTTACCCGTGGCGAAACGCAGGCGCTGGTAACGGCTACCCTGGGTACTGAACGTGATGCGCAGATGATTGATGATCTGACTGGTTTTAACGCCAATCGCTTTATGCTGCATTATAACTTCCCTCCGTACTGTGTGGGCGAGACTGGTATGGTCGGTTCACCGAAGCGCCGCGAAATCGGTCACGGTAAACTGGCGAAACGTGGTGTACAGGCGGTAATGCCGTCACAGGAAGAATTCCCGTACACCATCCGGGTGGTATCAGAAATCACCGAATCTAACGGCTCAAGCTCTATGGCTTCAGTCTGTGGTGCCTCGCTGGCACTGATGGATGCCGGGGTGCCGATTAAGTCTTCGGTTGCCGGTATCGCTATGGGTCTGGTTAAGGAAGGCGACAAGTTTGTTGTGCTTTCTGACATCCTTGGTGACGAAGATCACCTCGGCGACATGGACTTTAAAGTGGCTGGTAGCAAAGACGGTGTCACTGCGCTACAAATGGATATCAAGATCGACGGTATTACCCGTGAGATCATGGAAATTGCTTTAGCCCAGGCGAAAGCTGCACGTCTGCACATTCTGAATGTGATGGACGAAGCTTTAGCTGATGCACGTACTGAATTATCTGATTACGCACCGCGTTATCACACCATGAAGATTAACCCGGATAAAATCCGTGACGTTATCGGCAAAGGTGGCGCAGTAATCCGTGAATTGACAGAGAGCACCAATACCAACATCGAAATTAATGATGACGGTACTGTGCGCATCGCTGCTACGGATCAGGCCTCAGCGGATAAAGCCATCGCTCGTATTGAAGAGCTGACTGCCGACGTGGAAGTAGGCCGTATCTATGAAGGTAAGGTTGCCCGTATCGTTGATTTCGGTGCTTTCGTTACTATTCTGCCTGGCAAAGATGGCCTGGTACACATCTCACAAATCGCTGAAGAGCGGGTGAATGATGTGAACGAGTATCTGACAGTCGGTCAGACGGTTCCGGTTAAAGTGCTTGAAATTGACCGCCAGGGCCGTGTTCGCCTGAGCATGAAAGATGCCGTTGAAAAGTCTGCTGAAGCACCTGCCGAAAAGCCGGTTGAAGAAGCATCTGGCAGTGAAGAAAATGATGAGAGTGGCAACAGCTAAGGTAAGCCTTAGTCGGGTTGTTCACTAAGTAAAAAGCAAAGGAGCCATTGGCTCCTTTTCTTTTTTTCTGATCCCTGAGGTATGATGGTGCCATTAGCGAATTGTTATTAAAGGCAGGAGCCAATGAAAATGAAACTTATCAGAGCAGGACTGGCTACAGCCGTGCTCTTAGTTATGCAGGGATGCGTGGTCGCGCCGCAGGATCAGCCTGAAGACGCGCTGAAGAATCTGTTAGTGGTGGCGCCACAACCGCCGGAACTGCGTTACCAGCTGGAAGTGGCCAAGTTAAATCAAGTGCTGGCTGAGGAAGAGTTGCCGACCGAGACCATGGCCGAGCTGTTGTATCGGCGGGGCGCTTTATATGACGGCCTGGGCATGTCGGCACTGGCACGTATCGACTTTAACCACGCCCTCGAGTATCAGCCACGGCTTGCCGATGCCTATAATTATCTGGGTATACATTTTACTCAGGCCGGACAGTTTGACTATGCGTTTGAGGCCTACGAGGCAACGCTGGAGCTGGACCCTGATCATCCTTATGCGTACCTGAACCGTGGTGTCGCGGCTTATTACGATAGCCGCTTTGATCTGGCGATAGATGATCTCCGGTATTACTTCGAGCAAAGCCCTGAGGATCCCTACCGGGTGCTGTGGCTGTATCTGGCCGAGGTTGAACAGGATGTCGACCAGGCGCGGAATAATCTCGCCCAGCGACGTATAGCTCATGGTGGCGAAGAATGGGGCTGGGTACTGAGTGACCTGATGCTGGGGGCGATTAGCCCGGTCGACTTTATCGACCAGCACGCGGCGCGCGATCTGAATGAAAATGAAACCCTCGCCGAGCGCATGTGTGAGGCCTACTTCTATCTTGGTAAGCAGCAACAGCTGGCGGGTCAGCACCAGCTGGCTACCGTTTATTTTCGTCTGGCGCTGACCACCGGCGTGTATATGTTCCTGGAACACCGGTATGCCGGGCTTGAACTGGAGCGCAGTATGGCGGCTGTGGAGCAGGATGACTAGTGCGCGAACCCTGCTGCTCGGCTTGCTCTGTGGCGGCTTCTTGTTGCCAGTGGTGTCAGTAGCTGCCGCAAATGTAAGCTGGCGATTTACTGATATAAGCTCCTGGCAGCGCGATCTGACCGCTGTTGAGAATTTACAGTGTCAGCGTCCGGATGCCGTGCAGGTATGGCTGCCAGCCGCAGCGCAGGCAGCACCCGCAATCCGCCTTTTTACTGACTGGCATCGTCATCCGCTGGCCGCTTCGCAGTCGTGCTTTGCCGCGCGCTTTTATTACCCTGAAAACCTCCAGTGTGAAACCAGAGGCGAGCGGGAACGACTGCATTGTCAGTTGCCGCTATTGCCCTATGAAGCCGGTGTCCGGCATCTGTTGTTTGTGGATAAACCGGGTGTGGCCAGTGCCAACGACCATCAGATCAATCTACCGCTGAACGCGTCACGGGCTCTGGTCGCCCATGAGATCGGGCACTGGCTGGGGCTGGCGGATGAATATCAGATGAGTAACGAGCTGGCGGAATCGTTCTGCAGTGGCGACTATGCCCATGCTTCACTGAACGTGGTGGTAACTGACACGGCGGTGATGACTGCCGGCGAGTTACAGGCGTTTTGGCGGCAGTTGCCGTGGCGGTTTGCAGTACCGGACTGGCAGCTGTTAGGTGAGCCTCAGGCGGATGGGAACTGGCGGCTGGGGTCAGCGGATGAAGAAGCTGCCGGATTGTTCCGGATCCCTGCCTGTGATACCACGGGTAAATACGCCTGGCGGCCGGTCGCACAAATGACGGCCATGCATTATCACGATACGGCCGTGTGGCCGTCAGTTTATCTGGAGCTGATTAACCGGCACCAGTAATATTTATGGCGGTCTGGGCAATCATAATGACCGGGCACAGCAACGCGAAAAACCAGACCAGGCTGCGGAGCTTGGCAAAATTGATCAGATAAAGCACGTGATAGGCCACCCGGAAAATGATGAAGCCTATCGCCAGCAGCACCATAAAATCAGAGACCTGCCGGGTTGCTATAACCAGTACCACAGCGGCGGCAAATAACGGAAAGGCTTCATAGGCATTATAGTGGCCAGCCACCGCCCGTGCGCCAGCACCGGTTAAGCGCTGCTGCTGAGCCCGTGGATGGCGGTTGTCATAGCCCTTTGGCTGTTCCGCGTTCTGGAAATACACTACAGGGGCCTTAGCGGCGATTGGTAAAAGTCCGGCAATTAATAAACACCAAATCAAAATACTCATAGCACCGCCTCATTCAGGTTTTATTACTATTTAACTTCTTTACCCGCGGCCTGCAGGTCGGCGTGATACGACGAGCGCACGAGTGGCCCACTGGCAATATGGGTGAAGCCCATTTTTACGCCTTCCTGACGGAACATTTCAAATTCGTCCGGGTGCACGTACCGGGTAACTGGCAAGTGGTGCCGGCTTGGCTGCAGATACTGACCTATGGTGAGCATATCGACATCGTGAGCGCGCAGGTCACGCATAACTTCCAGTATTTCTTCATTAGTTTCGCCTAAGCCAACCATCAGACCCGATTTAGTACGTACGTCTGAACGGCCTTCTTTGTAGCGCTTAAGTAAGTCCAGTGACCACTGATAGTTAGCGCCGGGACGAGCCGCTTTATACATGCGTGGCACGGTTTCCAGGTTATGGTTAAACACGTCCGGGGCTTCGCCGGTGAGAATATCCAGCGCAACATCCATGCGGCCGCGGAAATCAGGAACCAGTACTTCAACCTGAATGCCCGGGCTGTGGGCGCGGATCTCGCGGATACAGTCAGCAAAGTGCTGGGCACCGCCGTCACGCAGATCATCCCGATCAACCGATGTTACCACCACATATTTTACCTTCATGTCGCGGATGGTTTCGCCGAGCTTAACGGCTTCTTCCGGATCCGGCGGCAATGGCCGGCCGTGAGCGACATCACAAAACGGGCAACGACGGGTGCAGATGGCGCCGAGGATCATAAAGGTCGCGGTACCGTGGTTAAAACATTCTGGCAGGTTAGGGCATGAAGCCTCTTCGCATACCGAATGCAGACCGTGTTTGCGCATTGCCTGTTTGATTTCGTCAATGCGGGTGGTGGAGCTGGGTAATTTTACTTTCAGCCAGGATGGCTTACGCAGCATTTCATCCCGTTCAGTTGGTACCACTTTAACCGGAATGAGCGCCATTTTATCGGCGTCACGTAGTTTTACTCCGGGCTCTACTCTAACTGGCTTGGACATAGTCTTTGGCAAATCCTGTTTGTTCATGAATGTGTTGATAACCGAGTCGTCCGGCAAAAATTTCAGTCACCTGGGGCGCGGCTTCGGCCACTGTCTGCGGGCCGTTCAGGCTGGCGGTCTGGACCATTTGCATGCCAGCGTAACCACAGGGGTTAATGCGTAAGAACGGGCTTAAATCCATATTGACGTTAAGGGCCAGCCCATGGAATGAGCACCCTTTACGAATACGCAGGCCGAGCGAGCAAAGTTTAGTGTCATCCACATAAACTCCGGGCGCGTCGGGCCGTGCGGCCGCAGTAACCTGATAACGAGCCATCAGGTCGACAATAGTATCTTCGATCTGATTGACTAACTGGCGAACGCCCATCTTGCGCCGGCGGATATCCAGTAAAAAGTAAACGACCAGCTGTCCCGGGCCGTGGTAAGTTACCTGTCCGCCCCGATCGACCTTTACGATGGGGATATCACCGGGTGCCAGTATATGCTCTTCTTTGCCTGCCTGACCCTGAGTGAATACCGGGTCGTGCTCGAGCACCCAGAGTTCATCCGGCGTGTCGCTGTCGCGCTCGTCGGTGAATTGTTGCATGGCAGCCCAGACGGGTTCGTAGGGCTGTCTGCCGAGCTGCCGGATAATGAGATCAGAGGACATAACGGACATCTTCGATATCAGATAAGGCGCGGTATAAAACTTCAATGTGTTGCTGGCTTTCAACCCTTATGCGGATGGACACCGAATGGTAATTGCCCTTGCTGCTCGGCTTCACCGTCGGCGCATAGTCGCCGGGGGCATGCTGCTGGGCCACGGCAACCACTGAATCAGGTAGTTCTGGCGAGGCGACGCCCATGACTTTAAAAGTAAAGTCAGTGGGGAATTCAACCAGTTCGTCGAAGCGAGTTTTTTGCATTGTTCACTCCTGCCGGAATCTCAGGGCCTAGCTAACGTTCCCGAGATGGCGGCGTTTGCTGGCATGAAAAGCTTCAATTAAGGTGGCGGTCACCGGACCGCATTGACCATCTGCAATAATTATATCATCAATTTGGCCAACCGGCTGCACCTCACGGCTGGAACTGGTCAGGAAGAGTTCATCAAGTTGCGCCAGATTAGCGACTTTAAATGGTTTCTCGTGCACGGTGAGACCGAGTTCGCCGGCTAGCTCAACCACCCAGTCGCGGCTAATGCCGGGCAGAATTAAATGATCTTTAGGCGCGGTATACAGCTCGCCGTTCTGCACCGCGAAGAAGTTACTGGCGGCACCTTCAGTAATGAGTCCGTCACGATGCAGCAGTGGTTCGACCGCGCCCACGGCAGCGGCTTGTTGCTTGAGCAGGATATTTCCGAGCAGACTGATACTTTTGATATCGCAGCGTAACCAGCGGATATCTTCAAGTAAGGTAACCCGTGCAGGTGCCGGCTGATCCCAGTGCAGGGCAAGGGGATTAATAGTCGCAAATACCGTGGGTTTTAAATCAGGACCCGGTAAATGGGTGCGGCTGGCTTCCGCGCCGCGGGTAACCTGAATATAAATCAACCCGTTGGCGTTGGTATAATCGTTGCGTTTAATCAGGTCGCTGACTAATTCGTGCCAGTAGGTGTCATCGGCAACACTGATAGCGATTTCCCGCAGTGACCGGTACAAGCGGGCCAGATGACGCTCAAGCAGAAACGGCTTACCCTGATAAACGGGAACCACTTCATAAATGCCGTCAGCAAATAAAAAGCCCCGGTCGAAGACCGAGACTTTTGCGTGTTCAGCGGCGACCCAGTCGCCGTTAAGATAGACTGTCGATGACATTCAGGTGTTACTCGTCGTTAAATTTCTTTTTGGCCCAATCCATCATCCGCTTAAAGATGCCGCCTTCTTCCGCGCTGCTTAAGGTGACCAGTGGGAAGCTGGCGAGATCCTTGCCATCCAGCTGGATATAGACAGTGCCCACCTGAGTGCCTTTAGCCAGTGGTGCTTGTAGCTCCTGGCTCAGCTCAAAATTAGCCTTAAGGTTGTCACGCTGACCTTTAGGCAGGGTGATTACGACATCTTCGGCTACGCCCAGAGCTATGGTGTCTTGTTCGGCACCCCAGATGCGATGGTCGACAAAGCTGTCGCCGGCACTATAGGCTTTCACGGTTTCAAAATAGCGGAAACCGTAGTTGAGTAGTTTTTTACTTTCTATTTTACGCGCCTGTTCACTGTCAGTGCCCATGACTACAGCAACCAGCCGGGTATCGCCTTCAGTGGCCGAGGAGACCAGACTGTAGCCAGCTTCCTGAGTATGTCCGGTTTTGATGCCGTCAACGTTCATGCTGGCATCCCACAACAGTGAGTTGCGGTTGTATTGCTTAATATTATTATAGGTGTACGACTTTTCAGCATACAGCGCGTACTCTTCCGGAACATCGCGGATCAGCGCCTGGCCAAGCTTCGCCATGTCGCGGGCAGAGGTGTACTGAGCCGGGTCCGGTAAGCCGTGACTATTAGTGAAGAAGCTGTTGGTCAGCCCTAACTCGGTGGCATAGGTATTCATCAGGTCAGCAAAGGCGCTCTCGCTGCCGGCGATATGCTCAGCCATGGCTACACAGGCATCATTACCTGAAGAGATAACAATACCGCGGTTAAGGTCACCAACACTGACCTGTTTGCCTACTTCGATAAACATTTTGGACGAATCAGGAAAGTTCTTCGCCCAGGCGTTTTCACTGACAGTAACCATGTCATTGTTATTAATACGGCCGCTTTGCATTTCTTTACCGATGATATAACTGGTCATCATCTTGGTCAGACTGGCCGGTGGCAGCTGCTCATCAGCGTTGCCCTCGGTGATTACATTACCGGTGACATAGTCAATCAGAATATAACCACGTGCATTAACGCCCGGCGCAGGAGGAACAATCGCGGCTTGCGCGACGGCGCCGAATAAAACCGTGGTGCAGGCGAGTGTGCGGATAAAACGATGAAAAGCGGTTCGCATAATCGGGATTCTCTGTAGTTAACTAAACATTATAAATTAAAGGCGAATGATAGCATTGTCTGCTACGCATTGTTTGCAAAACAAGGACAGTTGCTAAGGCGCTTTGACGCGAAAAGCATCGGGGTAACCGTCCTGTCGCAACTGCTGTAATATTTCGTCGGCCTGAGCCTCGGCAAAGGGACCCAGCACTACCCGGTATAGACCGTTGTTAAACTGAGTAGTTGCAGCCACATGGTAGATTCTTGCCAGCTGGTGTGCGGCATCTTCCAGTCGCTGCTTGTTATTGCCGGAATGCACCTGAATATAAAACTGAATCAGTTCTTCTGGCTGCAGTGGCGTGGTCACTGCCAGTTCTTCGTTATCGTTGTCAGGATGCAGTGCTTCAACGCGAACCCGCGCCGTACCATTACTCAGCATCCCCAGTTTGTATGCAGCGACATAGGATAAGTCGATAATGCGATCGCCATGAAACGGGCCACGGTCATTAACCCGCACTACCACGCTGCGGTCGTTTGCCAGGTTGGTGACTCTTACATAGGTAGGCAATGGCAGGGTTTTATGGGCCGCGCTCATCGCATACATATCGTAGATTTCGCCGTTCGAAGTCAGATGACCGTGAAACTTTTCACCGTACCAGGAGGCCGTGCCTTCTTCGACGTGGCCGCGGGCATCTGTCATAACCTGCCAGGTGCGGCCAAACAGTTGATAGGGACGGTTGCCCTGGCGCGATGGTGGCTCTACGCGCGGCTGCGGCTCTGCCAGCTCTGCTTCAGAAGGCAGACGGGTAGGCACCGAATCATATTTCTGCGAATAACGACTGGGGGGCTCAGAGCTGCAGCCCTGTACCAGCACGCTCGCCAGCACAGCAGATAAAATAAAGGTAAAACTAGTTTTCACTTGAATAGTGACCCTGTGCTAACTGTTCACTGAATTGGTGCACAACCATCGCATATAACGGGCTGTGGTTGTAACGGGTAATGACGTAAAAATTCTGCAAACCGAGCCAGTGCTCTTCGCCGTGCGGCTGTTCGAACGCGAATACCCGGGCAGGCTGGCTGTCGTCCAGCGCGGTGTCGGCAGGTAACTGCAGCCCCTGTTGGTTCAGCTCGGCCACGGATTGCTCGGGCTTCAGCCCTCTAGTAACCAAGGCTGCGTGATGTTCTGACGGCGGCAGTTTAACCGCCACCGGGGCGCCATGCTGCCAGCCGTGACGGGAGAAATAATTGGCAACACTGCCGATCGCGTCTACCGGATTCGTTAGCAGGTCACGCACGCCGTCACCGTCAAAGTCGACTGCATAATGGCGGTAAGACGATGAGATAAACTGACCGAATCCCATAGCGCCGGCATAAGAACCTTTGAGTTCCAGCGGGTTCAGGCCTTCTTCACGACTCAGGATAAAAAACTCACGCAGTTCAGAGCGGAAAAAGGTGGCGCGTGGAGGATAGTGAAAGCCCAGGGTATACAGTGCGTCCAGTACCGGGTACTTACCTAAGTAGGAACCATAGAAAGTTTCAACGCCAATGATGGCGACGATGACTTCCGCAGGTACGCCATACTCTTTTTCAGCGCGCGCCAGGGTTTCAGCATGCTCATCCCAGAACCGTAAACCCGCATCCAGGCGTTTTTCGGTTAGAAAAATCGGATAATACTGATGCCATGGCTTGGCTTCCCAGGGACGCTGAATAGCTTCAAGTATCTCGTTGTTCAGTTGTGCCTGAGCCAGCAGGTCGGTCACTTCAGCCCGGCTGAACTGATGTTTTTCTACCAGTTCATTGATAAAGGCTTCGCGCCCGCTCTCGTCAGCCGCTGTCGGCATGGCGAAGGTGGCAGAGCTTATTAAAATCAGAGAAACTGTCATTACAGGCCGGATATAGCGGAGCATCGGTATTATTCCTTTTTATTAACTGTGCATGACCAGTCTGCGATTGGTGGCAATTCCCATCAGCAGGCCGAAGCCAGCCAGCAGTGTCACCATGGAGGTACCACCATAGCTTATGAGCGGTAGCGGTACACCAACAACCGGCAGTAGTCCGGAAACCATGCCGATATTCACCATCACATAAACAAAGAATGTCAGGGTAAGGCTACCAGCAAGCAATTTGTGATAGGTTCGCTGTGCCCGCATTGAGATAATCATGCCACGAAAGATAACAAAACCGTAGATAAGAAGAAGGACTATTACGCCGACCAGACCAAATTCTTCGCTGAATACCGAAAAGATAAAATCAGTATGCCGCTCAGGCAAAAATTCAAGTTGTGACTGGGTACCCTGCAGCCAGCCTTTACCTTCCACCCCACCTGAGCCAATCGCGATTTTTGACTGGATAATCTGATAGCCGCTGCCCAGCGGGTCCCGCTCAGGGTCGAGAAAGGTCAGCACCCGCTGCCGTTGGTACTCCCGCATCAGGAATAACCATAAGATCGGAATGAATGAGCCCACTGCGACGATAAAGAAGGTGATCAGACGCCAGCTCATGCCAGCCAGAAATAATACGAATATTCCTGAGCACGCGATAAGCAGTGAGGTGCCCAGATCAGGCTGTTTGGCAATCATCAGCGTTGGGATCAGTAACAGAAGAAAAGCCGCTGCCAGGCGTCGCTTGCTGGGCGGGATGCCATGCTCGGCAATAAACCAGGCAATGGCCATAGGCACCGCCAGCTTCATCAGTTCTGACGGCTGAATGCGGGTTACGCCGATATCCAGCCAGCGCTGGGCGCCGTTTACTGAGATGCCAACGAGCAGCACGCCGAGCAATAATACCACGCCGACCGCGAATAACGGCAGCGACCAGCGTTGAATCGCACTTAACGGAATTTGCGCGATACCCAGCATCACAACAAACGCAATACCGATGCGGATACCCTGGCGCTCGGTCATTTGCAGATCCTGGCCGCTGGCGGAATAGACAGTTATCAGGCTAAGCACTGCCAGCGCGAGCAGGGCTACCAGCAGGGGGCCGTCGATATGCAGGCGCTGTAACCAGGGGTTGCGCTCGCGTCCATCAGTTATTCGCACGGTTCTGCTCCTGACTAAAGTAAAAGTCCATAATATTACGGGCCATAGGCGCAGCTACGCTACCACCACCACCGGCGTTCTCAATGGTGACTATGACCACAATTTCAGGATTCTCGGCAGGGGCGTAGCCCACATACATGGCGTTGTCCCGGTATTTTTCGGCGATATCTTCGGCGATGTATTCTTCATCCTGGCCAATACTACGTACCTGGGCGGTACCGGTTTTGCCGCCGGAAGTGAAATTGGCTCCGATGAACGCCGCACGGGCTGTCCCTTTAGTGCCCGAAACCACATTTTCCATCGCATCCAGTGCGATCTGCCAGTTGGCCGGATTGTTCAGCACCACGGGTGGGCGTTCTTCTACCACCGCCGGCAGTTCGATATCGCCTTCACGGATGCTCTGTAAAAAGCGGGGGACCGGACGCATACCCTCATTCACCACCACAGACGTGGCGACGGCAAGTTGGATCGGGGTCGCTGTCCAGTAACTCTGACCAATGCCAATAGAAATGGTTTCGCCCGCGTACCAGGCCTCGTTAAACCGTGCCCGTTTCCAGCCCCGGGATGGCATAACTGCAGCTGATTCCTCGGCAATATCGATGCCGGTGTAATCACCGAACCCATATTGGCTCATATGCTCAGAAATCGTATCTATCCCCATTTTTAATGCCAGGTCGTAAAAAAAGGTGTCGCAACTTTGTATAATTGCGGAGGCCACATCGACCCAACCGTGCCCCCAGGCCAGCCAGTCGCGATAGCGATGGTCGATATTTTTAATTTTAAACCAACCGGGATCCCAGATTTTGGTATCAGGGGTGATAATATTCTCTTCCAGGCCAAGAATTGCCAGCTGGGGTTTGATGGTGGATGCTGGCGGGTAACCGCCCTGGGTGGAACGATTTAGCAGAGGCGAATGGGGTGAACTCAGTAAGCCCTGGTATTGTTTGTACGAAATGCCCTGGGCAAACCAATTTGGATCGTATCCCGGCTTACTGACCATGGCCAGCAGTCCGCCATCACGGGGATCCATGATAATAATGGAGCCACGCCCTTCGCCGAGTTGCTCATGGGCGTAGCGCTGTAGATCCAGATCGAGCTCAAGTTGCAGGTCTTGTCCCGGCACGGGCGGTTGTACCGACAGGGTGCGTAATGGGCGGCCATGAATATCAACTTCAACCTGCTGGAAGCCAATTACCCCGTGCAACTGCTCTTCATAGAATCGTTCAATGCCCAGCTTACCCATAGTACGGGTGGCAGCATAATTGGCGTGAACGCCTTTGGCCCGCAGCTTTTCAAGGTCATTGCGATTTATTTTCGCAACGTAACCGAGCGCGTGGGTCAGCACATCGCCATGCGGATAATAGCGAACCAGCCGGGCTTCGATGCTGACGCCTGGAAACTCGTGCTGGCGCACCGCAAACCGGGCGACCTGGGTTTCGGTCAGACGGTCCAGCAAAATGACCTGATCAAAGCGGCGTTCGCGCTTTCTGTTTTGCTGAAATTCTTCAATTTGCTGGTCGCTGATAGACAGTAGTTTTTGCAGGCGGGCCAGGGTGTTTTCAAGCTCGGGAACCCGCTCAGGAACAAGCTCCAGACTTAATACCGGCCGGTTCTCGGCCAACAGCTGGCCATGGCGATCGTAAATGAGGCCGCGGTTGGGTGCCAGTGGCACGATTTTGATTCGATTGTCGTTTGAGCGGGTCTGAAACTTCTGATGGTCAATAATTTGCAGGTTGTACATGTTGTAAAGCAAGACGGCGAATACCGTAGTCACCAAAAACAGCGCGAACCATGCCCGCCGGGCAAAGAGTGCGGACTCTGCCTGGTGATCACGAATAGTGGCGCGTTGCTTTAGCATAATTGGCTATTTATTCACGGTGATAAGGGTGGTTAGTCGTCAGGCTCCATGCGCGATAAAGGCTTTCAGCGACAAGTACCCGCACCAGCGGATGCGGTAATGTCAGTGCCGACAGTGACCAGCGTTCATCGGCTGCTGCCAGGCAGGCAGGTGCCAGCCCTTCAGGGCCACCCACCAACAGGCTCAGGTCACGGCCGTCCATTTGCCAGCTTTGTAGTCGCTGGGCAAGCTGGGCGGTGGTCCAGCTTTTACCTTCTACCTCAAGGGTAACGATGCGATCGCCTTTACCGACGGCAGCCAGCATTGCTTCGCCTTCCTGGCGCAGAATACGTGCGATATCGGCATTTTTGCCACGCTTTCCGGCAGCAATTTCAGTTAACTGAAGTTGGCAGTCGGAAGGAAAGCGTTTGGCGTATAACTGATAACCGGTGCTGACCCAGGCCGGCATTTTCTGACCGACAGCAATCAGCTGAATCCGCATTACTTGCGGCTCCAGAGCTTCTCAAGCTCATAAAAATCACGAATCGGCTCCTGCATGACATGCACGACGACGTCGCCTAAGTCGACCAGCACCCATTCGGAATGCTCATGGCCCTCAACGCCAAGTGGCGCGACACCCTGGCGCTTAGCTTCAGTCGCAACATGGTTAGCGATACTTTTAACGTGGGTTTTGGAATTGCCTGAGCAGACGATCATATATACAGCAACATCAGTCTGTTCCTGCACATCCAGCACGTTAATATCGCGGCCTTTCAGTTCTTCAATTTTTTCGATTACAAAATGGCGTAATTGTTCCGCTTGCAAGAGTTCATTTCTCCGTTAAAAAAAGCATGAGATTCGTTGAATCTGTGAACGCAATAGTTTAACACGGGAGGCTAGTAAAAAGCAGCTGTTAACGATAGAGATGCTGGCTTTTAATGAAGTCTGCGACGGCCAGCGGCAGCCAGTGCTCCCAGGATTCACCGTTAGCTATTGCGGTGCGGATGGCGGTCGCAGAAATGGTCACTTCCGGGGTCGGTGCCAGCAAAATCAAACCGCTTTCGCGCCGTTGTAAGTCAGCTGGCGTGGTGGCGTAGCGGTCCTGATAAAAACTCAGTACTTCAGGGCTCCAACCGTCGTTACTGTCGGGGCGCTGCAGCACCACAAGATGAGCGTGATCGGTAAGCTGCAGCCAGTTATGCCAGGTGTGAAGCTTGGCAAAAGCGTCATCGCCGAGCAGAAACACCAGGGTATCATCAGGCCAGCGGCGCTTTAGTTCTGCGAGTGTCTGATCGGTATAGGAGGGGCGTGACTGACGTAACTCCCAGTCATCAGCCTGGCAGTTCGATAATTCGCGTGCTGCCAGTTGTGCCATGTGCAGCCGTTGTTCGGCGCTGGCACCGGGATAATCGCGATGAGGAGGCTGAGCACTTGGCAATAGATGCAGTGCCCCGGCTTTCAGCCACTCGCACGCTGCGGCGGCCGGGCGCAGGTGGCCCCAGTGAATCGGATCGAACGTACCACCAAGGATAACGCGCATCATGAGGCGGATAACCGGGTTGCCAGCTGCGGACGGCAATACAACACCACCAGATGCGTCACCAGGGTCTGCACCCGCTCACCGCTGTCGCGTTTAAAGGCGAGCTCCAGCCGCCGTAGCAAGTCCGCAGCCCGGGCCAGCGGAGCACCCTGCATACGCTGCACAAACTGGCGGTAGCTGGCTTCCTGGTTGCGCCAGATGCCTTCGCGGCGGAATAAGCTATTGAGATCCTGAGCCGTTGCCAGACCCTCTTGCAGGCGCTGCAATTTGTACCACTCTCGTTGTAACATCCAGTTCAGAATGGCGACTTCAATATCTTCCTCGAATAAGCGCTGCAAACGGTGCAGGGCGTTGTCGACATCGGCTGCCAGGATGGCTTCCTGTAGCGCGAATACGCTGAAACGGCTCTGATCCTGCGCCGCCTGCTGGATTTCTGACGCCGCCACCGGCTGGGGCAGATCCATAAGCGCGAGTTTCTGCAGCTCCTGATCAAGAGCGAGCAAATTACCCTCAAACCAGTCAGCGATGAGCTGTACCGAGTCGGGGGCCAGCGCCAGTCCATAACGGCCGGCACGCTGATCGATAAAGCGTGGCAATGCGGCCCGATCTGGGCTGTTCGCCTGCACCACCGGCCCCGCCTGGCTCAGTTGCTGATACCATTTGGCTTTGAGTTGTTCATTTTTGAGTTTAGGGCCAATCACAATCAGGGTCTGGTCAGGCGGCGGCGCACTGATGTAATTGCGTAACGCGTCACCGCCTTCGCGGCCGGGTTTGGCTTCGGGCAGTTCGAGCTCTAGCAGCCGGTGCTGCGAAAATAAGCTCAGACTGGCGCTTTGCTCGGCCAACTGCCGCCAGTCAAACTGACCGTCCTGAATATATCGCTCACGTTCATCAATACCCTGATCGCGGGCAAACTTGCGGATAATCTGCAGCGCATCGTCGATTAGCAGCGGGGTATCGCCGAACACGCTCAGTAGCGGTGGCAGACCATGCTGCTGCAGATGGCTGGCAAGCTGGGGCAGGGCCAGTTGCATGGCTATTCCGCCAACTGTGTAATGACCTGGCGGAGCAACTGACGGGCTGCGTCCTCACGCATCTCGGCAACCAGTACTTCCCGCTCACGGGTTTTGGCCAGCGCGAAATTTGGGTCGTCCTGGTAATCCCGGTAAACCTCAATGCGCTGGGCCGGGGTGGTCTGGCCATTGCGACTGGTGAGTTCGTACCAGACGGTATAGATGAGTTCATATTCCGCGACCTGACCGCTGCGCGACAACGACAAAGCACGCCGATCAAGGGCATCACTGACAATGCGTATGGTTAGCGCATCGCTGTCACCGACCACCTCGGCACCCGCCAGCGTAAAGCGTTGCTTAACTACCTGACTGAGCTCGCTGAAGGCAGGCGCATCAATATGCACCTGCTCCAGCTGTGGCGGCAACTGGTAGCTGTCACGCAGCTGGAAACCGCAGGCAGTCAGCAGCAGACTTAACAACAGCACCGTTAGATAACGCATGGCTTATCCTCGTTTGTTCGCCCTGTGATGAGCTTCAGTTAGCCACAATATTGACTAACTTGCCGGGCACATAAATTTGCTTACGGATGGTTTTATCCGCGGTGAACCGGCTAACGTTTTCATCCTGCAAAGCGGCCTTGATAACAGTTTCTTCAGAGGCATCTGCGGGAACCGTCAGTTTGCCTCGAACTTTACCGTTTACCTGTATCACGATCAGCACCGACGATTCGACCAGTGCCTGTTCGTCATATTCAGGCCAGGCCGCGAAATTGCTGTCGTTTTCATGTCCCAGTGCCTGCCATAAGACCTCACTGAGGTGTGGGGTAACCGGTGCCAGCATCAGTACCACCGCATCCAACGCTTCGGCCATCAGCGCACGATCAGCCGGCGTAGCCAGTGGCGCTTTTTGCAGTTTATTGAGCAATTCCATAATAGCCGCAATAGCGGTATTGAAATGCTGCCGCCGCCCCATATCGTCGGTTACTTTCTGGATAGTCCTGTGCACGTCACGGCGCAGATCTTCCTGTTCTGTGGTCAGGTTTTGCCAGTTGTCAGCCCGCGGCTGATCGCTGACTTCAACAAAATCGGCCACCAGGCGCCAGACCCGCCGCAGGAAGCGCTGGGCGCCCTCGACACCGGAGTCGGACCATTCCAGGGTAGCTTCAGGTGGAGCAGCAAACATCATAAACAAGCGGACGGTGTCAGCCCCATATTTATCAATCATGAGCTGCGGGTCGATGCCGTTGTTTTTGGACTTGGACATTTTGGTCATGCCGCCGTAATTAACGGGCTGACCGTCGCTGCGGAGTACTGCAGATGCTATCTTGCCTTTGTCGTCGCGCTGAATGTCGACGTCCAGCGGTGAGTACCAGGTGGTCACGCCATTGGCATCTTCGCGATAGTAGGTATCTGCCAGCACCATGCCCTGAGTTAACAGCCGCTTAAAAGGTTCGTCTGAATTCACCAGGCCAGCGTCGCGCAGCAGTTTATGGAAGAAACGTGCATATAGCAGATGCAGTATGGCGTGTTCAATACCACCGATATACTGGTCCACCGGCAGCCAGTAGTTAGCCTGCTCAGGATTCAGCATGCCGTCCTGATAATTGGCGCTGCAATAACGGGCGTAATACCAGGATGACTCCATAAAGGTGTCGAAGGTATCGGTTTCATGTTCTGCCGGCTGGCCCTGATAGCTGGTCTGACGCCACTGCGGATCCGCTTTGATTGGCGAGGTGGTGCCATCCATGACCACGTCTTCGGGCAAAGTCACAGGTAACTGGTCTTCAGGTACAGGCACTGAGCTGCCATCCGCCAGGTTGAGCATTGGAATAGGCGCACCCCAGTAACGCTGGCGCGATACACCCCAGTCACGCAGGCGGTAATTAACCTGACGGCGGCCGATACCTTGTTTTTCCAGCGCAGCGGCAATGGCATTAAAGGCCTCTTCACTGCTCAGGCCGGTGTAAGGCCCGGAGTTAATGGTGATGCCTTTTTCGGTAATGGCGGAGTTGCTCACATCGCCTTCACCTGAATGCGGGGCAATGACCGGCGCGATCGGTAGCTGATAGGTTGTGGCAAACTCCCAGTCGCGCTGGTCGTGGGCTGGTACTGCCATGACAGCTCCTGAGCCATAGTCCATCAGCACGAAATTGGCGACCCATACCGGGATTTGCTCGCCAGTCAGCGGATGGATGGCGCGGACACCGGTATCCATACCTTTTTTCTCAATTGTCGCCAGGTCGGCCTCGGCCATTTTTGCCGACTTGATTGAGTCGATAAAAGCAGCCAGCTCCGGGTTACCCTGCGCGGCCTCCCGTGCCAGCGGATGCTGCGCGGCAACAGCCATATACGTCACCCCGTACAGGGTGTCGGGCCGGGTGGTATAAACTGTCAGCGGATCAGCCCGGTCGGCGACACTGAAATCAATCTCCACCCCTTCTGAGCGGCCAATCCAGTTACGCTGCATGGTTTTGACCTGCTCTGGCCAGCCATCAAGCTGTTCCAGGTCGTCCAGCAACTCATCCGCATAGGCGGTTATCTTAATAAACCACTGCGGGATTTCTTTTTGCTCAACCTTGGCACCGGAACGCCAGCCACGGCCGTCAATGACCTGTTCATTAGCCAGAACTGTCTGATCAACAGGATCCCAGTTAACCGTCGCATTCTTTTTATAAACCAGGCCTTTTTCGAACAGCTTGGTAAAGAACCACTGTTCCCAGCGATAGTAATCCGGCTTGCAAGTCGCAACTTCGCGCGACCAGTCATAGCTGAAACCCAGTGACTTAAGCTGGTCACGCATATAGTCAATATTCTGATAAGTCCATTTGGCGGGTGCAGTTTTGTGCTGAATAGCGGCATTTTCCGCAGGCAAACCAAAGGCATCCCAACCCATCGGCTGCAGCACATTCTTGCCCTGCATACGCTGATAGCGCGCGACGACGTCACCCAGGGTGTAATTGCGGACATGGCCCATATGCAGTTTGCCACTGGGATAGGGGAACATCGCCAGACAATAAAACTTTTCCTTATCCGGCTGTTCACTGACAGCGAATATCTTTTCATTTTCCCAGCGTTGCTGCGCAGCCGCTTCAAGGGCCGCCGGATCGTAATGGTCCTGCATCAGTTTAGACATTTCAAATTCCGTATAACGACATTATTAAAAAGGAAATCTTACAGGGCATACCACATCAGCAACATGACAACGATCGCGGCGATACCGAAAAATGCGTATTCAATGCGTTGACGTTGTTGCGCATCCCGGTCTTCCGGGTTGCGGTGCAGCACATACATTGCCAGGGAGGTTACACCTAAGGTGCCGGCAGCAACTAGAAGGGCAAAAATAATCGCACTGATAATATTAGCCATGGTGAATTCCATTAGTTATTGAATAAGGGGTTTAGTTGCCAACAGTTTACTTATTTTGACGCCGCTTGACCATGCTGAATATGGGGATGAAAGCAAGGAAAATGGCCAATAACCAGTTCAGCGCGGCACCCCAACGGGCGAAACCGGTGTCGCCGGTAACCACGGGCAGGCTGGCGCTAAGGGTAGCGGCCACAAACTGAGGTGCAGTCTGCAGCTGCTGGCCGTGTTCGTCTACCAGTGCGCTGACGCCACTGTTAGTGGCGCGGATCAGTGGCCGGCCCAGTTCCAGCGCACGCATGCGGGCGATTTGCATATGTTGGGCGGGACCATGCGAACGACCAAACCAGGTGTCATTACTCACCGTCAGAAGAAAATCCGTGTCCGGCGCTAAACTGGCCCGCACCTGGTCCGGGAACAGGATCTCGTAACAGATGGCGGCGCTGAGCCGGAAACCGCGCGCCTGCAGGTTAGGTTGACGGAATTCACCGCGGGCAAAGGACGACATCGGCAGGTCAAACAAAGGTGCCAGCGGCCGGACCAAGTCTTCAAAAGGTACAAATTCGCCGATCGGCAGCAAATGGTGCTTGCGGTAGCGGTTATCATGACCGTGGTAGTAGTCCTGATTAACCTGGTCCGCGCCATCCTGGCCAAGTACGATCAGGCTGTTGTAATAGTCGCCGCCCTGATAGTCGATAATACCTGTGATTAAGGCGGTCTCAGTGGCCGCCGCATTAGCATGGATATTAGCCAGTACATCGTCGGTAAAAGGCTCTGGCATAGTCACCGCAGATTCCGGCCAGACGATAATATCGTGCTGGTCATAATAAGGACGGCTCAGATTGAGGTAGCGCATTAGCGTAGGCCAATGCTGATCCGGATTCCATTTTACCGACTGACTGATATTCCCCTGTACCAGCAGGATCCTGGCTGTTTCGCCGGTGCGTTCGAGGGGCGAAACCAAAGGCAGAACAAAGGCAAGGGCCAATGGCGCGCCGGCCAGCGCGAGGAAGTAGGCTTTTCTGGTCTGCAACCAGCGCAACAGGGCGATACTGATGATCAGCATAACCAGGGTGATACCGGTGCCGCCTAGCCAGGGCGCATAATTGCCGAGCGCGCTGTCGGTCTGTGAATAGCCGAGTTCGAGCCAGGGGAAACCTGTCAGCAGCCAGCCGCGCAGACTTTCAGTGCCCAGCCAGATTAGTGGTAGCAACCAGATCGCGGCATCAGCAAACCAGCGCGAACCGCGACGCCAGAGCCAGAGTGCGAGCGCCGGGAACAGGCTGAGATAGAGAAAAAGCACCACCAGCACGGCCACCGATAATACCGGATGGAGGCCACCAAAACTGTCAATGCTGACATAGATCCAGCTGAGACCGGCGCTGAACCAGCCAAAACCGAAAAAGTAGCCCATTTGCGCGGCCTGGCGCGGCGAACTGCGGCGCGTCAGCGCCAGCAACAGCAGCATCACCGGAATGGTTAGCCAGGCCTGATAAAAGGGCGCATAACTGAATACCAGGCTGGCGCCCAGCAGCAGAGCGGTCAGGCGATGGATGAGCGGTTGCCAGCGAGGCCGGTTGAACGGGAGCATCAGGAGTTAGTCGGCGTCAATGGCGGATGTCTGCTCCGGGATAGTAATTTGCAACTGCTGGATGCGGCGTTTATCGGCGCCGGTAACCTTAAACAAAATACCAGCCAGAGTGATCTCTTCGCCGGGTTGCGGTAAATGACCGAAGCCGTGGGCCACCATCCCGCCAATGGTGTCATATTCCTCATCAGCAAAGCGGGTATCAAAATAGTCGTTAAAGTCTTCGATAGTGGTGAGTGCTTTCACCGAATAACGGGATTTATTAATGCGCCGGATATCCGCCTTGATGTCTTCGTCAAAATCAGTTTCATCTTCGATTTCGCCAACAATTTCTTCAAGGATGTCTTCAATAGTGACCAGGCCCGACACGCCGCCGTACTCATCGACGACGACCGCCATATGGTAACGCTGTTCACGAAATTCTTTGAGGAGCACATCCACCCGTTTGCCTTCGGGCACAATAACTGCCGGGCGAATGACTTTCGTCAGTGAGAACTCTTCATCGGTCATGCCAAAGCCGAAAGCCAGCAAATCTTTGGCCAGCAGAATGCCTTCGATATGGTCTTTATTTTCGCTGACGACCGGATACCGGCTGTGCTGGGAATCAATGACAATGGGTAAGAAGGACTCGACCGACTGGTTGATATCTATGGTCACCATCTGCGAGCGTGGCACCATAATATCGCGAACCTTGAGTTCGGCGACATCCAGCACCCCTTCGATCATTTCTTTGGTATCGTTATCAATCAGGTCGCGCTCTTCGGCGTCCTGAATCATATCTACGAGCTCTTCGCGGCTGCTCGGCTCTCCAGTAAATACCTGCAACAGCTTGGTTGCCCACGATTTACGTGAAGAGCCGCTGCTAGAGTGGGGATTGTCATCGCTCATGTGCTGGTAATGCTCCGTTTAGAGATAATCATCAGCATAGGGGTCAGCATAACCCAATGCCTCGAGAATACGTTGTTCGAGGCGTTCCATGACCACTGCCTCGTCGTCCTCAATATGGTCATAACCTAGCAAATGCAAGGTTCCGTGTACAATCATATGCGCCCAGTGTGCCGTCAGTGGTTTTTTCTGGGCTACTGCTTCGCGCTCAATAACCGGCGCGCACACCACCAAATCTCCGAGCAGCCGCACCGGTAATTCAACCGGGGCATCAAAAGGAAAGGAGAGAACGTTGGTTGGATAATCACGTTGCCGGTAGGTCTGATTGAGTTCCAGACCTTCGGTTTCATCAACAATACGCACGGTCAGTTCAGCAGGTTCATCCTGCTCGAGCAGGCGCAGCGCGGTACCGACCCAGAGGGTAATATCAGCTTCGTCTGGCAGTGCGGCGCTGGTTGAAGCAAGTTGGAGATCAACGGTGACCTGGCTCACTGATTTTGCTCTTCAAAACTGTCATAGGCCTGGACAATACGCTGTACCACGGGATGACGGACCACATCAGTGGCCTGGAAAAAGGTGAAGCTGATATCGTCAATGTCTTTAAGTACTTCAATCACATGCCGCAGACCGGATTTCTGCCCACGCGGCAAATCGACCTGGGTGATATCACCAGTAATTACTGCCCGGGAATTAAAGCCAATCCGGGTTAAAAACATCTTCATCTGTTCACAGGTAGTGTTCTGACTCTCATCCAGAATGATGAAGGCATCATTTAAGGTCCGGCCGC
This sequence comes from uncultured Pseudomonas sp., assembly GCA_964462025.1. GTDB lineage: Bacteria > Pseudomonadota > Gammaproteobacteria > Enterobacterales > Alteromonadaceae > Pseudidiomarina. The sequence goes on along the minus strand of CAYWXF010000008.1, from coordinate 4,586 downwards.
GCATATAAGCCAGCGGTGCGACTTCAATCACGTTACGCTCAATGAGTTTTTCCACTTTCTCGAAGCCGAGCATCTCGAATAAGGCGTCGTACAACGGGCGCAGGTAGGGATCGACTTTCTGGGCCAGATCGCCGGGCAGAAAGCCGAGTTTTTCGCCAGCCTCAACCGCCGGACGGGTCAGCAATATACGGCGTATTTCCTGACGCTCCAGCGCATCGACGGCGCAAGCGACAGCGAGATAGGTTTTACCGGTACCGGCCGGGCCGACACCAAAGTTGACATCGTGACTCAGGATGGCCCGTACATAGCTGGCCTGATTGGGATTACGGGGCTTGATAAGACCGCGTTTAGTCTTAATGTGCACCATTTTATCCAGCGCTGGATCATCTGTTTTCGAGTCGGCTGGATGTTGTTCCAGCACGTTGGCTTCCTGGATAGCCAGATGCACCTGCTGCGGGTCTATCTCGCTGGATTCACCTTTAACAACGGCGGTTTCTACATATAAGTCACGCAATATGCCAGCAGCGGCCTCCGCCGTGTAGGTAGGGCCAATGATACGAAACGCATTACTGCGATAGGTAATCTCAACGCCGAGACGCCGCTCAATGTGTTTTAAATTCTCATCAAATGGCCCCGTCAGATCGGCCAGCCGGCGGGAATCTGCGGGTTCTAAATCGATATCCAGTGTAGTCGGGGATGAACTCAAAAAAACCTCTTTAAATTTGGTTATAGCGATACGGTCGGAATCACTGTGGTAACACCCAGATGATCCGGCTGGCTACGCGCCTTCTTGCTCAGGATGGCCTGGGGCGCGGTATCTACGCGCAGGCCCATTTCTGCTTCGGTGCGCAGCAGTTCGCCACGTAAGGAGTTAACGAATACATCGTTAATGTACACATCAACAAACTGCCCGATAAGATCCGGCGAGCCCACAAAGTTAACCACCCGGTTGTTCTCGGTGCGGCCGCTCAGTTCCATGGGATCTTTCTTCGACGGGCCGGTGACCAGGATCCGCTGCTCAGTATGCAGCATGCGCCGCGCGTGGGCATGAGACTGCTGGTTCAGCCGCTGCTGCAGTAACTGCAGCCGTACTTTTTTGGCATCTTCAGTCACATCGTCAGGCAGATCAGCGGCCGGTGTACCCGGGCGTGCGCTGTAAATGAAACTGAAGCTCATATCAAAATCGACTGCCTGGATTAAGTCCATAGTGGCTTCAAAATCGGCGTCGGTTTCACCCGGGAAGCCAATAATAAAATCAGAGGACATGGCAATATCCGGACGTACCTTGCGCAGTTTGCGGATCTGCGATTTGTATTCGATCGCGGTATGGCCACGCTTCATCAGCGTAAGAATACGATCCGAGCCACTTTGCACTGGCAGGTGCAGGTGATTCACCAGCTCCGGAATGGCCGCATAAGCCTCAATAATATCGTCAGTGAACTCAACCGGATGCGAGGTGGTGTAACGGATACGGTCAATACCATCGATGGCGGCAACCAGGTGCAGCAATTCGGCGAAACGGCAGATACTGCCATCGTAATGTTCGCCCCGGAAAGCGTTAACGTTCTGCCCGAGCAAGTTGACTTCGCGGACGCCCTGTTCGGCTAACTGCGCAATTTCAAATAGCACATCGTCAACCGGGCGGCTTACTTCTTCACCACGGGTATAAGGCACGACACAGAAAGTACAATACTTGCTGCAGCCTTCCATAATAGATACGAAGGCGGTCGGCCCCTCGGCACGGGGTTCGGGCAGCCGGTCAAACTTTTCGATTTCAGGAAATGAAATATCGACCATCGGCGTATGATTGGCCTGCACAGAATTCACCATTTCTGGTAACCGGTGCAGAGTTTGCGGGCCGAATACGATGTCGACGTATGGCGCCCGGTCACGGATATGATCGCCTTCCTGGGAGGCCACACAACCACCAACGCCGATCAGCAGACCGGGGTTCTTATCTTTGAGGTTTTTCCAGCGGCCGAGTTGATGGAAAACTTTTTCCTGAGCTTTTTCCCGGATGGAACAGGTATTGAGCAGGATCAAATCAGCGTCTTCGGGCTCTGCCGCGACGTCGTAGCCATGGGTCGCCTTGAGTAAATCAGCCATTTTAGCTGAGTCGTACTCATTCATCTGACAACCCCAGGTTTTGATATATAACTTCTTGCTCATAGGTCTTGCGGTCTCACTGGTAAAACGGACTGCTATTTTAGCGTGATCCGCGGCTAACTGCCAACTTTGCCGCCAGTTTCTGCTTTACGACGAGTGCGCAGGGCAAGATACCCGGCGGCGGTGATTATGATGGTGCCCGCGAGCATATACCAGGTTACCGGTTCGTCCCAGAAGAAGTAGCCCATCAGCGCGGCGAAAACCACTGAACTATAAGTAAAAACGCCGACCCGTGCTGCTGGTGCCAGTGAGAATGCTTTGGTCATGCCCAACTGCCCGGCGACCGCCAGCAGGCTCATGACCAGAATGGCCAGGCCATGCTCACTGGCAATCGAGTCACCACGCCACAGCAGGGGGATGGCTGAGAGCACTGTGGCCAGTGTGGCAAAGTAAAACACGATTTTGGTTGAGGACTCGGTGGCTGACATGCGGCGTATTAAGGTCTTGGTATAAGCGGCCAGGGCCGCCGCGACAAAGGCCACCCAAATTACCGGCGACAGATTCGCTGTCAGCGGGTTTAAAAAGATAAATACGCCGACAAAGCCGATGGCAATCGCCAGCCAGGTTTGCGGCAAAACCAGTTCTTTTAGCCAGAAGCGGCTGATGATAGGGATTAAAAAAGGCGACAGCAATAGTACCAGGGTAGCCTGCGCCAGCGGCAAGTGGGCGAGCGCATAGAAGAACAGGTACATAGCGGCCAGGCCGGCAATGCCGCGGCTGAGATGAAAGCGCCATACTGTGGTTTTAAAGGCTGCGGGGCCTTTGCGCCAAAGCCAGGGAAGTAGCACCACAAAAGCCATCAGATTACGAAAAAATACCAGTTGTTCAGAGGGCAGGTCGGTACTCAGATATTTGACCAGCGCACTGACGCCGGCAAAACAAAATTCAGCAGCAAGAACCAGGGCCGAGGCAATGATAATAGTACGATGTGGTGTTTCCATAGAGAGCCCGGCAAGTGAAGAAGCATTATCTTATCATGACTGTGCGGTGTATTCTGAGCCCGGAATTTTTTATTATGTGGTACCAATGAATGGCTGAAGCAGGACAGCAGCAGATGCATATTATGATTATTGGTGGTGGACTGGTGGGTGCGGCGGCGGCCGTCGAAGCGGCCGCAGACGGCCACCGGGTAACCTTAGTCGAGCGCAGCGATCCCGTCCCCTCAGATGAGAACTGGGATTTGCGGGTTTCATCTGTGCATCAGCAAAATGTCGACTGGTTGCGGGAGTCAGGTATCTGGCAGCGCATACCGGCTAACCGGCAACGTGCGTATCACAGCTTATCGGTGCAAAGCCTGGATCAGCAGCGGGTAACTTTTGCTGCCAGTGAAGCCGGCACTGATGCGCTCGGTGCCATGGTTGAGAACAATGCGCTGCAATATGCCATGTGGCAGTGGCTGGCCGATCAGTCGCGGGTGACCTGCATTACCGGCACGACCTTGCAGGCGGTTGACTGGGCGCAGCGCGTGGCGACCCTGGATAATCAGCAGGAGATCTCCTTTGACCTTTTGCTTGGTGCCGATGGCGCCAACTCGTCGGTGGCGAAGCTGGCTGGTATCCGCATGCGCGGCTGGGACTACGACATGCGCTGTCTGCTGGCGGTGGTGAGTACCGAGCGGCCGGTTACCGCGGCCACCTGGGAAGTTTTCCGGCCGTGTGGGCCATATGCATTACTGCCCCTTGATGAGCATCAGGCATGCCTGATTGATTATCGTGACAATCAGAGCTGGATGACGCTGGAAGCGGCTGGTAAGGATCAGATTGAGCTTGAGTTACAGAAGGTGTTCGCGCCGGTTCTTGGTTCATTCACCATGCAGAAGGCGGCCAGCTTTCCGTTACGCCGGCAACGGGCTCTGCACTACCATAGCCACAATTCTGTGGCCTTAGTTGGCGACGCTGCGCACAGTATTCATCCGCTCGCCGGGCAAGGCGTTAATCTGGGTTTTGGCGATGTCCGGCAACTGATGCGTTCATTGCAACACCTTGAGGTGCCGGCTGCACTGGCGGACTATGAGCAGAAACGGCTGGCCGTGAACCAACGCATGATGCGGGCAATGGACGCCATTCATGTAGGCTTTCGCTCCCGGCATCTATTGCCGCGGGCACTGGTTGGTCTGAGCCTGGCGGCAGCAGGGCGAATTGCGCCACTGAAGCGGCGGATAATCCGGGCTGCTATGGGGGAGTAATTTGCCGGGGATAAAAACAAAAAAACCGCCAGCGGCGGTTGTTTTTGTTCTTGCTTGTTGCTCACCACCATTAAAGTGGTGCGGAGGGGGGGACTTGAACCCCCACGAGCTTTCGCTCACTAGCACCTGAAGCTAGCGCGTCTACCAATTCCGCCACCCCCGCAACAAACAGGAGATAAATGGCTGGGGTACCAGGATTTGAACCTGGGAATGGCGGGATCAAAACCCGCTGCCT
>CAYWXF010000007.1:9121-48134 GCA_964462025.1 uncultured Pseudomonas sp. | reverse complement strand
ACAAGGTATTGGTATCAGCATACTCAATCAGCTTACCCATATACATAAAGGCGGTCTGGTCCGAAACCCGCGCTGCCTGCTGCATATTGTGGGTAACAATCACCACGGTGTACTTGGATTTTAACTCGGTAATAAGTTCTTCGATAGTCAGGGTTGAGATCGGATCCAACGCCGACGTCGGCTCATCCAACAGCAGCACTTCAGGCTCAATAGCAATGGCCCGGGCAATCACCAGACGCTGTTGCTGACCACCAGAAAGGCCAAAAGCACTGGCGTTCAGACGATCTTTTACTTCTTCCCACAATGCCGCACCTTTCAGTGAGCGTTCAACCACTTCGTCCAGCGTGCGACGGTCGTTAACGCCCTGTAGCCGCATCCCGTAGACCACGTTTTCGTAAATCGATTTAGGAAACGGATTCGGGCGCTGAAACACCATGCCAATGCGGCGGCGCAGCGCGGCTACGTCGACGTCTTTGTCGTAGATGTTTTTGTCATGCAGGCGAATCTGCCCGCTGGTACGCGAGATTTCAACCAGATCATTCATCCGGTTAATACAGCGCAGCAAGGTTGATTTACCACAACCTGAAGGGCCGATAAATGCGGTGACGCGGTTCTTCGGAATATTCATCGAAATATCATAAAGCGCCTGCGCTTCACCGTAATGCAGATTCAGGTTGCGAATTTCTAAAGCAGTTTGCTCAGTTGTCAGGTTCTCTAAATCAAGAACCTCAGCCTGTGAACTTGTCGGGGTTACCGAAATCATAATGAAGACCTTTTCGCTAAGCTCAAAATTAGTGCTCTAATGAGCGATATTTTTCACGCAAATGGTTACGTACACCAATTGCCGTCAGGTTAAGCCCGACGATAACAGTTACCAGTAAGAACGAGGTGGCGTAAACCAGCGGACGCGCCGCTTCCACGTTCGGGCTCTGGAAGCCCACATCATAGATATGAAAGCCCAGGTGCATAAATTTGCGATCCAGATGGAAGTACGGGAAGTTACCGTCAACCGGCAGCATCGGAGCTGACTTCACCACACCAACCAGCATCAGGGGCGCTACTTCGCCAGCTGCCCGCGCTACCGCCAGAATCAGACCGGTCATAATAGCCGGCGACGCCATCGGCAGAATAATCCGCCATAAGGTTTCGGCTTTGGTCGCGCCAAGCGCCAGACTACCTTCGCGTAACGTACTCGGAATGCGCGACAAGCCTTCTTCGGTCGACACGATAACTACCGGCAATGTCAGTATCGCCAGGGTAATCGCTGACCACATCACGCCGGGTGTACCAAAGGTCGGGCTTGGCAGTGCTTCCGGATAAAAGATCTGATCCAGTGAGCCACCCACCATGTACACGAAGAAGCCCAGGCCAAATACCCCGTAAACAATAGACGGTACGCCCGCTAAGTTGATTACCGCGATGCGGATTAGACGCGTGACCGCATTACGACCGGCATACTCGTGCAGATAAATGGCAGCAATCACGCCAAATGGCGTTACTAACACCGACATCAATAGCACCATAAAAACCGTACCGAATATGGCCGGGAATACTCCACCGTCAGTATTGGCTTCGCGCGGATCTTCGGTAATAAAGTTACCGATCTGCTTAAAAAAGTGGCCAATTTCGGCGAATAGGCTCATATCATTCGGGAAAGTCGCGCCCAGGATGCGATACATAGGTAAGGTTACTTCCTTGCCTCGCATATCACGCATCACCACGGCATCACGGTTGGCTTGCTCACGTAACGCGAACAGCTCTTTCTCGAGTTCCTGATACTCATCCCGTAACGCTTGTTCGCGGTCGGCAATGGCCTGCTCGGCGTCCAGTGTCAGTTGATCATTCAGCTCAAGACTACGGCGCTCAAGGCGTAACTGATTAAGTTGGTAGTTAATCGCACCAATCTCAGCACTCTGCAATGCATCCGCTTCTTCGCCGATCTCAACCGCCCGGTCTATACGCTGATCCAATTCGTCACGGATCGAGCCGTCGCCTTCGGTTGCGACTGGCTCACCGTTTTCCAGCACCGCGACCACATAACCATAAAAGTTGCCGTCTTTGCTACGCTCCAGTCGCGCCAGCCCTTTCGGAGTTTCGTCCCGGATGATTTGTGGCACCATTACCCAGGCGAAATCCAGCGGGACGTATTCACGGTTACCGACTTTCAACAGGATCCGGCGTAAGGTCGGCTCGTCGAAGTTATCCAGCTGCACGCCTGATTCCTGCAGGCGTTGGATCGGGATCTCTTCGCTGTCGTAGATTTCACCGATAATGGTCTGGGTAGTGCCGTCGTTGGCCTGCACTTCGATCTCATGAATCGTCGCCGGCCAGAAGAATGACAACCCTCGCCAGGCGATCATCGCCATCAGCCCGAGCACCGCGATCAGACTCACACTTACCGCACCAGCGGTCAGCCAGATCCAGGGTTTTCCTGATTTAAACCAATGCTTCATGAACATCCTCTCGCTTACATCGAGCTATATTTATCGCGTAACCGCTGGCGGACGACTTCAGCCACGGTATTGAACGCAAAAGTGAAGACAAATAGCACAAAGGCCGCCAGGAACAAGATCCGGTAGTGTGAACTACCCACTTCTGACTCCGGCATTTCAACCGCAATGTTGGCCGACAAGGTGCGCATTCCCTCGAATATGTTCCAGTCCATAATCGGGGTGTTACCCGTAGCCATCAGTACAATCATGGTTTCGCCAACGGCGCGGCCAAGTCCCATCATGACCGCCGAGAAAATACCCGGGCTGGCGGTTAGCAGAACGACTTTGGTCAGGGTTTGCCAGGTAGTCGCGCCCAATGCCAGTGAGCCGTTTGAAAGGTGTTTAGGTACGCTGAACACCGCATCTTCAGCAATCGAGAAGATAGTCGGAATAACCGCAAAGCCCATGGCAATACCCACCACTAATGAGTTGCGCTGATCAAAGGTAATGCCTAGCTCGTTGGTAATATATTCACGCACATTTCCGCCAAATAGCCAATCCTCGACAATGGGAGACATTGAAAATGAGAACCACCCGACCAGCGCCACCAGTGGCAGCAGAATCAACGCCGCCCGGCCATCGGTAAACTGATTCTGCAGTCGCTGCGGCAAGCTACTGGTAACCAGTGCGAACAGCACAATCGCTGAAGGCACCAAAATAATGGTGGCAACAATGCCAGGCAGGTAGTCTTCAATTATCGGTGCCAACCAGAGCCCGGCCAGGAAGCCCAGGATAACCGTTGGCAGCGCCTCCATGATTTCGACCGTGGGTTTGACCACTTTGCGGACCCCTGGTGACATGAAGTAAGCAGTATAAACAGCGGCTGCTAAGCCAATAGGCACCGCAAATAGCATGGCGTACGCGGCTGCTTTTATGGTACCGAAAGAAATAGGCACCAGACTAAACTTAGGCTCAAAGTCGTCCGAACCCGAAGTTGACTGCCAGACATATTGTGGCTCCGGGTACCCTTCGTACCAGATTTCCTGCCACAGACCGCTCCAGGTTACTTCGGGGTGTTCATTCTCAAGCTTGAACGAGTGATATTGACCATCGCTATACATCAGCAGGGTATTCGCGCGGGGATCAATAACCACCCGCTGGGCACTGATCTGGTCAGGCTTGCCACGATAGAGGTCCGCCTGAGAAGTAGTATGGAATACGCCTAGCTCGCCCTCAGCTGATACCGTATAAAAGGTGCGCCGATAGTATTCCGGAATAATTTCCTGGATAGCGCTGTCGGCGGCTTTAAATTCACGGATGTACTGATAGCGCCGCCCCTCTTCTTCAGCGACTTCAAACCACTGACTGACAATACCGCTGCTGTGGCCAAACAGGATGGAGCTGGAACCGGCCAACAACTGCATGGTGGTGACATCACCTAAACGGCGATCGACAGAGATAACCTGGCGCTCGGAGAGCTTACCGGAGCTTGCAACATCGTAAACACGTAGTCTGTTACCCTGACGAATCAGTAGCTGCCGCAGATTCGGCGTAACTTCCAGCTGATCGACGGAACCAGGCAAGCTGAGGCTGTTGAAGTTTTCTTTCATTTCCACTTCGCCGCTCAGGAAGTTACGGGTAGCTTCGAGATAATTGGTTACCACAGTGCCGTCGGCAGTAACGGCAGCAAAGAACATCGACTCGCCGTCATATTCATAAGCTAGTTGGATTAACGCACGCCCTTGTGGGTCAACGGTGATCAGATCCTGACCGTTAACATATTCAATATAAGGGGTGGTGCTACGTATACCCTCGACAAACCGGTTGCGGAACTTAGGCTCAATAACCTGAGCTTTACCGTCAGCAGTACCGAAGGCATAACGGTTATTTTGTGGCTGGGTCGCGGTAAAGCTGGTCGGTACTGTTGGAACCACCTGTTCGCGCAACAGGATTTCACCGGCCTGCCAGTCGTTTCCCGGGGGCGACCGCAAAGCAAAAAAGCTCAGTGCCCCGGTATCGGTAAACTGATAGCCGATCTCAGATTGTTCTTCAATGCCCAGCGCCACCACTTCACCATCCCTGGCAATCGTGAAGTCGTGTTTGTCGTCTATGGAAACACCGCGGAAAATCGGCTCCACGACATAAAGAAGATAGAAAAAAATCAGCAACAGGGTGATTAAGACCAGCACACCGCCTAAGGTAACACCCCAGCGGGCGGCTCGATCTTTAAACAACCGGTAGTTACTGGCCCCTAGGTTGCTGGATTTCGCTTTAGCCATTAATGCCTCGGTATCAAAAAACTGAAGTCAAATTTTAGTGTGGCAAGTATAGACATTAATTATGACAGTACTGTTACAGCACTGTCATATTCCGGACATTTTTACCCTGCCCTCACAACAAGAAAAACCCGCCGTAGCGGGTTTTTTTATTCTATATAACTATTCTTAATTCAGGCCAAGCCGTTCGAGTTCCTGCTCAACCACAACCAGCGGCAGCGGGATATAGCCATCTTTATCGACGATTTCCTGCCCTTTCTTCGACAGCACCATGCGCAGGAATTCAGCAGTTGCCGGATCCAGTGGCTTGTTCGGATGTTTGTTCACGTAAACATACAGGAAGCGTGCAAGTGGGTATTTACCAGCCAGCGCATTCTCGGTAGTGGCGTCTACATATTCAGCGCCAGCTTCACGAGCCAGCGGCACTGTTTTCACACCTGAAGTGATGTAACCGATTCCTGAATAGCCAATCGCGTTCAATGAGGTCGATACTGACTGCACCACGGAAGCAGAGCCAGGCTGTTCATTCACATTATTCCGGAAGTCACCGTCACACAGCGCCACTTCTTTGAAGTAGCCATAAGTACCCGATACCGAGTTACGCCCATAAAGTTGCAGGTCGCGGTTTTCCCAGCTTCCGGTTAAGCCCAGGTCGCCCCAGCGCTGTACTTGTTTGGTAGCACCACATAAGCGGGTTGAAGAGAAAATTGCATCTACTTCAGGAATAGTCAGGCCCTGGATCGGGTTGTCTTTATGTACAAACACCGCCAGCGCATCAATCGCGACGCGAACCGCCGTTGGCTTGTAGCCAAAACGCTTTTCGAAAGATTCAATTTCTTTTGACTTCATCCCACGGCTCATGGGGCCGAAGTTAGACGTACCTTCTGTCAGAGCTGGTGGCGCGGTAGATGAGCCAGCTGCCTGAATCTGCATGTTCACGTTCGGGTACATGCGTTTAAATTCTTCTGACCAGAAGGTCATCATATTTGCCAGGGTATCAGAACCAACTGACGACAGGTTGCCGGACAAGCCACTAACTTTATTATATTCAGGCAGGTTATCAGTAACTTTCTGGGCCTGCGCTGCGGTCGATGCTGCGCTGCTGACGATAGTTGCCAGGCTTAGTGCAAGAAGTGTTGATTTAAGTTTCATATTGACTCCAGTAGCCGATGTTTAATAACAGCTTTGTTCTAAAAACAGGCTTAGTGTACTTAGTCAAGATGACATTTTAATGACAAAGATAAAAAAAGTGGCACGGAAGATTAATCACGGATCACTAGTTCTTCCGGCACCCGCACCGCAAATTTGGAACCGCGACCAACCACAGAGTCGATCAGCAATTTACAGTGATGATGTTCAACGGCCTGGCGGACAATTGCCAGCCCCAACCCTGAACCGCCCTTAGCACTGTTTCGATCTTTGTCGATACGATAAAAACGCTCGGTCAGGCGAGGCATGTGCTCAGCCGGAATCCCCGGCCCATTATCAGTCACGCTAAATTCCATTTGCTGACCCACTGGCCGCCACTGCACCTTGATTTTGCCTTTCGGCTGGGTGTACTGAATCGCATTAGCCAGCAAGTTCGAGAAGACACTTCTGAGTTCATCTTCCCTGCCGTACATCTTCTGATTACCCATTTCGAACTCAATATCATGTTCTTTATCAGCGTTCAGCCGTTCGGCATCACTTTTCAGTGCCTGCAACATAGTGGGCACATCAACTTTTCGTTCGAAGATATCTACCGCGCGGCCTTCCATACGGGACAGAGACAATAATTGATCGACCAGTTTACGCATGCGCACACTCTGATCATTCATGTCGTGCACCGCTTTGTTTAGCACCGCCGGCGGCAACGTGGACGCATCTTCCATCATTTCCAGGTAGCCCTGAATCACCGTCAGTGGTGTTTTCAGTTCATGCGATACATTAGCGACAAAGTCACTGCGCATCTGTTCGGCAAGTTTAATCTGGGTTACATCCCGGGCCATCAGCAAATATTGGTCATCGCTATAAGGCATGATCCGAACTTCCAGCTCTATGTCTTCACGAACCGGCGATGGCAACGTGATGTCCTTACTGAAGTCACCTAGTTGCAGATAACGGATAAACTCCGGATGGCGGATTAGGTTAGATAAATGAATACCGATATCGGCCGGCCATTTCAGGCCGAAATAAAATTGGCCAAGCTTATTGCACCAGATCAGGCCTCCATCGCGGCGGAACACAATGGCCGCGTCAGGGATAGCTTCAGAAGCCTCGCGGAACCTGCGCAAAATACTGGCAAGGGCGCGACGGCGCTGCTGGCTGCGGCGCTGAGTGCGGTAAATGCCGTCGTAAATATAACTCCAACTGCCTGGCGCTTCTGGCGGCAGCAGTCGTCGCCGCTGCCAGAGCCAGTCAATCAGCTTGTACTGATAAAAATAGTGCCAGCTTAACAAGCCCAGCAAAGCCAGGCTCATCACCAACCAGAACGCATCGAAGATCAGTCCCAGCAGCGCCACCGGCAGCGAGAACCAGAACAGGCCGCGCAACATAAACAGACCGGAGTACTTCTTATCCATAATGCTTCGCTATCCGATCAACGGGCTGAAAAACGATAACCGACGCCCCGAACCGTCTGCACCAGACGGTCATGACCGTGGGCAGCGATTGCCTGACGTAAACGGCGAATATGAACATCGACGGTGCGATCTTCAACATACACATTGGTTCCCCAGACATGATCAAGCAACTGCTCACGACTATACACCCGCTCGGGATGGGTCATAAAGAAGTGTAATAATTTAAATTCGGTTGGCCCCATATCAAGCCGCTCGTCAAAAGCTGACACCCGGTGAGAGACCGGATCCAGACGCAGGCCTTCAGTTTCAATAGGTTCATCCAGCGCGGTGGGGGTCACGCGGCGGAATACCGCGCGGATTCTGGCCATCAACTCTTTCGGTGAGAATGGCTTGGTCAGGTAATCATCAGCGCCGACTTCAAGTCCGCGGATTTTATCGTCTTCTTCACTTCGCGCTGTCAGCATAATGATCGGGATGTTACGGGTAAAGTCATCACTTTTTAGCTTTTTTGCTAACTGAACCCCGGTTCCGCCAGGCAACATCCAGTCCAGCAGAATCATGTCAGGCAGCGGATCAGTAATTTTTTCCAGTGCCTGATGATAGTCATTTGCTTCAACCGCCTGATAACCATGTTGCTCCATTACAAAGCTGAGCATTTCGCGAATGGCGGCTTCATCTTCAACAATCAGTATCTTTCTCGACATCTGCATCACCTGTTGTATTTCAGCAACGCCAATTATCAGGATACTTTATGACACTTTTATGACTCTGCGGCAATTTTATGGAATTTATCGCAATTGAATGTCAATCCACACCAAGCGATGATCCGATGAACTGCTGCGCGAGTTCACCAAATCGGCTTTCGGTTGATCGCTGGCAGGCCAGAATACGCCCGCATCGATAACATGGATTCCCGTTTCAGACGGTAGCACGTAATCCGCGCGTTTGCGCCAGCTGGCAGTATGAAACTGACCATGGTCGTTATCGGGAGAATGCTCCAGCCCTCCCTGACTGGATGGGATTGGGGCCGCCTGCACAGCCGGGTGTTTCAGCAGCAAGTCAATGGCGCCGGGTACATTGTCATTACCTTCTGTCGAAGCATTGAGATCGCCGGCAATTACGAAGCGACTGTCGGCATTAAGCCCGCCAATCTGTCCCTGGTCGTCATAAATATACTCGCCCTGCCCGGGAGTAATGTAGTCAGCCCAGAAGCGGATTTCATCATAGTTACGACGACCATTACGGTTTTCTTCACCGTCGAAAACCGGTGGCGTCGGATGACTAACCAGCAAATGCAGCAGCTTGCCTTTGACATCAATAATAACGTCCCAGTGTGACTTTGAACTCAGCGGAAACTCTGCCCATGCCGCGTCGCTATACCAGGGCTCGTGCGATTCAGGCAGCAGTGGCCGCAGTGCGCCTGGCATATCGCGCCACTTAAAATCGCGGAACGTCCGCGAAGCGGCTTGATCGATGGGGTAACGCGACAGCACCACCATGCCATATTGCCCCGGATACCAACCGTAGCCCCAGGCGTCATCAGCCATGCCGGTCGCCTGACCATCCCGATTCAGATCATAAGGGCTGGGCTCACCCGTATTAACAGGCGCCAGAAAGACATAAGGATAATGAATGGGCGACTCGCCGTTCTGGCTAACCCCCAGAAACTCCTGCTGGAAGCGATTGATGCCTTGTTCGGCCGGCAGATAGTCAAACTCATTAAGCACCAGCACATCAGGCCGGGTGTGCTGAATAATTTCGGCGACCGCGCGGATCTGCGGATGATTGTCATCCAGCGCCTGCGCCAGCGCTTGCTCGCCCTGCTCCGCCAGCTCATCAGCAGACAAATAATTAGAGGCGTCCATGCTGACGTTAAAAGTGGCAACCCGCAAAGCTACAGGGGCAGACTGATTTTTTTCGGACATATCGCATCCCGTCAGAAAGGTTAGAAATAGCGCTGCAAGTAACAGGGTATAAGACTTCATGAAATGGATCGCCTCGGTGATAGGAGTGCTGGGACAAAATAAAATGATAAAGGTTCAATATTCCCTATGCAATTTACTTTATATTTGCGTAAAATAGCGTCACATTTTTGACACAATCGCGTGATATAAATGCCTGCGATCAGTCATCAAGGTTGCTTCTAGCGGTATGACCTTGGCTCGATTTTTATTACAACCCAACTAACACCAGGAAATAAAGATGAGTACAACTATGCGATTATCCCGCACCGCCGGTGCAGTTGCTGTTGCTCTTGGCCTCGCCTCAGCTCCAGTAATGGCACAAGATACCTCCGCTTCAATGCGGGGCTCCATCGTCGGCCCCCAAGGTCAGGGTGCTGCTAACACCACTGTACAAATTGAACACGTTCCTTCAGGAAGCCGCTTAGAAGTTACCACTGATGAATCAGGTAACTTTATCGTAAACGGTCTGCGGGTCGGTGGTCCATACCGCATCACGCTGGACTCAAACGTATACCGCGACGCAACCTATGAAGAAGTATTCCTGAAGCTGGGTGAGACCTTCCGTCTGACTGCCCAGCTGGAAGAAGAAAGCATTGAGCGAATCCAGGTTACGGCTCAGGCAATTAACTACGCGCAGCTGAACAGCGGCTCATCAAGCTCGTTCGGCGAAGAGCAAATTGAATCACTGCCTACTTACGGTCGTGACTTAAAAGATATCGTCCGTCTTAACCCGTTAGCTACACAGCTGGGTGAAGGTGACGAGCTGGTCGTTGCGGGTAACAACCCGAAATACAACTCAATCACTGTTGACGGCATCGGCCAGAACGATGACTTTGGTCTGAACGCAAATGGTTATCCAACTCAGCGTTCACCAATTTCTATTGATGCCATTGAGCAAATTACCGTTGACGTAGTGCCTTTCGGTGCTGAACACGGTAACTTTACCGGTGCTAAAATCAATGCGGTAACCAAATCAGGTACTAATGATTTTAGAACCTCTTTATTTTACCAGTACACCAGCGATAGCCTGGCGGGCAATCCAGAGCCGTCGCGCTACGAGCCTGACTCACAAGCGCCTACTCTTGACTATCAGGAAAAAACCTATGGTGTAAGTGTATCTGGCCCAATCATCGAAGACACCTTGTTCTTCTATGCCAACTTTGAAAAAACCGATGAGCCAAAATCTGTTGAGGCCGGCCCACAAGGTTCAGATGCCGCTAACATTGCCAACGTGACTCAGGAAGAAGTCAACGAAGTTATCCGTATCGCCAACGAGGTTTATGGTGTTAACGCTGGTGACTGGAATGTAAACCCGGTAGAAGAAGACCAGAAAGTACTGATCAAGCTGGACTGGAACGTAAATAACGCGCATCGTGCCTCATTTACCTATCAGAATACCGATGGTAACTCGACGCGCAACAATAACGGCGGTCGTAACGAACTGCGTTTGTCTTCACATTGGTACAACAACACACAAGAGCTGAACGCTTATGCTCTGCAAGTGTACTCAAACTGGACGTCTAACTTCTCAAGCGACATTAAATTGTCGTACAAGACTGTTGAAACTGGCCAGAACCCATTATTAGGCAAGAACTTCGGCGACGTAACGATCTATGGTGAAAACGGCCGGATTGCTATTGGCCCTGACTATTCACGTCATGCCAACCAGCTGTCTAACGATACGCTGCAGTTCCAGTTCAATGGTGACTACCTGACTGGCGATCACGCTATCGGCTTTGGTTATGAGTTCACCAGTGTTGATGTATTTAACATCTTCATTCAGCGAACTCTGGGTACCTGGGAGTTTGACTCAATCGCTGACTTTGAAAACCGTCAGGCGTCTGACTTCACTTACCAGAACGCCTACACCGGCGTAGCCAATGACGGCGCGGCTGAGTTCACTCAGGGTTCACACGTGTTATATGTGCAGGACACCTGGCAGCCAACCTGGGATTTAGAACTGACTTTCGGTCTCCGTTACGAGCGCATTACTGCTGAAGACGAGCCGGCATACAACGAGCGTTTCTTCCAGCGCTACGGCTTTGCTAATACTGAAAACCTGGACGGCAAAGATTTAATCCTGCCACGTTTTGGCTTTAAGTATCAGATGACTGACGACTTCCTGTTACGCGGTGGCTTTGGCCGTTACGGCGGTGGCCGTCCTAACGTCTGGATTTCAAACGCTTATACCAACGACGGTGTAACTATCGTTCCTTTCGACGATCGCACACTGCCAGAGTCTGTTTATCTGGATAACGTTGATATTACCCAAGTACCACAAGCGGTTCAGGACCAACTGGTTCCGGGCGACGGTAATACCAACCCAATCGATCCAAACTTTGAGTTACCAACTGACTGGCGCGTAAGCTTAGGTTTTGACTGGAACACTGACCTGGGTATTCTGGGCGAAGACTGGTTTACCAGCGCTGAATATATCTATACCCGTCGTAAAGATGACGTTCGCTGGGTTGATTTAGCCCGTCGTCCGTTACTTGACGCTAACGGTGAGCTTGTCACAACTGCTGACGGTGGCCGGATTATCTATGTAGTTGACGATCCTCTGGATGACCACGTACCTAGCGGTATCGGTGATGACAATGGCGTTGATCGTTACGACCTGATGCTGACTAACGGCGACGGTGGCAAGAGCCAGATCTTTACTGCGACTATCGGTAAAGCCTGGGATAACGGTCTGAGCTTCCGTACCAGCTATACGCACCAGGATATCGAAGAAGCTGTAGCCGGTGGT
The DNA here is from genome assembly GCA_964462025.1 of uncultured Pseudomonas sp. Taxonomy (GTDB): domain Bacteria; phylum Pseudomonadota; class Gammaproteobacteria; order Enterobacterales; family Alteromonadaceae; genus Pseudidiomarina. The sequence continues at coordinate 36,152 of CAYWXF010000007.1, read as the reverse complement.
TCAAGTACTGCTACTTCTAACTTCCGCTACCCAATTGTTAAAGATATTCAGAACGTAGAGCCGGGTACTGCCAGCTATCAGATCGAGCACCGCTTTATGGCTGATATGACCTACAGAACTGAGCTGTTCGCAGGTTATAATTCAACCTTCGGCGTGTTCTGGGAGCGTTACTCAGGTCGTCCGTTCAGCTATGTTCTGGATACCTTCCGCTTCAATAAGTTCGGCGATCAGAACCAGTTTGACAGCACCTCACGGTACCTGCCATATATCCCGACTGGTCCAAACGATCCGAACGTAGTTTACCGTAGCGGCTTTGGCTATGATGAACTGGCTGGATACCTGGAAGCAGCGGATCTGTTACAGTACGCTGGTGGTTATGCACCACGTAACAATGACCGCGGCCCATGGAATACCACTTTAGACTTCAAATACACCCAGGAATTACCAGGGCTGTGGGAAGGTCATAGAGGTGAGTTGTATTTCAACATCCGTAACGTACTGGCTCTGTTCGACAAAGAAACTGCTCAACAGCACGTATTCTTCTTCGGCGACAACGGTAACCGCTTAGTATCGGTTAACCTTGATGACGAAGGCCGTTACGTTTATGGTAAGCCGTTCGGTGGTTTCACTAACGAAGCACCAACCAACTACCTGCCAGAGCGTTCAACCTGGCAAGCTAAGATTGGTGTCCGTTACAGCTTCTAAGCTGAGCGCAACACAACAAAAGCCCTCGCATCGCGGGGGCTTTTTTTTACCCGCCGTTTGTCATTTCGTTTTACACTAGGCGAATTCAAATCGGTTAATGCGTCACAAGGATGCACTATGGATCATGAATTTTATATGCGCCGCGCGCTGGAGTTAGCGCAACTGGCTGAAACCCACGGTGAAGTACCCGTCGGTGCGGTTTTAGTTCATAACGATGAGATTATTGGCGAGGGTTTTAATCAGGTGATCGGTTTACACGACCCGTCCGCCCATGCCGAAGCGCTTGCCATCAGGGCGGCTGGTCAGCACCTACAAAACTACCGCCTGGTTGACTCAACGCTGTATGTGACACTAGAGCCCTGCGCGATGTGCTCAGGCCTGATTACACATGCTCGCGTCAAAACGCTGGTCTATGGAGCCCCGGATCCACGCACGGGCGCAACGGGCACAGCCATAACTGTACTTAATCACAGCAGCATGAATCATAAAGTGGAGGTGGTTTCAGGGGTACTGGAGGCTGAAAGCGCCGCGCTGCTGAGAGCTTTCTTCAGAGCGCGACGCTAAACAATAGTGGCTTAACCTAAATAAACGCGGGCGTTACGGAACATCCGCATCCACGGACTGTCTTCGTTCCAGTCATCTGGATGCCAGCTGTTGGCAATGGTGCGGAATACCCGCTCGGGGTGCGGCATCATAATAGACACACGGCCATCCGGAGTCGTCAGACCGGTAATACCCTCAGGTGAGCCATTCGGGTTAGCCGGATACTTAGTCGCAACCTGACCGCGGTTATCCACATAACGCATGGTCACCAGATTTTTCTGTTGCGCCTGATCCAGGTTGTTGCCCTTAAACTCGGCGCGGCCTTCACCGTGAGATACAGCTATCGGCATCCGTGAACCCGCCATACCAGAGAAGAACAGTGAGTCACTCTTCTGTATTTCAACCAGGCTGAAACGCGCTTCAAAGCGCTCCGAACGGTTCGTCACAAAGTGTGGCCAAAGTTCAGCGCCCGGAATCAACTCTTTCAGGTTTGACAACATCTGGCAACCGTTACAGACACCGAGGGCAAAGGTCTTCTGGCGTTCGAAAAAGGCACTGAACTCATCACGCGCCCGGCTATTGAACAGAATTGACTTGGCCCAGCCTTCACCCGCACCTAATACGTCGCCGTATGAGAAACCGCCACAAGCTACCAGACCGTTAAACTTCTCCAGCGATGTGCGACCGCTGAGGATGTCACTCATATGCACGTCAATGGCTGCGAAGCCGGCACGATCAAAAGCAGCGGCCATTTCTACGTGGGAGTTCACCCCTTGTTCACGCAATACCGCAATGACCGGATCACGGCCAGTATTGATATAAGGCGCGGCGACATCTTCGTTAACGTCAAACGTCAGTTCAGCCGACAAGCCCGGATCGTCCAGCTTGCGTTTGGCTTCAAATTCCTCATCAGCACAGGCTGGGTTATCGCGCAGCCGCTGCATCTGATCCGTGGTTTCTGCCCAAATCGCCCGATAGTGACTACGCATATGCGATAGTACTTCTTCACCATGACGGGTAAAGCGCACCACGTCTTCACGGACAGGACGCCCAATGGTATGAACGCAATCTGCCAGGCCCGCTTCAGCGTAAGCTTTTTCAACGCTGTCGAGGTCTTCATCAGCGACCTGTATCACCGCACCCAGCTCCTCGCTGAATAGCACCGCCAGATCGTCATCACCCAGGTTGTCGAGTTCAATTTCAACACCACAGTGACCAGCAAATGCCATTTCCGCCACAGTAACAAACAGGCCGCCATCGGAGCGGTCATGGTACGCGATCAGTTTTTTATCCCGCACCAGCTTTTGTGTCGCAGTGAAGAACCCGGCCAGTAACTCGGCCTTATCTACGTCAGGAGTTTGTTCGCCTAGCTGCCGGTACACCTGCGCCAGCGCAGAGCCGCCCAGGCGATTCTGACCAGCACCCAGGTCGATAAGCAACAACTTGCTCGGGCCTTTATCGGTCCGTAGTTGCGGTGTTAGCGTACGGCGCACGTCCCGCACCCGGCCAAAGGCCGTAATCACAAGACTCAGTGGTGAGGTCACGGCTTTGTCGCCGTCCGCGTCCTGCCAGCGGGTCTTCATGGACATTGAGTCTTTACCCACTGGGATAGTAATTCCCAGCGCCGGACATAATTCTTCGCCTACCGCCTTAACTGCTTCGTAAAGGCCGGCATCTTCGCCAGGGTGACCGGCAGCAGCCATCCAGTTCGCCGAAAGCTTCACATGTTTGAGGTCGCCGATATCGGCGGCGGCGATGTTGGTGAGTGCTTCACCCACCGCCATCCGTCCGGATGCAGCAAAGTTAAGCAGGGCCAGCGGCGTGCGCTCGCCAAGTGACATCGCTTCACCGGCATAACTGTCATAACTGGCCGCTGTAACGGCCACGTCAGCCACCGGGATCTGCCAGGGGCCAACCATTTGGTCACGAGCCACAAGCCCGGTTACCGTACGGTCACCAATGGTAATCAAAAAGGTTTTTTCCGCGATAGCCGGCAGCCGCAGTAAGCGTTTTGCCGCTTCACTTAGCTTGATACCTTCGCGATTTAGTGGCTCACCCGCCGCTTGCTTTGACTGCACGTCGCGATGCATTTTCGGTGGTTTGCCTAACAGAACATCAAGCGGCAAGTCGATCGGTTTATTATCAAAATGGCGATCAGAGACGGTAAGGTGTTCTTCTTCAGTCGCTTCACCGATAACAGCAAATGGTGCCCGCTCACGCTCACAGATTTTTTCAAAAATCTCCATGCGATCGGTCGCAATAGCCAGCACATAACGTTCCTGCGACTCATTACACCAAATCTCGAGCGGCGACATGCCCGGTTCATCGTTCGGGATCTTGCGCAGCTCAAATTTACCGCCCCGGCCGCCGTCGCTAACCAGTTCCGGCATCGCATTCGAGAGTCCGCCCGCGCCCACATCGTGGATGAAAGCAATAGGGTTTTTATCACCAAGCTGCCAGCAGCGATCGATCACTTCCTGGCAACGGCGTTCCATTTCCGGGTTTTCCCGTTGTACTGAGGCAAAGTCCAGATCTTCGGTAGAAGTTCCAGAAGCCATTGATGAGGCCGCCCCACCGCCCAGGCCGATATTCATCGCCGGACCGCCCAGTACCACCAGTTTCGCGCCGACCGGGATCTCGCCCTTCTCAACGTGCGTCTCACGGATGTTGCCAAGGCCACCGGCCAGCATAATAGGCTTATGGTAACCACGAATCTCTTCGCCGTTATGGCTGTTGACCCGTTCTTCATAAGTACGGAAATAACCGGTCAGGGCCGGGCGCCCGAACTCGTTATTAAAGGCAGCGCCGCCTAAAGGCCCGTCGAGCATAATATCGAGTGCGGTAACGATACGATCCGGCTTACCGAAATCTTCTTCCCACGGCTGTTCAAAGCCAGGGATCCGTAAATTCGATACACTGAAACCAACCAGGCCAGCCTTTGGTTTAGCGCCACGGCCAGTTGCGCCTTCGTCGCGAATCTCACCGCCGGAACCCGTCGCCGCACCCGGATAAGGCGAAATCGCCGTCGGATGGTTGTGGGTTTCGACCTTCATCAGAATATGCACAGGTTCATGGAAATAGCTGTACTCACCCGCCGCCGGCGTGCCGGCAGGATACGGATAGAAACGGCCCGCTTCTGAACCTGTCATTACCGCTGCGTTATCTTTATAGGCAGACAGTACATTATCAGGTGTTACTTCATAGGTATTTTTGATCATCTTGAACAGCGATTTGAGCTGTTCTTTGCCGTCTATGGTCCAGTCGGCGTTGAAAATTTTGTGACGACAATGCTCAGAGTTCGCCTGGGCAAACATATAAAGTTCAATGTCGTTGGGGTTGCGTTTGAGCGTCGAAAAGTTATCGTACAAATAATCGATTTCGTCATCCGCCAGCGCCAGCCCCATCTCAATGTTGGCACGCTGCAATGCTTCGCGGCCACCAGCAAGGATATCGATGCTTTGCATCTCTGCCGGCTCAGCTTCTTTAAACAGAACTTCCGCTGCCGACATTTCGTTGAGTACCATCTCGGTCATGCGATCGTGCAGCAAGGCTTTGGCTTGCTCCCGTTGCGCAGTGTTCAGATTGCCGCTCAGGTAATAAGCCATGCCACGCTCAATCCGATCAATTTGCTGCAAACCACAATTGTGGGCAATGTCAGTGGCTTTTGATGACCAGGGAGAGATTGTGCCCTGCCGCGGCACTACCACCAGCAACTCGCCTTCAGGCAAATGCTGGGCTAAGGCGGGGCCGTAGGTCAGAAGCTTTTTAAGGATGGTCTGCGCTTCGTCATCGAGTTTCTCGTTAACATCGACAAAGTGCATGTATTCAGCGTAAATATCGGTGACTGGCAGGTCAGCCTGTTGCAGGCGTTGTAACAGTTTTTCCGTACGGAATGCTGATAAAGCCGGGGCGCCGCGTAAAATCTCCACAGATCGTTCTCCAGAGTTGGGAGCTCTATAAGTTGGTGGCTATTATAATCAGAAACGGCTGTCGGGGCTACCAGCGCAGCCCAGACTTTACCAGTTGATTTCAGTCTTCGTCCTGCATCAGCCGGAACCATTTCTGCCGGCGTTCGGTTTGCAGATGCCGGCGCTTACGGAGCCAGGCGCGACGGCGCTCTTTTGAGACCAGACGTTTCATTTTTCGCATCACGGCTCCTCATCGCCACTGCCTTCATCCGGCAGCGTAATTTCAAGTGGCTGAGCCGGTATCCGGCCTCGTTCATCCAACCACACCAAGGTATCATAATAGCGGCGAATATTACCCACATAACGAACGGGTTCATCACCCCGGGCAAAGCCATAACGGGTTTGGCGGTAATATTTCTTCTGTCTCAGTAAAGGTAGTCGTTTTCTGACATCAATCCAACGATCGGGGTCAGCCCCCTGCCGCTCAGTCAGAACCCGTGCGTCTTCAAGATGACCCAGGCCGATATTATACGCGGCCAGCGCGAACCAGATGCTGTCGGGTTCAGGAATGCGGGCCGGAATGCGGTTAAGCATCTGCTCAAAATAGCGGGCGCCGCCGCGAATGCTTTCATCGGGATTAAGCCTGCTTTCTACTCCCATGTCGGCGGCAGTCGGCAGCGTCAGCATCATCATGCCGCGTACACCGGTCGGCGACATCGCTTGTGGGTCCCACAAGCTCTCCTGGTAACTGATTGCCGCCAGCAAACGCCAGTCAAGCGTGCCGGCATGCTCCTGAAACAGGGAGCGATACATTGGCAGCTTGTTTTTAACCGCATGAATAAAGAGGCTGGTATCAACGTAGTTAAAATTACTCACATGACCGAAGTGGCGATCAAGTAGTTGTTCGAGCTGGCCGTCACTGCGTAGTTCACCAAAAAAGTCGATGACTTCGCTGTACAGCGATCCGTCCCGCCCGGGGGCAAGCATCCAGCCAATATCCAGGTTGTCGCGCACGGTAAAAGCGACACTGAGGTCAGGATAATAACGGCGGTGAGTATCCAGAATGTGACTATCGGCGATGGTATAAGCGATGTCGCCCTCTACCACCTGGCGCAGCAATTCGCTGGTGTCCTGCTCATCCGTAGCCCGCCATTTCAGATCAGGATATTCGGCGCGATGGGTCAGCAGCCAGTCGTGATGACTACTGCCGGCAACAACCACCAGTTCGCCGTCAAGTTCCTCTAAGGAGCGCGGACGATCACGGGAACCCTGACGAAATACCACGCGCTGGGCAATTTCCTGGTAGGGAGGGCCGAATCGATATAATTCATCACGTTGCGGAGTGCGATCAAGTCCGGCCGCCACCAGATCCACCTCGCCCTGATTCAGCAAGCTAAATAAAGAACCTATGCTATAGCGCGGCACCATGGCCAGCTCAACGCCAAGCTGTTCAGCAAAGGTTGAGGCGAGTACATATTCGAGGCCAGCTTCAGACTCCCGGCCATGATAATAAGTTGTGGGCCCCACCAGGGTGCCCACGCGCAGCACGCCACGCTGCTGAATTGAATCGAGATGGTTGGGTTGTGGCTCGGGCGCGCAACCAGCCAGCAGTGCAATCACCGCAAAGAGGCTAAGCCAGCGCGCCACTTAGGCTATTCCCATTCAATAGTGGCAGGCGGCTTGCCGGAAATGTCATAAACCACACGCGAGATGCCATCGATTTCATTGATGATCCGGTTTGATACTTTTTCCAGAAGCTCATAGGGCAAGTGTGCCCAGCGAGCGGTCATGAAGTCAATGGTTTCGACCGCACGCAGGGCAATTACCCAGTCATATTTGCGGGCATCGCCCATTACACCAACCGAGCGCACCGGCAGAAATACCGCAAATGCCTGGCTCACTTCGTGATACAAACCGGCAGCGCGCAGTTCACTGATAAAGATATGATCGGCACGGCGCAGTAAATCACAGTATTCTTTTTTGACCTCCGCCAGTACCCGTACGCCCAGGCCAGGGCCAGGGAATGGATGCCGGTACAGCATGTCATACGGCAGGCCAAGCTCCAGGCCAATCTTGCGCACTTCATCTTTAAAGAGTTCGCGCAGCGGCTCAACCAGCTTGAGCTTCATATCGGCCGGCAGACCACCAACATTGTGGTGCGACTTGATAACATGGGCTTTACCGGTTTTTGAACCCGCTGATTCAATCACGTCAGGGTAAATGGTGCCCTGCGCCAGCCAGCTGACATCAGTAATACGGCTGGCTTCTTCGTCAAAGATGTCGACAAATACACCACCAATAATTTTGCGTTTAGCCTCTGGCTCGGGCTCACCCGCCAGTGCATCCAGAAAACGGTCTTCAGCGGCAACATGCACAATGTTCAGGCCGTAATGGTCACCAAACATTTCCAGTACCTGTTCAGCTTCGTTCAGGCGCAGCAAGCCATTATCAACAAATACGCAGGTTAACTGATCACCAATAGCGCGATGCAGCAGCATGGCAGTAACCGAGCTGTCGACACCGCCAGAGAGTCCGAGTACGACACGACCTGAGCCAACTTGTTCCCGGATGCGCTCAACCGCGTCTTCAATAATATGGGCCGCGGTCCAGTTGGTTTCACAACCGCAGATCTCGACCACAAAATGCTCCAGCATACGCATACCCTGGCGGGTATGTGTTACTTCCGGATGGAACTGTACGCCATAGAAATGACGCTGTTCGTCCGCCATAGCGGCAATCGGACAAGTCGGTGTCTGCGCCACAATGGTAAAACCTTCCGGCTCAGCAATAACTTTGTCACCGTGGCTCATCCATACGTCCAGCACCGGGTTGCCGTTGGCATTGATACTGTCTTCAATATTATGAAATAAGGGTGAATCGACGATGCGCTCTACCTGGGCATAACCAAATTCACGCTCCAGTGAGCCCTGTACCTGGCCGCCCAGCTGCGCGGCCATGGTCTGCATACCGTAGCACACACCAAACACGGGCACGCCCGCTTTAAAGACATACTCAGGGGCTCGCGGCGAGCCTTCCAGAGTGACCGACTCCGGCCCACCGGACAGAATAATACCGTTCGGATTAAAGTCTTTTATATCCTGTTCATCAACGTCCCAGGCCCAGAGCTCACAGTACACGCCGATTTCACGAATACGGCGGGCGATCAGTTGGGTATATTGTGAACCAAAATCTAAAATCAGTATGCGATGTGCATGAATATCTTGCATGTCAGCTTAGCCCATCCGGTAATTAGGTGCTTCTTTGGTAATTTGCACGTCGTGTACATGGGATTCACCCATGCCCGCCGCGGTGACTTTGACAAACTGCGGCTTGGTGCGCATCTCTTTAATTGTCGCGCAACCGGTTAAGCCCATGGCTGAACGCAGTCCGCCCATCTGCTGGTGAATAATTGCCGCCACCGGGCCTTTGTACGCCACCCGGCCTTCGATACCTTCAGGAACCAGCTTATCTGCTTCATTAGTAGCCTGAAAGTAACGGTCAGATGACCCGTGGCGCTGATTCATCGCGCCCAGGCTACCCATACCGCGGTAGGATTTATAATAACGGCCCTGATACAGCTCCACTTCGCCGGGGGATTCCTCGGTACCGGCCAGCATGCTGCCAACCATCACACAATCCGCGCCAGCGGCAATGGCTTTGGCGATGTCACCCGAGAAGCGGATACCACCGTCAGCAATAACCGGAATGTTGGTGCCTTTTAATGCATCAACCGCGTCGCTGATTGCAGTAATCTGCGGTACGCCACAGCCGGTTACAATGCGGGTAGTACAGATAGAACCAGGGCCAATACCGACCTTCACCGCATCCACACCAGCATCGGCAAGCGCTTTGGCGCCCGCGCCGGTGGCTACGTTGCCAGCGATGATTTGTAAATCAGGATAATTTTTGCGGGCCCAGATCACGCGATCCAATACACCCTGTGAATGGCCATGAGAGGTATCAATCAGCAGTACATCAACGCCAGCTTCAACCAGCGCTTCGATACGCTCGTCCGTACCGGGCCCAACGCCTACTGCGGCACCAACCCGTAACCGGCCTAATTCATCTTTACAGGCATTCGGCTTATTTTCAGCTTTGGTAAAATCTTTCAGGGTGATCATGCCGCGCAGATGGAACTTGTCGTCCACCACCAGGATCTTCTCAATGCGGTGCTCGTGCATCAGTCCGAGGATTTCTTCGCTGCCGGCGTTTTCCTTGACCGTGATCAGGCGATCTTTCGCTGTCATCAGGTTGCCGACTTTTTTACTGTCATCGCGTTCAGCGCGGGTGTCACGTCCGGTAATAATACCAACCAGCTCACCGCTGGACTCAACCACCGGGAAGCCATGGAAGCCGTGCTCCATTGCCAGGCCGCGAATTTCGCCAAGCGTGGTTTGCGGAGAAACAGTAACAGGATCAGAGACCACGCCACTTTCGTATTTTTTCACGCGACGAACATGAGCCGCCTGCTCAGCGATAGTCATATTTTTGTGTATGAAACCGAGGCCGCCTTCCTGGGCCAAAGCAATCGCAGAGTTCGCTTCAGTGACCGTATCCATGGCCGCAGAGACCATCGGGATATTTAGCTCAATAGTCCGCGTCAGACGGGTTTTTAAATCCGCTGTATGGGGCAAAACGGTAGAGTGACCGGGGACGAGCAGAACGTCATCAAAGGTAAGTGCTTCTTGGGCAATTCGTAGCATGGCAACATCTCACTAGCTGGCTTTATGTTGCGGGCAGATTTTACTCCTAAACGGCTTTTCAGTAAACTGATTTTTTACTTTTCCACAGGGTCAGGGCAATGCAGCAACCCCATGTTTTCAGTGTGGCCTCTCTTAATGCCGAGGTACGCCAGGTGCTGGAGCAAGGCTTTGGGTCAATCTGGCTGGTTGGCGAAATTTCAAACTTCGCCGCGCCAGGGTCTGGCCACTGGTATTTCACCCTGAAAGACGAGCGGGCGCAAATTAAAGCGGCCATGTTCCGCAATGCCAATCAGCGGGTAAAGATCCGGCCGCAGCATGGCATGCAGGTGTTGGTGCGCGCCAAACTCACGGTCTATGAGCCCCGCGGTGACTACCAGCTGATCATCGAACATATGGAAGATGCCGGCGCTGGTCTGCTGCAGCAACGCTACGAGCAGCTCAAACAGAAGCTGCAACAGGCTGGCCTGTTTGACCCGGCGCTCAAGCAACCACTGCCGGAGAGCATTCGTAAAGTCGGGGTGATCACATCGCCCACCGGTGCCGCTGTGCGTGACATTCTCGCAGTACTCAAACGCCGGGACCCGGCTATTGAAGTCATTATTTACCCCAGTTCGGTGCAGGGACAAAGCGCCACGGCTGAGCTGCTTAATATGTTAGAGCGTGCCATTACCCGTAATGAAGTGGATGTGTTGATCCTGGCACGCGGCGGCGGTTCGCTGGAAGATCTCTGGTGCTTCAACGATGAGCAGCTCGCCTATGCACTGCATAGCTGCCCGCTACCAACCATCAGCGCCGTTGGCCATGAAACAGACTTTACCATTTGTGATTATGTCGCAGATGTACGCGCCCCCACCCCCTCAGCCGCTGCCGAACTTATCAGCCGCGATCAGCGCGAGAACCTGCAGCGTATTCAACATTTACAACACCGGCTGAATCAGCTGTGGGTGCGCCAGCAACGCCAGTTGCAACAGCGGCTTGGTTATATCCAGGCGCGGCTGCAACAACAGGACCCGCAGCGGCAATTGCAGCAAAATGGCCAGCGCCTGGATGAGCTGCAACTACGCATTGAAGGGGCGATGAAACGAATCCTCGATCAGCGTAACCGCCTGCAGGCTCACCAGCAGCAGCGTCTGCTCACTATTCATCCGCAGCGCCGCCTGCCGGTCGCCCGTCAGCAACTGAATCAAGTCAGACAACGGTTGCAACAGGCAATCATCAATCTGGTGAAAGAGCAGCGCCAACGCTATCGTGCCACCAGTCAGGAGCTGCACCTCGTGAGCCCGCTACAAACGATTGAGCGGGGCTATGCGGTGGTACGCACTGATGATGGCAAAGTGATCCGTGACCCGGCAGAACTCAGCAGTGGCCAGGAATTTAGTGTGCGGGTTGCAAAGGGTGAGTTTGCCGCAAAGAAATCCGGCTAGGCAGCGCTTAGCCACTGCAGCAGCCAGTACCACAGCGGCAGCGTAATAAAACAACTAATCACACCGTAACCGACTATAGCCGCCGACAATGTCGGCGCCAGGCCTGCCATAATGGCCAGCGCGCCAGCTGAAATCATCGCTGGCATAGCCGCCTCCATGATGGTGACCTGAACCACGAGTTGGTCAATTCCAAAACCATACAAGATACCCAGCACCAGCAGTGGAGTAAGCACTAACTTAATCAGCAGCGCCAGATACAGAGGCTTACGATCTTCCTGCGGCAAGCGCAGTTTCAGCTGAAAGCCAACCGCGACCATAATCACCGGCACCAGCGTCACCGCCAGCGAGTCAATAAAGTTATCCAGTAGCGCCGGATAATCCATAGAGCGCAGTGCCAGCGCCACCAGCAAGGCAATAAAAGGCGGAAACCGGACTATCCGCATAACCAGCGCTTTTGCTGAAGGCTTTATTGTTTGCCCGCCGGGATCATGGGAGTAAATCGCGGCAACAATGCTGGCATAGATGGACAAAATCAAAAAGGAACCGAGCTGATCGTACAGCAATGCATAGGGAATGCCCTCAGCCCCAAAGAAGGCTTCAATCATCGGAAAGCCGACAAAGGAGGTATTACCCAATGGCACCACGATTAGCATGGCACCGGTTGTCGCCCGCGACCAGTGATAACGGCGGGCTAACCAGAGAATGACCGGGATGGTAACGAACAGCAGCAGCCACGGGGTTAGCGCCGGCACCAGCAATTCCGAAGATAGCTCAAGTAAGGGGATTTTTTGCAGAATAACCGCAGGTAAGGCTACGTAAATCACGTAAGCGTTAAGTACCTGTCCGGTATTCTGAGGAAACTGCCGGCTACGCTGCAGCAATAAGCCAATGACTAAGTAGCCGGCAATCAGGAAAAAATTCGCCATATTTCATCTGTTTTATGAAGTATGGCGATAGTCTACTCTGTTCGTATTAAGACTTAAAACTTATGTTCCAGGCCGATTGCGAAGTAACGCTGTTCAACATCGATGTTGTCCAGATCGCGACCTGTGTACCAGCCAAATACCTTGGTATTTTTGCCCAGTTTATAGTCCACACCGGCAGCGATGGAGTTCTCGTCGCCATCAGTAAAATCCATCATCTGGTATTGAACTTTATAGGTGAAGTTACCTACCGGATGCTTCGCGCTTACCACGTAGCCATCGGCTTCGGCGGTACCGTCAACGCGTTCCTGTTGCTGATACATCAGGCCTACCACGGTTTTCTCAAACCGGGTTGAGGCAACGAAGCGCTCGCTGTCATAACCCTGTACTTCTGAATCCATGGCCGCGCCAAGGTAGAAGTTGGTGCGCTTTAAGTCGTCATCGCCATAAGTAACGGCAAATGAAACACCGTCATCGACCATGTCGTCTTCGCTCAGGATATAGCTGGCCGCAACACGGAACTCATTAAAACCAGGCGAGTAATAAGAAACCGTATTTTTAGTCCGGTTCTCACCGGCGAAAATGGCCTTAATATCACCTTCGTAGTCGCTAAACAGGTCGATGTTACCTTGCAGGGTTTTCAGCACGGTATCGCGGCGACCCATAGTGATTTCACCGAAGCTGCCACGTAAACCCACGTATTGATTACGCGGGCTCAGGTTGTCGCTGCCGCCAAGATCATCAACGTCTACCTGCCACTCGAGCTGGTAAATCACTTCCAGATCTGGATTAATCTGAGCGCCGCCCTTGATACCTACACGGGAGGCATTACTGACCAGCTCACCTTCACTACCATCACCTTCATCACTGCTCTGCAGCGACAGGTTCAGTTTTCCGTAGAAATCAAACGAAAAGGTTTCGTCTTCAGCGGCACCAGCGGTAGCGCTAAATGCCAGAGCGGAAACCGCCAGCGGGATAAATAAAGTTTTAGTCGTAAAAGCTGCCATAATGTTGCCATCCGATTATCAGGTTCGAGTCGGTAAGAGATGGAACCACCCAGGTGATCCTCTCTATGGCTGCGTATGGTATGCCAGAAATATGACAGTTTCATGACTTACAGAAGCTTTTTTCTATTTTTTACTCATTCACTTTTCAGCTGGCGGCTCATTTCACGCATGTCCAGCCCGCTGGGATGCTGGAATACGCGCAGGCCAAACTCAGGCAGAATCGACAATAAATGGTCGAAAATATCTGACTGGATACCTTCGTATTCGGCCCAGACTATTGTGTTGGTAAAACAATACACTTCCAGCGGCAGGCCATCGGAAGTCGGCTCGAGTTGCCGTACCATCAAGGTCATTTCCTGATGAATGCGGGGATGGTTATGCAGATACTCCCGGACATAAGCACGGAATGAGCCGATATTCGAGATTCGCCGGGTATTAACCGGCTCTTTTCCGGCTTCTTCCAGTTGCTGGTTCCATTTATCTATTTCTTCCTGCTTGTCGTTCAGATAGTTTCTTAGCAGGCGAAAGCGATACAGGGCTTTACGCTCCTCTTCGCTCAGAAAATGAATACTTTGCTGATCCAGCCACAAACTCCGTTTTACCCGCCGGCCGCCCGATTGCTGCATGCCGCGCCAGTTTTTAAAAGAATCTGAAATAAAGCGCTTGGTCGGAATAAAGGTGATGGTTTTATCCCAGTTCTGCACTTTGACCGTGTGCAGCGCGATGTCGATCACTTCACCGTCAGCATTCAGATTAGGCATCTCTATCCAGTCACCGACCCGGATAATATCGTGGGAAGAGATCTGGATACTGGCAACGAGCGACAGCAGAGTGTCCTGGAACACCAGCATGAGTACTGCTGCCATCGCACCCAGACCAGACAGCAGAATCACCGGCGAGCGATCGATCAGCGCTGCGATGACCAGAATCGCAGTGACGACATAGATGGCGATTTTCACCACCTGTATATAGCCTTTTATCGGTCGTTCGTGAGAATCCGGTCGCCGCTCATAGATGGTATTAATCACCGTGAGTACGCCACTGAGTCCGCGGGCTATAGTCACCACGATAAATGCCTTACAGACATTATTAATAACAATGACAACTTCTTCAGCGAGATGCGGCACCGAAGCGATGCCATAAGCGATAACCAGGGCTGGCACCACATTGGCGAAGCGCGCAACGATATTGCGCTCGATCATTTGTACATCCGGCCCGGCCGGCGTATATGTCAGGCCCGTGAGTACACCGCGAAGCAAGATCTTTTTGACAATAAAATTAGCCAGCCATGATCCCACCAACAGCAATGTCAGGTAAGTCAGGGTCTCAATGTCAGGGTGCTGTTCCAGCCAGCTCTGTATCGTCTCAAACTCTTCCTGCATGATAGTCCTATTTTGCGATTCGTTACTTTTTCAACTAAATGTTACTGCGATTTACGTCCTATTATGGTTGTTTTCTGCGTATAACGAAACTCTATGATTAACTGAGCTTTGTTTTTCTCACTGAGGGCCTGGTCGCGGGGAGACTGCCGCGTAGTATAGGTTGCATTTCTACCTAGTCTCGAAACTTGCTTAAGGTTGCGCTCCGGCCGCGATTGCTTTAATTTGATGCAAAATAAATTTGAGCGCTTACATGTCTACGTCCAGCATCTCCAAGTCACTTTTAACCAGTGTGCTGTCGGTATATTTTTTACTGACATTACTGGTGACTTGTGTGCAGGTGGTGGGCGAATATTACGATACCAAAGGGATGCTGGTGCAGGAGCTGCAAAACCAGCAAAGCACAGTGAATGACTCGCTGGCCCGCTCGCTCTGGGAATTCAACTCTCCGCAGGTAGAGGCTACCGCCGAAGGTCTGATCAATATTTCGGCCATCGCCGGCGTTATTGTGCGCGATGATACCGGCGCCGTGCTGATTAATCTGGGCGATACCCTTCCGGTAGCGGAGCTGCCGCTAAAACCCGCAGAGAACTTTACCATCAGCGAACGAAACGGTCTGTTTGGTTACTTTTCTACCTTAGTTTTTGAGTTTTCCGGCAACTCCACCATGGTTGGAGATGTAACCCTGTTCTCGACCCGCGATATCGCAATTGACCGTATTAAAGTAAGTCTCTACTTCATTGTCGGTAACGCAATCATCAAAAGTGTGTTCCTGATTTTGCTGTTCAGTCTGGCATTTAACCGCATGCTTAACCGCCCCATGCACGACCTCACTAACCAGATTCGAAACTTCCGGCTGGATGACCTGAAACATTCACGGCTGGATCTTAAAGACCAGCGCAACACCGAGTTTCTTATGGTTGAGCAGGCTTATAACCAGCTGCTGGATAATCTTGAGGACTATCAGGATGACCTGCAGCGCACCCAGGCCCAGTTATTACAGGCTAATCGCCAGCTGGACGAGCAAAACGCCATGCTGGAACAGGAAGTAGCCCGTAAAACATCCAGCCTGAGCCAGGTACTGGTGGATCTTGAACGTCGCAAGAATGAGCTCGAACTGCGGCAGGACAAACTGGAGCGCGAGATCCGCCAGCGCCAGCTAATTGAGCAGGACCTGCGCGATACCAATACCCGCCTGCAAAACTCCTTCACCGCGCTTGAACGGGCCCAGGATCAGTTATTGGAGTCAGAGAAAATGGCATCGCTGGGCGGCCTGGTGGCTGGTATTACCCACGACGTAAATACCCCGATTGGTATCAGTATTACCGCTGCCAGCTTCATCCGGGAACGAATCACCAAGCTGGAACAGGCGCTGGCTGATAAGAGCCTTACCCAGGCACAACTGCAGGAGTTTTTAAGCACGGGTAACGAAGGCCTTGAGCTGCTCGAAAATAACCTCAGCCGGGCCTCGGACTTGATTGGTAGCTTTAAGCAGGTCGCAGTGGATCAAACCTCTGAAGCAATCCGTGATATTAACCTGAAGAAATATCTGCAGGATGTTATTCAGGCCCTGCGCCCGCGCCTGAAAAACACCCGCCATGAAATTAACCTGGAATGCGCCGATGACCTGAATATCCGTTGTCCGGCCGGAGCACTTGCGCAGATCTTCACTAACCTGATTTTAAATTCATTAATTCATGGTTTTGAGGATACCAGTCAGGGTAAAATCACCATCACAATTAAACGGGAGCAGGATCAGCTCGAGATTACCTACTCCGACAACGGCAAAGGCCTGACCGCAGAGCAAATGGATCATCTGTTCGACCCATTCTTTACCACCAAACGTCAACAGGGTGGCAGCGGCCTTGGCACACATATTATTCGTAACCTGGTCAGCCAGACGCTAAACGGTGAAATTGAAGCCGACAGCGCGCCGGGCCAGGGTCTGACCTATCGTTTCCGGATTCCGGTTATCTTTCTATAAATAAGCACTCAGCAAGGATTTTTTCATGTGGTTTCGTAACCTGCGTATTTACACGCTCGCTGAAGATTTTGTTATGCCGGCCGATTTGGAACAGGCACTCAGCGCCTATCAATTCGTGCCCTGTGGGCGGCAAGAGCTAGCCAGTTTTGGCTGGGCTTCTCCCTTTGGCCAGCAAAGCGACGTGCTGTATCACAAGATTGGCGATAACTATTTGTTCTGCGCCCGTAAAGAAGAAAAAGTATTACCCGCCAGTGTCGTCAATGCGCAGCTGGATGAGCAGCTGCAGCAAATTGAGAGTGAGCAGGGCCGCCGCGTAGCGGGCAAAGAAAAGCAGGCACTGAAAGAAGATCTGGTTCATCGTCTGCTGCCACAGGCATTTACCCGCTTTAGATTAACCTGGGGCATGATCAGCCTGAGCAAGCGCATCGTGGTAGTGGATGCTTCTGCTGGCAACCGCGCTGAGGATTTTCTGGGCCTGCTGCGCAGCAGTTTTGGCTCACTGCCGGTCAAGCCCTTATTTAATGAACAGCCGTCTGAAGTTTATTTCACCGAGTGGCTACAGGCCGCAAAAGTGCCTGGCGACTTTGAGTTTGGCAGCGAAGTTGAACTGCGCGATACCGACGACGAAGGTGGTATTGTCCGCTGCCGTCAGCACGATTTGACCAGCACCGAAATTGACATCCACTTACAACACGGCAAACAAGCAACCAAGCTGGGCCTGGAGTGGCGTGAGCGGATTAGTTTTGTGCTTGAACATGACCTGGCGATCAAACGTTTTAAAGCCACTGATCTACTCTTAGATGAGCAGGACAAGCTGGTTGATGCGTCGCCGGAAGATAAAATTGATGCCGACTTCGCGCTCTTTAGCGGCGAGATCAACGAATTCTATCCGGCATTGGTCAGTTTATTTAAAAGCTAAAAGAGCGTAAATTAGGGCTAATCGTTTTAGCTTCTCTTTTACCCGGAACAACAGACAGAATCACAGGTGAGCCATGAAAACTAAAATAAACCGGATCAGCA
Organism: uncultured Pseudomonas sp.; assembly: GCA_964462025.1. Classification (GTDB taxonomy): domain Bacteria; phylum Pseudomonadota; class Gammaproteobacteria; order Enterobacterales; family Alteromonadaceae; genus Pseudidiomarina. The sequence goes on along the minus strand of CAYWXF010000007.1, from coordinate 18,556 downwards.
CCGCCCTACTGATGGCATCCTCAGTTTTATTAGCCGCATGCGGCCCTCAGGTTAACGAACAAGCCATTGAAGAACCGCTACCGCAGCTGGAACTTGTTGAGGGCTATCAGCCGCGCCTGAGTATCTATACCCCGGTCACACTGACGGCTGACTTATCACACCTGACAAATCGTCAGCACCATGTTATTGAGCTGCTGATCGAAGCCTCCCAGATCATGGACGAACTGTTCTGGCATCAGGCTTATCCGGGTGAAAAAGAAGCGTTGCTGAATAGTCTGGGTGACCCCCTGGTCCGCCAGTTCGCCGACATCAACTACGGGCCCTGGGATCGACTAAATAACAACGAGCCGTTTTTGCAAGGGGTTGGACCTAAACCACCCGGCGCAAATTTCTACCCCAGCGACATGACCCGCGAAGAATTTGAAGCGGCTGAATTTCCCGGCAAGATTGATCTCTATACCCTGGTACGCCGTGATGACCAAGGCCAGCTCTATAGCGTTGCCTACAATATCGCTTATGCCAGCCAGCTTAAGCGCGCGGCTGAATTACTGCGCGAGGCCGCTGAATTTGCTGAAGATGAATCATTCGCCAATTACCTGCGGTTGCGGGCTGACGCCTTCCTGAGCAACGAGTATCAGCCATCGGATATGGCCTGGATGGACATGCAGACCAACCAGCTTGATGTGGTGATTGGTCCGATTGAAACCTATGAAGATCAGCTGTTTGGCTACCGCGCGGGCTTTGAATCCTACGTGCTGGTAAAAGATATGGCATGGAGCGAGCGGCTGGCCCGCTATGCTCAGTACCTGCCGCAATTGCAACGTAACTTACCGGTACCTGAGCAGTACAAGCAGGAAGTACCCGGCTCAGGCGCGCAGCTTAACGCCTACGAAGTCGTTTACTATGCCGGCCACTCGAACGCTGGCAGCAAAACCATTGCGATTAACTTACCGAACGATGAAGAAGTTCAGCTAAAAAAAGGCACCCGCCGCCTGCAGCTAAAGAACGCTATGCGGGCGAAATTCGATGAAATACTGTTACCTATCTCAGAATTGCTGATCGTACCTGAACAACGTCAGTACATTACCTTTGATGCGTTTTTTGCTAATACCATGTTCCACGAAGTCGCCCACGGCCTTGGTATTAAAAACGTCATCAACGGTGAGGGGACTGTCCGCGAAGCACTGAAAGAGAAAGCCAGCGCGCTGGAAGAAGGCAAAGCCGATATTCTCGGGCTGTACATGGTTACCGAGCTGCTGGAACAGGGCGTCATCAGTGAAGGCCAGCTGGAAGACTACTACACCACCTTCCTGGCCGGCATTTTCCGCTCAGTGCGTTTCGGTGCTTCCAGCGCCCACGGCCAGGCCAATATGATCCGCTTCAACTACTTTGAGCAGGCCGGCGCCTTCACCCGCAATGAGCTGGGTCAGTACTCAGTAAACATGGAGGCGATGCGCACCGCCATGAATAACCTGTCAGAGCACATCCTCACCCTGCAGGGTGACGGCGATTATCAGGGCGTGACTGAGCTTTTTGAAAACATGGGTGGTGTGAGCCCCCAACTGCAGGCGGATCTTGATCGCCTCGCCGACGCTGCTATACCTGTCGACATCACCTTTAAACAAGGCAAAGAAGTGCTTGGGCTCTGAACCGGCCCGGCACTTCGCCAGAATAAGTAACCATAGGATTGTATAATGACCCCGGACTGGGAAGAACTGGAACTTGACGAAGAACTCATTCAGGTACTGCTGGGCGCTGAACTGAATAAACCCGCCAAAGTGCAACAGGCGGTGATACCGGCAGCGCTCGACGGGCAGGATCTACTGGTAACCTCACCAACGGGAACCGGTAAAACGCTGTCGTTTTTGCTGCCAGCCCTACAGCACCTGCGTGACTTCCCGCGGCGCCAGCCCGGCCCGGCCCGGGTGCTGATTCTGGCCCCGACCCGCGAACTGGCCCAGCAGATTGCTGAGCAGGCGGACGCTTTCGAAGAAACCACCGGCCTGCGCACGGTACTTATTACTGGTGGTGTGAACTACGGCAGTCAGCATGAACAGCTGGAAAAAAGCCACGACATTCTGGTTTCAACGCCTGGCCGTCTGGTGGACCTGCTTGGTGCTGCCCGGGTTGAACTGGAACTGGTTGAATGGCTGATCATCGACGAAGCCGACCGCATGCTGGATATGGGTTTTGCTAATACAGTCAAACAGATTGCAGCGGCGGCACGTAATTTACAGCAATCGCTGTTGTTCTCAGCGACACTCGACAGTGTTGGCGTCCGGCGCTTTTCTGCGGAACTGCAAAAAGAACCGCAGCACATTCTGATCGAGCCACCGAAGCGCGAAAAGGGCAAGATCCTGCAGCGCTGGTATCAGGCCGATACCGCCCAGCATAAGTTTCAGCTGTTACTGCGGTTACTGCAGGATCACCCGGGCCGCCGGGTTATTTTTGTACGTACCCGCGATAAAGTGGACGAACTGGCGGGTCGCTTGCAACAGGCAGGAGTACTGAATTTAACGTTGCGCGGCGATATGCCGCAGAGTGACCGGCAAAAAATTATCGCGCGCATGGAGAAATTCGATAACAGTACGCTGATTGCCACCGATGTGGCGGCCCGGGGGCTGGATATTGAAGATATCGAACTGGTAGTGAACTACGATTTACCAAAGCAGGCAGACGTTTATCTGCACCGGATAGGTCGTACCGGCCGGGCCGGTAAATCTGGAATTGCGGTAGCGCTGGTTGAAGCCCATGATGCGGAACTCTTGCGCCGCATCGAACGTTACCAGAAGATAAAAATTGAGCGTCGGGTGTATGACGAACTACGGCCGCAGTATAAGTTTCCGGACGTGGTCAAACGTAAGAAAAAACCAAAAACGAAAGGCAAAAAATCCAAATAGTTCAGGTTTTGGTTTTCGCTTTCGCTTTGGCTTTAGCTGAAAGACGATGGTAACGCCACCAGGCAATCAGGTAATAGGATGCCGCACCAGCGGCATCTGCCAGTAAATCCCCCATACTGGCCTGCCGGTATGGTAATAAGTTTTGTACATATTCAATCGCCAGCCCGTACGTCGTCAGAATAATCAGCGCCACCCAGACCGGGATCGGGAACGCCCGGTGAAATGTCAGCGCGAGAATAAAGAACGCACCAAAATGCACGATTTTATCTGCGTGTTCAAAACGCGGCAGGTCGCCGGGCGAGAAACGCATTAAAAATATGGCTGAGAGCCCGATCAGCACCAGTAAAAACACTAACCGGGCTGCATTTTTCCTGGTCATTTACAGATCCTTCTGATGTTACTTTGCTTGCGAATTAACTTGCGGACTAAACACTGCCACATTATGGAATCCCTGTTCCTGAAGGTATAAGGCCTGGATCTGACTCATCACCCCTTTGTCACAGTACAACAAATAGGTGGTGTCGGGATCAAGTTCAGCAAACTTTGACGCCAGCCGGAAAAACGGAATATGAGTTACCGGAGCGCCAAGCTGCTCGGCGCTGAGCGGCGACAGCTCCTGAACATCAGTTGCCCGGATATCCAGCACCGTCATGTTCTTACCCACTTCTGAAATAGTAGCCACCGACTCGACTCGCGCCGCCGCAGCCTCACCAATGTCGCGTACATCGACAACATTCGCCGCCGACACCTGTTGCTCAATCAAGCTTGAATCCAGTTCAGCCTCGGCTGCGGCAATCGCGCCGCGGTCAGCTTTTACGGTTGGTTTGACCGAAATCACGCCACAGTATTCTGGCATACTCCTGGCAATATCGGCGGTGCCAATTTGTTGCGCGATGTTAATGATGTCCTGCTTGTCCATCACAATCAGCGGCCGTAACACCAGTTTACGGGTAGCCTCATCAATCACGCTTAGGTTACTCAGCGTCTGACTGGATACCTGACCTAAGGCTTCGCCGGTCACTATGGCAGCGGTATTGAGCCGATCAGCCACTATTTCCGCTGCCCGCAGCATCTGGCGCTTGAGCACCACTCCCATGAGGCCGTTATCCACCCGCTCCAGTATCTCGGCCACCACAGGCGCAAAATCAATACTGATAAATTTTAATGGATGCGAGCTGGCATACTGCTTCCATAAGTAATAAGCCGTTTGCTGCACGCCGGTTTCATGCTGTGCGCCGCCCAGGTTAAAAAAGCAAAAATGGGTGCGGGCACCGCGGCGCAACAGCTGAAAACTTGCCACGCTTGAGTCGAAACCTCCGGACAACAAGCTCAGCACAGTCTCCTGAGTGGGCAACGGAAAACCGCCCAGGCCCGGCTGCTTATCTTCAAACACCCGTATTACCTGCCGGTCGACCTCAATCCGCACTTCGGTATCAGGGCGACGCAGGTTCACGCGGGCATCTGGCACATGAGCGAGTAAACCACCGCCAATGTAGCGTTCAAGATCCTGTGAGCTGAAGTTATGCTGCCCTTTACGCTTTACCCGTACGGCAAAACTGCGGCCAGCCAGGCGTTGCTGCCAGCACACCAGTACCTGCTCAAGTACCGGCGTAAAGTCGGCGGCACCGTCCTGCTCCGTTAATGGCAATTCGTGCGACCGGCTAAACCAGGCTATTCCCGGAATCCGCTGTAATTCATCACTGATTTTTGCCGCCAGTTCGGGCGTATTTTCAGCACTGGTCAAATCAATGCGATCCCAGTGCCAGCTTACTGTGACAGGCAGTTGTTGACGGCTCAAGATGCTTTTCAGGTTATTTACCAATACTTTGCCAAAGCGCTTGCGAACGCTATCGCTCTTAATGGTGATTTCAGCATGTAGCCGGATAATAAATTTCATCAGTTCTGGCTGTTCCAATCGTAAAAAGTGGCGCATTATACCTGATTTGACCACACATCGGAATCAGGGTAACTTGTGCGGCTGACGAACTCATAGGTGGATTTATGGCTGATTTAACCTTCGAGCAAGCAATGCAACAACTGGAAGAAATTGTCGTCCAGCTGGAGCAAGGCGAGCTACCGCTGGAACAGGCGCTGGAAAAATTCGAAAAAGCAGTCAGTTTATCGCGCATTAGCCAGAATAAATTGCAGCAGGCCGAGCAAAAGGTCAGCAAGTTATTGCAGCAGCAAGGCGAAGAGGCGTTGGTGCCTTTTGATGATCAGGTCGCTAATCAAGAGGATGGCGCGTGAAGCTAGCCGCTTTGCTGATTGACTGTCAGAGTGACATCAATGGCTTTTTAACTGAGATTATCGCGGCCCGGCAGGCGCCCTCCTCACAGTTAAATAAAGCTATGCATTACGCGCTGGTACTGGGCGGTAAACGGGTGCGCCCCTTTCTGACCCTGCAAATCGCCGCTCTTTGCGGCGCCCCGCCCGCTCTGGCACGCCGTGCTGCTGCGGCGGTTGAATGTATCCACGCCTATTCACTTATCCACGATGATTTACCCGCGATGGACGACGACGTTTTACGTCGTGGCCAGCCAAGCTGTCACATCGCTTTTGATGAAGCTACCGCGATTCTGGCTGGCGATGCGCTGCAGTCCCTGGCGTTTGAACTACTAAGCGAGCCGGAACCACAAGTTAATGCCGCCCAACAACTGGCCATGGTGCAGTGTCTGGCTATTGCCGCCGGTGATAAAGGGATGTGCGGCGGCCAGTCGCTGGATCTGGAAGCCACCGCCCGGCAACTGACTCAGGCGCAGCTGGAACAGGTTCATCAGCATAAAACCGGCGCGCTGATCCGCGCGGCTGCCCAGCTTGGGGTGCTGGCAGGTAGTGAAAGCGCGCAGCGGTACCTGACCGATTTTGATGCCTACGCAACGCACCTTGGCCTGGCTTTTCAGGTACAGGACGATATTCTGGATGTAACCAGCAGTACCGAAGCTTTGGGAAAGACCCAGGGCAGCGACCTTAACGCCAATAAAGCCACCTATGTGCAACTGTTGGGCCTGGACGACGCGAAGGCCGAAGTGAAGGCTTTACATCAGAAAGCGCTTCATGCCCTTGGCAGAATCCCTTACAATACCCTGGTACTAGAAAAACTTGCAGAATCTCTGCTGACCCGGGATCATTAACACCATGTCTTCTTCGCGTAGTAACCAGCCAGCTTCCTTTCCGTTGCTGAATAACATCGACCTTCCCGCCGATTTGCGCCGCCTGAACGAGCGCCAGTTGCCGCAACTGTGTGGTGAGGTTCGCGAGTTTCTGCTTAACTCGGTGAGCCGTAGCAGCGGGCATCTGGCCTCCGGCCTTGGCACCGTCGAGCTAACCGTGGCATTGCACTATGTTTACGCCACGCCTTATGATCAGCTGGTGTGGGATGTTGGCCACCAGGCGTATCCGCATAAGATTCTGACCGGCCGCAAAGATCAGCTGCATACCATTCGGCAGAAAGACGGCCTGCACCCCTTCCCATGGCGTGACGAAAGCGAATACGACACCTTATGCGTCGGCCATTCGAGCACCTCGATCAGCGCGGCGCTGGGAATGGCGATTGCCGCCGAACGCAATCAGACCCAGCAGAAAATCGTCGCCATCATTGGCGATGGCGCCCTCACTGCCGGTATGGCCTTCGAAGCACTAAATCATGCCGGCGACATCAGCCCGGATATGCTGGTGATCCTGAACGACAATGACATGTCGATTTCGGAGAATGTTGGCGCCCTGAATAATCATCTGGCGCGGGTTTTATCCGGTAAATTCTATACATCGATTCGCGAAGGCAGTAAAAAACTTCTGCAGGGTATGCCTGGTATCCATCATCTGGCCAGCCGCGCTGAAGAACACATGAAAGGCTTCGTGGCGCCTGGCATTATCTTCGAAGAATTGGGCTTTAATTATATCGGCCCGATTGACGGCCATGATGTAAACCTGCTGGTGGATACGCTGCGCAATATGCGCAATCTGAAAGGCCCGCAGTTTCTGCATGTAGTTACCCGTAAAGGGAAAGGCTATGAACCTGCAGAAAAAGATCCAATTGGCTATCATGGTGTGCCGAAGTTCGACCCGACGCTGACGTCGATACCTTCCAAGCCGGCATTAACGCCTTCGTATTCGCAGGTATTCGGTGCCTGGCTATGTGAAATGGCCGCCGCTGACCCTAAGCTGATGGCGGTAACACCGGCTATGCGCGAAGGCTCAGGTATGGTCGAGTTTTCCCAGAAATTCCCGGATCAGTACTTTGATGTGGCGATTGCCGAGCAGCACGCGGTGACCTTTGGTGCCGGTCTTGCGATCGGCGGCTATCATCCGGTTGTGGCAATCTACTCAACCTTCCTGCAACGCGCTTATGATCAGTTAATTCATGACGTCGCCCTGCAGAATCTGCCGGTATTATTTGCCATTGACCGCGCCGGCGTGGTCGGTGCTGATGGCCCGACGCACCAGGGAGCCTTCGATTTGAGCTACCTGCGCTGCGTACCTAATATGGTGGTGATGACCCCGAGCGATGAAAACGAATGCCGCAACATGCTCTATACCGGTCATTTACTGCAACAGCCTGCTGCGGTCCGCTATCCACGCGGTAATGGCACCGGCTGTGCTTTTGACGAACAAATGCAACAGCTGGAAATCGGTAAAGGTCGCCGTCTGCGCAGCGGTCAGCGCATTGCCATCCTCAACTTCGGCACCCTGCTGAAAGAAGTCAGTGAAACCGCAGAGCAGCTTGATGCCTCAGTGGCAGATATGCGCTTTGTGAAGCCGCTGGATACCGCGCTGATTGACGAGCTGGCCAGTGAGCACGAGTTACTGGTAACCGTTGAAGAGAACGTAACTGCAGGTGGTGCGGGCAGCGCTGTTGGTGAGTACTTACAAAGCCAGAATAGCCAGGTAAAACTGCTGACGCTAGGTTTACCTGACGCCTTTATTAAGCATGGTAGCCAGACTGAGATCCGTCAGGAATTACAGCTGGATGCTGCCGGTTTAACCCAGCAAATTAACGACCGCATAGCCGCCATGAAGTAATAACGCACTGGCGAGGCCGGCGAGAATGTCGTCGGCCATAATGCCGGAGCCGCCATGCAGGTTTTTGTCGCACCAGCCTATCGGCCCTGGCTTGACCACATCAAAGAAACGAAACAGCGCAAAAGCGATCAGTACGTTGTACCAGGTAAAGGGTATAGCGAACATAGCAATCAAAAAACCCGCAATTTCATCCCAGACGATGGCCGGATGGTCATCTTCGCCCATTGCCCGGGCGGTATAGCCACAAAGCCAGATACCCGCGACACAGGCCAGTACGGTAATGATGCCATAAAGCGGTAAACCAGCCAGTTGTAATAACCAGCACAGTGGAATTGCCGCCAGCGTACCGAAAGTGCCGGGCGCTTTCGGTGCCAGACCACTACCAAAACCAAGGGATAATAAGTGCAGGGGGTTTATCAGCAGGTGGCGATGCGTCGACATAATGAAATGGCCTATTTACGCTGACTAAAATGCTGGAAGCCGTTACCCCTGTCAGGTAATTCCCACGGCTCGCCGTCGAGTTCCAGTTTCAGTTTGCCGGTCTCGCTGGTAATGCGGCCGATACAAATCGGCTTAGTCGGGCTGTGCGCGATTAAAGTATCAAAGACACCCCGCCGCGCTTCCGGCACAGTAAAGCAAAGTTCGTAATCATCGCCGCTTACCAGCGCCAGCTCCAACGCCCGCTCCTGGCTCACGCTCTCTGTCAGTGGCAGTGACAAAGGTACGGCTTCGAGGGTAATCCGGGCGCCGACCCCGGAAGCTTTAATAATATGCCCCAGATCGGCAGCCAGGCCATCTGAGATATCAATGGCACTGCTGGCAATACCACGCAGCGATTGACCCAGTGCAACCCGGGGGGACGGGAAATAAAGTCGATCAGTTACCCGTTTATAGTGTTCCGTGGTGAGTTTGACTTTGTGCTGTCGGGCGGCAAGCGCCAGGCCGGCGTCACCAAGTGGTCCGCTCAAGTATATCCAGTCGCCCGGGCGGGCACCGGCGCGCTTTATCGCGCTGCCTGCCGGCACTACGCCGTGGGCGGTAACCGTCAGACTTAGAGGGCCCTGAGTGGTATCACCGCCAATCAGCTGGCAGCCATAGTAATCACATATTTCGCGAAGGCCGGCGGAGAAATCCGTCAGCCAGTCATGGTCAACTTCAGGCAGGGTGACAGCCAGGCTAATCCAGGCCGGTTCAGCCCCCATCGCAGCAAGGTCGCTGAGGTTAACAGCAATGATTTTATGACCTAAAGCCCGGGCGGGGGTGTCACTGTCAAAGTGCACATCGGCGACCATAGTATCAGTGACGATAACCAGTTCACTGCGTTCCGGCAGGCTCACTACCGCTCCGTCGTCACCCACCCCGATAGCGACATCCTGGCGTCGCCGGGAGCGCTGCGTAAAATAGGTGTCAATCAGATCGAACTCGCCAAAGGCCATAACCGAATCAGCTCGCTCTGAGGTTACTGACGAGCCGGACGAAGCGAATCAATAGCTTTATCCAATACGCCGTTTACAAA
>CAYWXF010000007.1:0-9021 GCA_964462025.1 uncultured Pseudomonas sp. | reverse complement strand
TCGCTAAGCTGCCACGAATAAATAGCCTGAACCGCCAGTTTCCTGGCCTTACGGCGTGCTGCTGGTTTCATTACATTGCCTCTTACAACTGACTCAGTACATTGACCATTTCTAATGCGCTTAAAGCCGCCTCAGAACCTTTATTTCCGGCCTTAGTTCCGCTGCGCTCAATAGCCTGTTCGATTGAGTCGGTGGTGATCACGCCATTAGCTACCGGAATATCAAACTCATGAACGACACGGCTCAGGCCGCTGTTGCATTCGCCGGCAACAAAATCAAAGTGCGGGGTACTGCCACGGATCACCGCGCCGACCGCAATAATAGCGTCGTACTTACCACTGGCGGCAAGCTTTCTGGCTACCAGCGGCATTTCATAAGCGCCTGGTACCCGCACTACAGTAATATCATCGGCACTTACCTGACCATAATGCTTTAAGGTAGTCAGCGCGCCGTCCAGCAGGCTGTCGACCACAAAATGGTTAAAGCGCGATACCACAATCGCAAATTTCTTACCCGGAGCGGCGATTCCGCCTTCAATGACTTTCATGGTGGATTCCTTTTGCTGAAAACGGCGCGATAATAGCACAGATTTCAAATTCAGACATTCTCTGGATTTTTTCCTTCGGCATGGGCTACCGCTGCTTTAACCCGGGCCAGTTCGTCATCAATATCGCCGCTGATAATCATAGGTTCAGCGATATCCACAGTTTTTCTGGAGAAATCAAACGAAACCGGAATAACCGGAACGCCGGTTGCTTTAGCGATATGCAGAAAGCCTTTCTTCCATTCCCTCACTTTACGACGGGTGCCTTCCGGCGCCAACGCCAGAATCAGTTCGTCGCGCTTCTCGAAAGCTTCAATTGATTGCTCAACTACGCCCTGAGGTTTACGGCGATCCACCGGGATACCACCAAGCCAGCGTATAATGCCATTGATAGGAAAACGGAACAGGGTGTGTTTGCCGAAAAACGACAGCCGGAGACCAAGCGCCAGCATAACCGACACGCCAACGAAGAAATCCCAGTTTGAGGTATGGGGAGCAACCGGGATGATGGCCTTTCGGGTCGCCGGAAGCGTACCTTTGACCTGCCAGCCACCTAACAGCCGCATACCCTGCCGGCCCAGCCAGCGGCTAACCTTGTTGCCCCGCTGTGGCAGGGGCGCCAGCAGATGATCCGGAACCTTCTTGTTGACGTCCTGCGACATAAGAATTATTGCTCAGTCAGCTCCTGCTTAAGACTTTCAAGCTTGAGCTTTACCCGGCGCATATTATCCGGACCTAACCGAAGCATCTGTTTTTGTGCAGGCGGTAAGGATTCGAGCGACGGGTCAGCGAATTTATACATCACATCGTCGTCAGTTAACTCGATCACAGTACCAGCTGACGGGGTATCCAGTAACAGGTTTATTGCTTCAAGCAAAACCTCGTCCGGGGCAGCGTCAGGGTAGCCAATCTCGCCCAGGGCTTCCTCGGCAAGCGGCTGATAATAGTTGAAAAGATTAATCAGAACGCCGGTATCCAGGCTGACAAACCAGTCTACCGTACTGTTGTAGCGATCATAAGAACGCGGATCGATATAGATCTTATCGTTTTGCTCAAGTACCCGGAACCGGCTCTTTGGTGCCGGTAACAGAGCGTTATCCCGGGCAACCACACCATTACGAAGATTATCGACAAACACCACGGCATCACGAACCAGGCGCTCACTTTGAATCGGCTCAACGTTCTGATCAGCTTCGCGGAGATCGTCCAGAATCACATCGGTACTGTTTTCAAGCTCTGGCAGATCAGGCGCTGGCTCAGGTATATCTTCCAGTGGTTCTTCTACTTCCGTGACCATCTCGACATCAGGCTCAGGCTCTGAAGGCGTCGGCGGTTCACTTTCCGTGACCACCATTTCCGCAGGTTCATCAGGGGTCGGCTCTGGCTGTTGCTGCTGCCACAGCCAGGCAATAACTGCCACGGCAATCGCAATCACGATAACCAGCGTCGTGATTAATTTCCCCTGACTCGACTTTTGCTCTAGCTCTTCTTCGTGGAGATCTGTCATTCCGCTTACTCCTGTTGGCGCCGCGTGTTACTGGTCGCGCTCAGCGCGGTAAAATACCAGCTCAGTCTCGCCCGACTGTTCGGCATTATACCGGTAACCCGCTGCTTTAAAGTTCTTTAGCTCAGCTACAGACTGAGGCTGCTCGGTCATAATATAACGCGCCATCATACCGCGAGCTTTCTTCGCCCAAAAACTGATGACTTTAAATTCGCCATTTTTCTCATCTTTGAATACCGGGGTAATCACCCGGGCATTCAGGTCACCGACCTTAACGCTGGAGAAATATTCGTTCGACGCAAGATTTATTAAAACATCCGAGTCTATCGCGTCTAAGTCTTTGTTCAGCATATCGGTAATTACTTTACCCCAAAATGCATATAGGGTATTACCGCGGTCAGTATCCAGTTTAGTACCCATTTCAAGCCGGTAGGCTTGCATCAGATCCAATGGCCGCAATACACCATATAGACCTGAAAGAATGCGTAAATGTTCCTGGGCATAAGTAATTGCATCATCACTTAGCTTTTCAGCAGCCAGACCGGCATACACATCACCGTCAAAAGCGTAAATAGCGGGGCGGGCATTTTCTGGTTTAAATGGCCGTTGCCATTCAGCAAAGCGGGCCGCATTCAGCCCCGCCAGCTTGTCACTGATCTTCATCAGCGAGCCCAGCTGTTGCGGGCTCAGTTGACGGCACCGCTCAACCAACTGTTCAGCGTGGTCAAGTAAACGCGGATGCGAATACTCTTTGGTGCGCAGATCACTTTCAAAATCCAGATTCTTTGCCGGAGATAATACGACAAGCATGACTTCCTCTCCTTTTTCTCCGTTTCGTCCTGCTATTACGCCTGCTTAAGGCATAGGCTCGAGATCTTCACCTTCTTTTTCAACTTCCGGTGGCATCAGATCTTCGCGGCTGATACCCAGGGCCAGAGCAAGCGAACTTGCCACATAAACCGATGAGTATGTACCTATTACCACACCGAACAACAAGGCTGTTGCGAAGCCATGAATCAGTGCGCCACCTAAAAAGAATAGCGCAAGTAGCACTAAAATGGTGGTTAATGAGGTAATCACCGTTCTGCTCATGGTATCGGTCAGGGCGCCATCAATAATTTCTTCCGGGCTACCTTTGCGAAACTTACGGAAATTTTCCCGGATTCGGTCACATACCACGACGGTATCGTTTATTGAATAACCGATAACCGCCAGCAAGGCCGCCAGTACGGTCAGATCAAATTCCAGCCCGAGTATCGAAAACAATCCCAGTGTGATGATAACGTCGTGCGCCAGGGCACCTACTGCCCCTACTGCCAGCCGCCATTCAAAACGCACTGCAATGTACAGCAGAATACAAAGCAACGCGGTAAGCATTGCCAGACCACCCTGCTCGGTGAGTTCATCACCCACGTTCGGACCAACGAACTCGATCCGGCGCATATCCACGGTGCTGCTGCTCTCCGCTCGCAACAGTTCGAGGATTTGGTTGCCTATTTCCTGCGCCTTTACGCCTTCCTGCGGCTCCAGGCGGATCAGTACATCCTGCTGGGTACCAAAGTTCTGTACCACCGCGCCGCTAAAGCCATTGTTATCCAGTGTTTGGCGGATAGCTGATAAATCGGCGTTCTGCTCATAACCCACTTCAATAATGGTGCCGCCGGTAAAATCGAGCCCCCAGTTCAGCTGATTAATACTCAGCGACACAATGGAGGCAATGACTAACAGGCCACTGACGATCCACGTGGGGATCCTCAGCTTCATGAAAGGTATGGTTTTCTCTGTTTTAATTAGTTCTCTCATGTGGCCTCCTAAACCGACAACTTATCGATGCGTTTACCACCCCAAACGGCGTTAATAATCGCCCGGGTGCCCACAATGGACGTAAACATCGATGTCAGGATACCGATCATCAGGGTTACTGCGAAGCCTTTCACCGGACCGGTGCCGATGGAGAACAGAATAACCGCAGCAATAAGGGTCGTAATGTTGGCGTCAGCGATAGTCGATAAGGCGCTATCATAACCATGATGGATGGCCTGTTGCGGACTTCGCTTCGCTTTGATTTCTTCTCTGATCCGTTCAAATATGAGTACGTTGGCATCAACTGCCATACCCACCGTCAGAACGATACCCGCCATGCCTGGTAAGGTAAGGGTCGCGCCCGGAATCATCGACATCACACCAACAATCAGCACCAGGTTCGTAGCCAGTGCGACGTTTGCGACCATGCCGAATTTCTTGTAGTACATCACCATAAAGGCAAGCACCAGTACAAAGCCCCAGACGATCGCCTGGATACCCATATTGATGTTTTCCTGGCCCAGGCTTGGCCCAACCGTGCGCTCTTCAACAATCTGAATCGGCGCAATCAATGCACCGGCCCGCAGTAACAAAGCAAGGTTCTGTGCTTCCTGCTGGCTGCTGATTCCGGTAATGCGGAAATTACTGCCCAGTCGGGCCTGGATAGTCGCTACGTTGATCACTTCTGAGTGACGTTCAAAAATAATTTTGCCGTCTTCGTCACGTTCGCCAGTAGCCTTAAATTCGATAAAGAGGGTTGCCATCGGCTCGCCGATATTATCGCGGGTAGCCAGTGACATCAGATCACCGCCCGGACCATCAAGCGAAATGCTCACCTGAGGACGCTGGTTTTCATCAAAACCAGACGTGGCATTAACGATGTGGTCACCGGTCAGAATAACGTCCTGCTCAAGTAACACATTACCGCCGCTACGCTGGGGAAATAACTCAGAACCAAATGGCACCCGGCCCATTTCCGCATCACGGACGCTGTTTTGGTTATCAACAAAGCGGAACTCGAGCGTGGCCGTTGCGCCCAGAATTTCTTTGGCGCGTGCAGTGTCCTGAACGCCTGGCAACTGCACCACGATGCGGTCAGCGCCCTGACGTTGCACCAGCGGTTCAGCAACACCCAGTTCATTCACCCGGTTACGCAAAATGGTAATATTCTGCGATACCGCGTAATTCTGGGTTTCCTGTAACTTGGCATCGGTCATGCGTAACCGGAGCGTACGACTTTCAGGCTCTTCAATTAATGTGTAGCCGTTATAACGGTTGTCAACATAATTTTCGGCCGCGGCATAGTCTTCTGCAGTGCGTAGCGTAACAATAACCTCATTGTCAGCTCGCTCAACGCTGGTATAACGAATCCGCTCTTCACGCAGTTCAGTGCGCACCGTATCGCGCATCTGATTCTGAATTTTGCGGATGGCTTCCTGCATATCCACTTCCATCAGGAAGTGAACACCACCACGCAAATCCAGACCCAGCTTCATCGGCGTGGCCCCAATACTGTCCAACCAGTCAGGGGTCGCCGGCGCCAGGTTTAGCGCCACCACGTAGTTAGTACCTAATTCCCGCAAAATGGCGTCACGGGCAGTAAGTTGATCGCTATCGTTGGTCAGCCGCACCATGATCTGTTCATCTTGCATGGCAACCGATTTTGGCGATATTCCCTGTTCAGCGAGAACATCTTCAACCTCACCAAGGGTGCTCATATCGATCGTTGCATTACGACTGGCCGAAATCTGCACGGCATAATCTTCGCCGTAAAGGTTAGGCAGGGCAAACAACGCGGCTATCGCTACCACCGCCACTACCAGCAGATTTTTCCAGAGCGGAAACTTGTTTAACACATCAAATCCTTATCTCTGCTTACAGAGATTTCATGGTTCCTTTCGGAAGCACCGCTGTTACTGCTGATTTCTGTACTGTTACTTCGACCGCTTCAGCCAGAGCAATAACCATGAAATCTTTATCATCACTAATTTTGGTAATGCGACCTACCAGACCACCATTCATCAATACTTCGTCACCTTTACTTACGCTGGCGATCAATTCTTTATGCTGTTTAACGCGCTTAGCCTGCGGACGATAGATCATGAAATAGAAAATCAGACCAAACATTAACAACATGAAGATCAGTTCCATGCCGCCACCAGTCTGTGCTGCGCCATCTTGTGCGTAAGCTGTAGAAATTAAAAAGTCCATAGTATTCCCCTACAAGTTATTAGTATTTAATCAGTCTAAGGATGGGGCCAAACTTTATAGCAAACAAGGCTTAGCCACCAGTTTTTCAGAATTGTGCAGCATTCTAACGAATTTCTGACCAAATAGGGAGAACCAAGTCAGCCGGTTCAATGGTCGGGACACTAGGCAGCGGCAATAAAGCATGCGAAACTGCCTGAACAAATAACAATAAATAACCATTCGCCATGGATACATTATTTTACTGGATTGATCATTTAGGAGTCGCAGTATTTGCGATTTCCGGCACCTTACTGGCATTCCGCAAAAATATGGATGGCTTTGGCGTGATTGTGCTGGCTTCGGTTACCGCAATTGGCGGCGGCACTGTCCGTGATCTCATTCTGGATTTGCCGGTATTCTGGGCTCATGACCCCAGTTACTTGTACAGCATCCTCGTGGCGGCTGTTGCCACTATTATCTGGTTGCGGTTTCGTGATTACATCCACCAACGGCTGTTGCAGTCGGCCGATGCACTGGGTGTCGCTTTCTTTACCCTGATGGGGGCTAACAAAGCCATGGAGGCCGGTTTTTCGCCAATTATCTGTGTGGTTATGGGCACTATCACGGCCTGTTTTGGCGGCATGCTGCGCGATGTGCTGGCACGCGATATCCCGATGGTTCTGAAGAGCGAACTCTACGCCACAACCTGCATTATCGGCGCCAGCATTTTCGTCATACTGGAGCCTTATGCGCCGGTAGTCGCCGTGCTCGCAGGTGGCTTCAGCACCTTGTTGCTGCGCTTTGGTGCCATTCGCTGGCAATGGTCACTGACGGTATTTCAGCCTCACGGCGATCAGCACCGGTAACTTATGCTAAGTACTTCGCTTACGGTCTTTATCGCCATCAGCTATATCGCGGTGCTATACAGCATCGCTTACCGCGGCGAGCGTAAGCCTCCTAATCAGATCAAGCCTTATCGCTACGCCCTGGCCCAGGGCATTCACTGTACCACCTGGGCCTTTTACGGCACTGTTACCCAGTCGGCCTATTACGGCTGGTCGATGGCACCCACTTATGTGGGGGCCATGCTGGTATTCCTGTTTGCCCATCGCATTCAGATGCGACTGCTGCATGCCTGTAAACAACAAAACCTGACATCGATTGCCGACGTGATCAGCAGCCGCTACGGCAAAACCTCCTCGTTGTCGGTCACCGTCGCGCTGATCGCGCTCATCGGCATCATCCCTTATATCGCTCTGCAATTGCGGGCGGTCACGGGCAGCTTCGCCACCGCCACCGGGCTGCTTGATCGCCCCTTACCCTGGTTTGGTGACGTCGCCGCGCTGGTGGCGCTGGCCATGATGGGCTTTGCGATTCTGTTTGGTACCCGTCGCTTAAGCCTGGCCGAACAACATGCCGGCCTGATGGACGCCGTGGCCTTTGAATCAGTGGTTAAGTTACTGGCTTTTATGGGCGTCGGCATTTTTGTCAGCTATTCAATGTTCGACGGGGTCAGTGACATTTTCCTGCAGGCTGCTAACCATGTCGATGTGCGCCCGGTACTCGAGGGCAAGCCCAGTGGCGCTTATATTTATGTGACCCACATCCTGCTTGGCGCTATTTCGATGTTCTGCCTGCCACGCCAGTTTCATGTGCTTTATATCGAAAACACCGATCCGGAAGAGTTGCGCACCGCCCGCTGGGCCTTTCCGCTGTATCTGTTTGCCATCAATCTGTTTATTTTACCGATAGCCCTGGCGGGTCTGTTGCTGGTACCTGATGCGGCACGCAGCGATACCTTTATGCTGACGTTACTGCTACAGGCTGAACAGCCGGTCATGACCATGATCGCCTTCATTGGTGGTCTGGCGTCCGCCACCAGCATGGTGATTATCGCCACCCTGGCGCTCAGTATCATGATGTCGAATGATGTCATCATGCCTATGTGGTTGCGGCTGACCGAACAGCGCATGCGCAAGTTCACCTTCACCCCCGGGCGGGTACTGCTGATTCGCCGCTCGACCATTATCTTTATTATTGTGCTGGCTTACGGCTTTCATAAGCTGACCGAAGCGAATTTGCCGCTGGTTAACGCCGGTCTGCTGTCGCTGGCCCTGCTGGCCCAGTTGGCTCCGGCGCTGCTGGGCGGCCTGGTATGGACCCGGGCCAATAAAGCCGGCGCTATTGCCGGCATCACTGCAGGTACCATACTGTGGGCCTATGCTCTGCTATGGCCATCCATTCATGCCACCCAAAACCTTTCTGACGTTGCCCTCAGCGATGGTGTGTTAATCAGCCTGGGGGTCAACCTGGTGCTCTATATTCTGGGCTCCTTGCTGTTTAGTCCAAGTGCTGTCGAGCAACGCCAGCGTCATCAGTTTACCGACCCCACCGGCGCGCATCCCGAGCTGTATCATCATCAACCCATTAGCTGGGGACGCCTGCGTCAGGTGCTGGCACGGTTTTTCGACAGTGTAGAACTAGAACGCATGAGTCGCCGTCTGCAGTTGGATTTAACCACAGCAGCAGCTGATGAACTGGTACCCGGCCCGGTACTGGCGCGGGTGGAACGTGAACTGTCGGCAGTCATAGGTAGTGCCGCCAGCCGGATTCTGCTGGAAGCTATTACCCAGCAACCGGGCGTGCCGATCGCCCAGGTCGTGACCTGGGCTACCCAAGCCTCGCAACTTTATAAGTTTAACCGCGAACTGTTGCAGGCTTCGGTGGAAAACATTCCCCAGGGCATCAGCGTTATTGATCAGGATCTGCGCCTGGTGGCCTGGAACAGTCGCTATATTGAACTCTTTGATTATCCCGCCGGATTTCTGCAGGCGGGTATGCCAGTATCGGAACTATTACGTTACAACGCCAGGCGAGGCCTGCTCGGCGACGGTGAAGAGCCGCAGCTGGCTGAGGAAATTGATAAACGCCTGAATTATCTGCGGGCCGGTAGTGCCTATCGTTACCAGCGCCAGCAGGG
>CAYWXF010000006.1:44784-54580 GCA_964462025.1 uncultured Pseudomonas sp. | reverse complement strand
CACACGCCGGTGGCGACAATGCGAACCAGAACTTCACCGCGTTGCGGTGGCATAAGATCAACTTCTTCGATGGATAAAGGCTGGCCCGGGGCCCAGGCAACTGCGGCTTTGGTTTTGATGGTTTCCATTAATTAAATCCTATGCGTTTGAATGTCTTGATCAGATGTATCTATGGTAGCAGGCCTGAACAAATAAAAAAAAGCCGCTCTGAAGAGCGGCTTGAACGAATTCAGGGAGAATTCTGAATGGTATTACAGGGGCACGCCGTCGCTGTCGAGCTTGACGACTTCACCAAGATTCAGTGAGCGGATGTCCGCTTCAATCTGCTCAAGGTCGCCAACGATAACCCAGGTAAGGGCGTTCGGACGTAATACCTGGTTAGCGGTATCACGAATGGTTTCCAGCTCCAGGGCCTGGATGCGCTGGCCGTAAGATTCCAGCCATTGCATGTCTTTCTCTTTTTCCAGGGTATCAACGATAGCCCGCAACAGCGCTGCTTTGGTTTCATAGGCACCAGGCAGTTTCGCGGTTTTGTTGGCTTTCACTTTCTCAAGTTCTTCGCTGGTGGCCGGGTTGTCGCCCAGGTAGCTGTTGAACTCTTTGAGGATCTCCTGAACCGACTCTTTGGTTTTATCGGTTTGCACCGGTGCGGTCGCCATGTAGATACCCTGAGCTTCAGCGTCAAACCAGCTTGAGCGGGCACCATATGACCAGCCTTTGTCTTCGCGCAGGTTCATATTCAGACGACTGGTGAAGCTGCCACCGATAATGGTGCTCATGACATCAATCGCTTCGCTGTTATCAACCTTGCCTGATGGCGCCAGATGACCGGCGATAATGGTCGACTGTGGCGTGCCGGGCTGATCGATAAGGTAAACGCGGCTGGTTTGCTGCGGTTGCACATCCTTGTAGTTTTTCTCTGGTTTGGCGGTAGCCGGAGCCTTCCACTCAGCCAGGTAGTTCTCTAACAACGGCTTGAGTTCGGCTTCGGTGGTATCACCTACAACCACTAAGCGGGCGTTATCCGGGCGTAACCAGGTCTGCGTGTGGGCAACCATGTCGTCGCGGGTCAGGGAGTTAATCGATTCATTGGTGCCTGAACCAGTTAACGGCACGCTGTAGGCATGGTCATCACCAAACAACAGACCAGGCAGAACGCGCAGTGCCTGCGCCAGTGGCTGTGCTTTTTCTTACTTGATGCTCTCTAACCAGTTGCTGCGTTTACGGTCAATCTCTTCCTGCGAGAAGGCCGGGTTTTGCAGCACATCGGCAAACAGCACCAGGCTGGCATCCAGATTGCTGGTCAGGGCGTCCATCATGATGCGTGAGCTGTCGAGGCTGGCCGAGGCATACAGGTTCGTGCCCAGAGTTTCCAGTTCGCGGTTCAGGGTCAGCGCATCACGATTGGTGGTGCCTTCGCGCAACATGCTCATGGTAAAGCTGGCCGTGCCCACTTTGCCGCCGTGATCTGCGGCATAGCCACTGTCAAACACCAGGTTCATCTGTACTGTTGGTACGTCTGAACGCTGGGCCAGGTGAACTTCCAGGCCATTGGATAAGGTGAAGCTGTTCAGCTCAGGTAAATCCAGTTGCGGTAAATCACCCACGGCTGGCAGCTCAGAGCGATCCGCCTGCGCTTCAGCAGTGGTATAAGCCGGCTGTGGAACCACGTTCAGTACGAAGGCGCCATCTGATAACCAACGCTTCATCGCGCCCTGAATATCAGCAGGCGTGGCTTGCTCGATGGTGTCCAGGGTCTCTTTATAGTAGCCAGGGTCGTCATGGTAGACTTCGCCGGCCGCCAGAATGTCGGATTTACCACCAAACCCGCCGATACGTTCGGCACCACGTACAAAGCCAGCAACCTGCTTGAATTTAACCCGTGCCAGTTCTTCAGCAGTCGGGCCTTCCTTCATCAGTTTGGCCAGTTCTTCGTCAATAATGGCTTCGATTTTTTCAAGCTCGACACCGGGCTTGGCATCGGCGATAACGAAGAATTGTCCGGCCAGCACACGCTCGTACTGGAAGGCTGAAACCATGCTGGCGATTTGCTCATCATAAACCAGACGCTGATACAGACGTGAATTCTTGCCACTGGCAAAGATATCGACCAGCAGGCTCAGGTATTCTGAATCGTCGGTGCCCATTTCAGCGGTGTTCCACAGCTTATAGATACGGGCTGCGGGAACCAGATCTTCCATGGTAGCGCGCTTGGTGCCGGTGCTCTTGGCTACCCAGCTTTCCATTTTTTTCAGCGGCTTACCGGCACCGATATCACCAAAGTACTTTTCCATTTTGGCTTTAGCGGTTTCAACATCGATATCTCCAGCTAATACTACGACCGCGTTGGCAGCGCCGTAGTAGTCGTTAAACCATTGGTGCACATCGTCCAGTGACGCGGCATCTAAATCTTCCATCGAACCGATAACCGACCAGGAGTATGGGTGGCCCGCGGGGAAGGTTTGCTCAGCAAGGTAGCTGAACACGCGGCCATAAGGCTGGGCTTCGCCCTGACGCTTCTCGTTTTGTACTACGCCACGCTGTTCGTCCAGTTTCTCCTGGGTTACGGCGCCAAGCAGATGGCCCATACGATCAGATTCCATCCACAGTGCCATATCCAGCGCTGGGGTTGGCACGTTCTGGAAGTAGTTGGTGCGATCGTTGTTGGTGGTGCCGTTCATATCGGTGGCACCGGCACGTTCAAACGGACCGAAGTACTCATCGTCGTAGTTCTCGGTACCGTTGAACATCAGGTGTTCAAACAAGTGGGCAAAACCAGTCTGGCCTTGTTGTTCGTCTTTTGAGCCCACTGCGTACCATACGTTTACGGCTACTATAGGTGCTTTTTTATCCTGATGAACGATAACCCGCAGGCCATTGTCCAGGGTGAAACTTTCATAAGGAATGGCAACTTCAGGCAGGTTCTGTTGTTGTACAACTTCGGCTACCGGCGATTTGCTGTTGTTATCGGCAGTGGCTTTACAGCCGCCTAAGAGTACGGTTGCTACAGCTACTGCAGTCAGTGTTTTGGTAAAGCGCATGGTCTTGTTCCCAATCAGTAGGTAAAAAATTCGTTATTAGATAATAAAGAAGTACGACCAGGTTGCAATCATCGCTTCCCGATAAAATGTAACAAGATTGGTCAGCGGGTTTCTGCGCTTCCAATTAGCCACTTTATCAACGATAATTGCCCGCTGGAGTGGGGCAATAAAAAGATTTCTAGCGTGGAAAAAACGACGATTATAGCCATTGCGGGCGCTTCGGCATCAGGTAAAAGCCTGTTTGCTTCAACAGTTTATCAGGAACTGGTAGCAGAACTTGGCGGCCGTGGTATCGCCATTCTGGCCGAAGATGCCTATTACCGTGATCAGAGCCATCTGAGCTTTGAGCAGCGGCAACTGACCAATTATGACCATCCCGCTGCGTTCGAACACGAACTGCTGGTTGAGCATCTGGAGCAGCTGCGCAATGGCCAGCCGATCGATATGCCGCAATACAGTTACAAAACCCATACCCGCATTGATGCAACTATTAAAGTTCAGCCTGGCCGTGTGATCATGGTCGAGGGGATCCTGTTGCTGAACGACCCTAAGTTACGTAAGTTGTTCGATATTTCCGTATTTATGGACACACCACTGGATGTTTGTCTGTTACGCCGGGTGCTGCGCGACGTTGAAGAACGTGGCCGGACTATTCAGTCGGTGGCTGAACAATACGAAGAAACCGTACGTCCTGCTTTTTTTGAGTTTATTCTGCCGTCGAAGCAATTCGCTGATTTGGTGGTAACCCGCGGTGGCCAGAATGAAATTGCCATTGACCTGATTAAATCTAAAATTCGCCAGCTACTGGCTGAATAACAACAACTAAAAACGGTCCGATTTTATGAATAGCTTTCTCGGCATTGCCATTATCCTGCTTGTTGCTTATCTGTGTTCTACCAGCCGTAAAAGTATTCGCTGGCGCACTGTCGCCGGTGCTTTTGCTATTCAGGTTGGCCTGGGTGCTTTTGTTCTCTATGTGCCGTTCGGCCAGGATGTGCTCTACGCGGTAGCTGCGGGTGTCGCTAAAATCATCTCCTTTACCAGTGCCGGTATCAGCTTTATGTTCGGCGGGCTGGCATCACCCGAGTTTGGCTTTGTCTTTGCTATTCAGGTGCTGAGCGTTATCGTGTTTTTCTCATCATTGATTTCAGTACTTTATTACCTGGGTATCATGAAATGGATTATTAAGATCCTCGGCGGCACCCTACATAAAGTGATTGGCAGCAGCCGGCCGGAGTCAATGTCAGCGGCGGCGAACGTGTTTGTTGGCCAGACTGAAGCGCCGATGATGGTGCGTCCTTTTATTGCCAGTATGACCCGCTCCGAGCTGTTCGCGGTGATGGTGGGTGGCATGGCGTCGGTGTCCGGCTCGGTGCTGGCTGGTTACGCGGGTGTTGGTGTTGAGCTTAAGTACCTGATTGCGGCGAGCTTCATGGCCGCGCCGGCAGGCCTGCTGATGGCTAAAATGATTATCCCGGAAACCGAAAAGCCCCGCGAAGATCTGGAAGCCATTATTGACGGAACCTCCACCCAGAAGGGCGGTGCGGTTAAAATTGATGATCGTCCGGTGAACGTGATTGATGCCGCTGCCGCAGGTGCCTCGAGCGGTGTGCAACTGGCGATTAACGTTGGTGCCATGCTGATTGCTTTCGTGGCCCTGATCGCGCTGATTAATGGAATTTTCGGCTGGGTCGGCGGCTGGTTTGGCTACCCGGATCTGTCGTTACAGGAACTCTTCGGTTATATCTTCCAGCCGGTAGCCTACGTGTTGGGCGTGAACTGGGACGAAGCGCAGCTCGCCGGTAGTTTTATCGGCCAGAAGCTGGTTATCAATGAGTTTGTCGCTTACCTGGATTTTGTGAATTACAAAGACCAGCTCAGCGCCCACAGCCAGGTAATTATTACCTTTGTGCTCTGTGGTTTTGCTAACTTCTCGTCGATTGCGATTTTGCTGGGTGGCTTAGGTGGTATGGCGCCAAGCCGCCGGCATGATATCGCCCGGCTTGGCCTTAAAGCACTGCTGGCGGCGACCCTGGCCAACATGATGAGTGCTGCGATTGCCGGCTTCTTCTTTACTTTAGGTGCCGGCTAAGCAGCCAGCACCTTCTTCCTCGTTATTACTGCTTCCGTGGCGTCTTGTGCTTGCGCATGACGCCTTCCTGGATGGTTGATGCCACCAGCACCCCGTCGCGGGTAAAGAATTGACCACGAACCAGGCCGCGGGCACCGCTGGCAACCGGGCTGTCGATGGCGTACAGCAGCCAGTCGTCCATGCGGAATTCCTTATGAAACCACATCGCATGATCAATAGTCGCCATCTGGATATCCGGCTGCGCGAAGCTGGTACCGTGGGGCTGCAGTGCCGTGGGCAGAAAATTAAAGTCGGACGAATAAGCCAGCAGATATTTGTGGATTCTGGGGTCATCCGGCATCGGGCCGTTGGCGCGGAACCACACATACCGCTTGGGTTTATCGACCACCGGCTTAAACGGGTTATTGGCGGTAACGAAGCGCATCTCGATGGGCTTTTCGGAGATAAACTTGTTGCGGATTTTCTCCGGGATCAGCTCAGCATGTTCCCGGTAAATATCCAGATCAGACACCAGGCCTTCGGGGCCGGGTACTTCTGGCATCGGGTCCTGATGTTCAAAGCCGGGCTCATCGATCTGGAACGAGGCGGTCATATAGAAAATCGGCTTACCGTTCTGAATGGCCTGTACCCGGCGGGTCGAAAAGCTTTTGCCGTCGCGGATGTTCTGTACGTCGTAAACAATCGGCTTATAGGCATCGCCCGGGCGCAAAAAATAACTATGTAGTGAGTGGACCTTACGATCGCCGGGCAGGCTATCTTTGGCGGCGGATAGGGCCTGACCAATAACCTGACCACCAAATACGGCGCCGAAGCCTAGATCCTGGCTCTGGCCGCGGTAAATGCCGGTCTCAATTGTCTCAAGCTTCAGTAGATCCAGTAAATCGTTGAGTACCTGACTCATTCAGTTCATCCCTTAATCGCGAAGATCACCAGTTAAAGTGGCTTCATTATAGGTGCCTGATAGCAGGGAACAAAGTGAAGCTAAGCAATATTTACTATAAGCCATAATGATTTCATCTAAAGCGCCGGTATCCGGGCGGTTACACTAGCGCCACTTGCCAACGTTAAGGATTAGCGCAGTCATGAAAACTCAGACCTACCAGATTCAGCAGCAGACCATTGAACTGGCGCTGGATGAGCGCGTGTTCGCGCCCAGTGCCCATGGCCTGTATTACGCCAGCCAGATCCGTATTGAAGCGGGTGAGCGGGTTATCGATATAGGTTGTGGCAGCGGTATATTCGCGGTCTATGCGGCGCGCCAGGGGGCCAGCGTACTGGCCACTGATATTTCGGCGGCAGCCGCCGAACTGACCGCAGCCAATGCTTTGCGCAACGGGGTGCAGGTGGATACCGCTACCGGTGGCTTCTTCGCTGGTAGCGAGGCAACCTACGACGTGATTCTGGCTAATCTGCCGCAGGAGATTGTGATGCCCGATTCAGCCGTGCTGCTGGGCGAGCGGATCAGCGAAATTGATGGTGGCCTGCGCGGCAATGATCTGCTGCGGCAGCTACTGGAACAAGCACCGGCGCACATGCAAGGCAGCTCGCGTATGTATCTGCCGCTGCATACCCTGAGCGATTACCATCACTCGCTCAAGGTGGCCATGCAGGATTTCAATGTGCGCCTGGTTGCTATCGGCGATTTACCGGCAAAGTCATTCGTTACTGACCATCTTGGCTTCTATCTGGAGCTGGCCGAAGCGGGGGTGATTCGCCTGTTTAAACACAACGAACAGTGGTACACCAACATCTATGTTATTGAACTTACTTTAAAATCAAGCGAATAATTGACGCTTTCGGGGTCTTCTCAGGTTGATCTTTAATACGCTTACTCCCATAGTGAATATAAGGACAAAATATGGCTGGAACGCAAATTTGCGACTACCCTTATTGAATTACGGATTTCATCGAGGAGGAGCGAAATATGTCGAGTAACGACAGCTTGAAGACCTTAAGTACGTTAGAGGTTAACGGCAAAACCTATCATTATCACAGCTTGCCGAAAGCGGCAGAACAACTAAAAAATATTGGCGACATTGACCGGTTGCCGGCATCGATGAAAGTTCTCCTGGAGAACTTACTGCGCAACGAAGACGGCGATACTGTCACCAAACAGGATATTGAGGCCGTCGCATTGTGGCTGGCCGACCGTAAATCAGACCGTGAAATTCAGTACCGCCCGGCGCGGGTATTGATGCAGGATTTCACCGGGGTGCCGGCCATTGTTGATCTCGCGGCTATGCGCGATGCAATGGAGACGGCCGGCAAAGATCCAAACCAGATTAACCCGCTGTCAGCAGTAGACCTGGTTATTGACCACTCAGTTACCGTAGACAAATCCTCCTCTCCGGAAGCCTTTGAAGAAAACGTGCGCATTGAAATGGAGCGTAACTTTGAGCGCTACCAGTTCCTGCGCTGGGGCCAGAAAGCCTTTGAGAATTTCCGTGTGGTACCACCGGGCACCGGTATTTGCCATCAGGTAAACCTGGAGTATCTGGCGAAAGTGGCCTGGCCTAAAGAGCAGGGCGATAAGACCTGGGTAATGCCAGACACCTGTGTTGGCCTCGATTCGCACACCACTATGGTGAACGGCCTGGGCGTACTTGGCTGGGGCGTAGGCGGTATCGAAGCCGAAGCGGCCATGTTGGGTCAGCCGGTTTCCATGCTGATACCAGAAGTTATCGGATTCCGCATGACAGGTAAGCTGCATGAAGGCGTCACCGCGACTGATCTGGTGCTGCATGTAACTCAGATGCTGCGTAAGCACGGCGTGGTGGGCAAGTTTGTTGAATTCTATGGGCCGGGGCTGGATCACCTGCCACTGGCTGACCGCGCGACTATCGGTAATATGGCGCCTGAGTATGGCGCGACCTGTGGTTTCTTCCCGGTTGATAACGAAACTCTGCGTTACCTGGAACTGACAGGCCGTGATCAGGAAACGATTGATCTGGTTGAGGCCTACTATAAAGCGCAGGGTATGTGGCGTGAAACCGGCAAAGAGCCAGTATTTACTGATTCGCTTGAGCTGGATCTGAATAATGTTACGGCATCACTTGCCGGTCCTAAGCGTCCGCAGGATCTGGTTGCGATGCCACAGTTAGGCAGCAACTTTGACCTGATGCTGGAAACCAGTGGTCAGAGCGACCAGAAAGATAAAGAAGTTGAGGTAAAAGGCCGCGACTTTAAACTCAATCATGGTGATGTGGTTATTGCCGCTATTACGTCCTGTACCAATACCTCGAACCCGAGTGTGTTGATGGCTGCCGGCCTGGTGGCTCAGAAAGCGATTGAGAAAGGTCTGCAACGTCAGCCTTGGGTAAAAGCCTCACTGGCGCCGGGCTCACGCGTAGTTACCGACTACCTCAAGAAGGCCGGTTTCACACCTTACCTGAATGAGCTGGGCTTTAATCTGGTCGGCTACGGCTGTACTACCTGTATCGGTAATTCAGGTCCGTTAGACGAAGAGATCAGCAAAGCCATCACTGATAATGATTTGATTGTGTCATCGGTGCTTTCCGGTAACCGTAACTTTGAAGGTCGTATTCACTCTGATGTGAAAGCCAACTGGCTGGCCTCACCGCCGCTGGTGGTTGCATACGCTTTAGCCGGTACCACCCGCATTGATTTAACTCAGGATCCACTGGGTAAAGATCAGGACGGCAATCCGGTTTACCTGAAAGACATCTGGCCGAGCAACAAAGAGATCGCTGATGCGGTTAGTCATGTGAATGGCGAGATGTTCCGTAAAGAGTACGCTGAGGTGTTTGAAGGTGATGACGAGTGGAAGTCGATTCCGGTAGCTGAGGGTAATACCTATGCCTGGAGCGATTCTACTTATGTGAAGAAGCCGCCGTATTTCGACAAGATCGCGGAAAAAGTTCAGGCCATGAAGGACATCAAAGATGCCCGGGTACTGGCTATCTTCGCCGACTCAATTACGACGGATCACATCTCGCCAGCGGGTGCCATCAAGCCATCGTCACCGGCGGGTAAATACCTGCAGGAGCATGGCGTCGAGCCGAAGGACTTTAACTCGTATGGTTCGCGCCGTGGTAACCACGAAGTGATGATGCGCGGTACTTTCGCCAACATTCGTATCAAGAACCAGATGCTGGATGATGTCGAAGGCGGCTATACCTGCCATGTACCAAGCGGCGAACAAATGCCGATTTATGATGCTGCTATGAAGTACCAGAAAGAAGGTACGCCACTGGTGGTGTTTGCCGGTAAGGAATATGGCACCGGTTCCAGCCGTGACTGGGCTGCCAAAGGCACCAACTTGCTTGGCGTAAAAGCCGTTATTGCTGAAACCTTCGAGCGGATCCACCGTTCCAACCTGATCGGTATGGGCGTGTTGCCACTGCAGTTTGAAAGTGGTCAGGGGCCGCAGGCACACAACTTAGATGGAACCGAGACAGTCAGTGTGCTGGGCATCGATGATAATCTGAAGCCTGGTCAGGAACTGACAGTGAAAGCGGTACGTGAAGATGGCTCTGAGGAAGAGTTCAAAGTGCATTGCCGTATCGATACCAATACTGAGATGCAGTACTATCGCAGCGGCGGTATCCTGCACTATGTATTGCGGCAGATGATTGAATAATCGCTGTCAGCACATAATAAAAGGGCCGGTCAGGTGATTCCTGACCGGCCCTTTTTTATTTCT
>CAYWXF010000006.1:0-44684 GCA_964462025.1 uncultured Pseudomonas sp. | reverse complement strand
AGCACATAATAAAAGGGCCGGTCAGGTGATTCCTGACCGGCCCTTTTTTATTTCTGAGCGAGCGTATTACAGCCCGAGTTTCTCGGGCATTGGCGGTGCTTCGCTGTAATCTTTCGGTGGGTTCTGTTCCAGCTCGCGCAGGGTTTCCTGAACCGCACGCTCAAGCTGCGGGTCACGGCCCTTATTCACTGCTACCGGGTCCAGAATCACTTCTATATCCGGCGCTACGCCTTCGTTTTCCACCCGCCACTCGCCATCAGGCGTATAGAAGCGGAAGAACGGCACTACATGTGAGCCGCCGTCAATCATCGCCGGGTTAGCCGAAATGCCGATCAGGCCACCCCAGGTGCGGGTACCGATGAGTTTGCCCAGCTCCAGGCGCTTGAACGCCCATGGCAGGAAGTCGCCACCGGAGCCTGCGTCCTGATCGATCAGCATGGTTTTGGGACCGCTAATGACGCCACCGGGAGTCGAGAAGGTTAAGCCATCGCGATCTTTCCAGCCTGCCAGGAATGGCCGCGCCAGAATTTCAGTAATGTAGTTCGCGGCCTGACCGCCACCATTTTTGCGCTCATCAATAATCAGCGCCGGCTTATCAACCTGGGCGAAAAACATGCGGTTGAAGAAGTAAAAACCACCGTCCGCGGTATTGGGCAAGTACACATAAGCCACCCGGCCGTCGGTCTGCTCATTCACATAACGGCGGTTCGCTTCTACCCAGTCCCATAACCGCAGGGTGCTGTCGTTGGCGATAGGTTTCACCCGGATATCGCGGCTATTGGTACCCTTAGCATCATCAGCAAGGGTGAGTACGACCTGTTTGCCTACAGTATTGTCCAGCAGGGTGTAGATATTCTGCCGGTCAGTCAGCTGCACGCCGTTGATAGCCAGAATAAAGTCACCGGCCCGGGCAGCGGCGCCTGGCACTGCCAGGGGCGCTTCCAGATATGGGCTCCAGACATCACCAGTATAAACTTTCTTAAGCTGATAACGGTTGTCTGTAATCACGAAGTCCGCACCCAGCAGACCCATGTTGGTGCCGCTGTCGCGGTATATATCGCCGCCACCGATACGGTTATGGCCAACCTGCAGTTCCGCGATCATCTCAACCATCACGTCGTTCAGGTCTTCGCGGCGCTGCACGTGTTTCAGCATGGGCAGGTACTTATCATAGATAGCGG
The DNA here is from genome assembly GCA_964462025.1 of uncultured Pseudomonas sp. Classification (GTDB taxonomy): domain Bacteria; phylum Pseudomonadota; class Gammaproteobacteria; order Enterobacterales; family Alteromonadaceae; genus Pseudidiomarina. Next base: position 43,503 of record CAYWXF010000006.1, on the reverse strand, counting down.
CCCAGTCGATGCCATGCATATCAGGGTCATAGAAATATTCTTTCTGCATGCGCCAGGCATCATCGAAGATTTGCTGCCACTCGCTGGCCGGATCGATAAAGCTGCGTACCTGGCTTAAATCCAGCGGCTTCGCTTCGGTTTTAGCTTTGGCGTCGCCAATCCGGATTTGGTTTGGTGCGGCGAACAGCAGGATCTTTTTACCGTCGGGGCTGATGGTGAAGCCTGCCAGGTCTTCTTCCACCACTGCACTCTTGCGTTCGGTGAAGTCGAAGCGATGTAAGGTCGACGCGTTGCGGGTATTGGTGCCCGGGAGCTCAGTGCTGACGCCTGGCTGAGGGCGCTCAAGGTAGAACAGCGCGCCATCATCGGCAACGGCCAGGCTGTCATAGTTACGCTCTGGAATTGGCAGACCGACAACCCGATCGATTAGCCCCGCAAAATCCACGGTGACTTTAACCGGCGCATCGGATTTTTTCTCCTCGTCCGCTGGTTTGGCTTTATCTTTGACTTCTTCGTCACCACTTTTTGGCAGCATAGGCGACTGTCCGTCCGCGGCCAGCACCATGGCGTAGATGCCTTTACGCACTGGTCGCTCGCGGGTTGATAAATCCAGACCGACCTGCGACGGACCGGTATTCACCGAGGCGGTGAAATAGAGGTAATCCTTGCTGAATACCGGGTGATCGGCGTAACCCATGCCATCTGTGACGGTATAGGTCTGGCCGTTGTCAAAATCATGAAGTTTGATCTGACTAAAGTAATTGCTGCCAACCCAGGTGTAGGCCAGATAGCGGCTGTCTGGTGAGAACGCCACATTAAATTCTGAACGACGCAATGTCGTGTCCAGTTTGCGGCTGGATTTTTTTGTGAGGTCAAACACATAGATATTCAGGTGATTATCCTGATAAACCAGGCGATTATCGTCAGGCGACCAGCTCAGTAAATTGAAGTAACCGGTATCGCCAAGCGGAAAAACTTCCGGCTCACTGAGACCGTCCTGCGGCGCCAGTACTAACTGATGCTTATTGCCCTGATCAGTAATGTAGGCGACCTGACTGCCATCATGACTCCAGAGCCCGTCAAATTCACGCACGCCCGAGCTTCGGGTCAGGTTGCGGGTTGAGCCATCTTTTACCGGCACGGTGAAAATATCGCCGCGGGCGCTGACAATCACCCGTTGCCCGGTAGTTGAGAGTTCGGCTGACGTGAGGGTTTTACTTGCGTCTTTCCATTGCGGGCGGCGCTGCTGCGACTGGGTTGTCAGGCTCACGCTCAGCTTAGAGGCCTGGCCGGTCGCGGTATCAAACTCATATAAATAGCCGCCGGACTCGTACACGATGGCATTGTCGTGGCCATTGGCGCTGCGCAGATCCCAGTCGGTATGCTTGGTCAGCTGCTCTACCTGCTGGTTGCTATAACGGAATAAGTTAACGGCTACATCGTCACGATCGGACAGGAAATACACGCTGTCGCCCAGCCAGAACGGATTGAAATCATTGGCGTTCGGATGGGGTATTTTTTCCAGCTGTTGTTGTTCAAGATCCATGATCCAGACCGGCGGGGTGCTGCCGCCGCGATGCAAACGCCAGCCACTGGCACCGCTGTAAGCCATATTGTTAGGGCGGTAGGCGAGTTTTTTGCCGTCGTCAGAAAGCTGGCCTTCGTAGGCTACGGCTTCCATTAGCTTTTCCGGATAACCGCCACTGACAGGGATCTGATAAAGCTGATTGCTGCGGCTGTTGCGGATCTCCCGGTTGGAGGCAAACAGCACTTTAGTGCCGTCCGGACTCCAGCCGTTAACGGTATCGGCGTTTGGATGCCAGGTTAGCCGCGCTGGCTGTCCGCCCGCCACGGGTATAACGTATACATCGGTATTGTTGTCGTAGGTAGCGGAGAAAGCGACCCAGTTGCCGTCAGGTGAAAATGACGGCGCGAATTCACTGGCCGGATGGCTGGTCAGCTGTCGCGGATTTTTGCCATCGCGGTCAGCAATCCAGATATCACCGCCATACACAAAGGTAAGGTGATCAGCGGAAATATCCGGTTGCCGTAATAAGCGGGTATCTTCAGCGGCTGCAGTAGCTGAAACCAGGCAAAGGCTGCAAAGCAGCCAGAGGGGGCGAAAGGTAGCCATGACTGTTCCTTAATGAAAAGAGGGAGTTAAACATTAATAGCACAGACGCCTAAAAAGCGCATATGGATAATTGCAACTAAATGTTCAGGGCGCGGCCGCCATCCACTTTGATCGATTCGCCCGTAAGAAACGGGTTGTCACGCAGGAAGCGAACCGTATCAATCATTGGTTGCAGGCCGCCCTCTACCTGCAACGGGGTTTGTTCGAGTACCTGTTTGCGGTGCTCCGAATCATGTTCCGGTAAAAATAGAATCGGGCCGGGCTGAATAGCATTGACCCGGATGTCCGGCGCCAGATGTTTGGCGAAAGCCTGGGTCAGATTCGCCAGCCCGGCTTTAGCGGCACAGTAGGCGATATGATCTACCGTCGGGCTGTCGACATAGATATCGGTAATATTGACCACCAGGCCGTTATCAGCGGCTTTTAGCTGGGGTGCCAGCCCTTTGATAAGCAGATAGGGTGCCATGGCATGAACCTGAAATACGGCTTCAAGTTTGTCCAGCTCCTCATCAACAGTAGCATTATCAAAGAAACTGGACGCATTGTTTACCAGTAAATCCAGCCGTGCGGTTTTCGCCTGAATGTCCCGGATCAGTTGCTCAACTTCAGCCAGCTTTGCAAAATCAGCCTGTACCGGCTCGGCACCCAGCGATTCCAGCTCGCGCACGCCTTGTTCCGAGCTGCGATAGTGAGCAAACACGCGATAGCCTTCGTCAAGCAAAGCCTTTGCCAGCTCAAAGCCAAAGCGGCGGCCGGCGCCGGTGATTAATGCTACGGGTTGTTTGCTCATGCCAGGTGCTCCTGTTGTAGCGAAAATTGATAAAGCGATTCGGTGACCTCCGCCAGATAATCCGGCACCTGCTGCCACACGTGCGCGGCTTCACCGGGCGTTAATTGGCCGATAATATCGATATCCATCGGCCGGTCTTTCTGACTGCTTTGCGGATCAGACCGATCGCGTCCGAGTGCCGATTCGATCTGATTGAAGTGGTGCTTCAGTTCGGCTGCGGTCCAGTCGGTTTCCAGTAAAAACAAGGCATTGAGGAAGTCGCTGGAGGTCTCAATCGCCACCGGCTTGGTGTAGATTGCGCGCGAGTAGCGTGCCGCGCCCAGGCCAGCTATCAGCTCCCGCGCTGCAGCAAAATGCTGTTCAGGACGAATATTCGCCCCCATGCTACAAAGAAATAAATGACTCATGTGCTTCGCCTCGTTTTTTCTGTCTGTAAGCATACCCTGATACGGCAAATGGCAAAAGACAGATCCCTCCGAGTTGAAATGCTGGGGCGGGCTTGCTAGCCTAAAGGCTGTCTAGTTACAGGAAGGAAACGTGCCCGTCCCAATCAGGCTGGTAACTTACACTGCTCTGTTTTTATTCCTCACGCTTACGGCGCGGCCCTCCCTTGCGTACTCAATGGCGTACTCAATGGCGCAATCAGAAGCGCAGACAAAACCACCTTCTGACTATGTGCTGGGCGGCCCCGATACCACGGTACGCGAAGGCTACTTCATTTTATCCCTGGATAAACCGCCAACCTCAGATGTAACTATCCAGCAATCAGCCGATGCTGACTTTGCTACCATCACCACCGAATTCAACTGGTTTGGCGATTTCAGTGCGACCACCTTAAGTGGCTTCGCCGATGGTACTTATTATTTTCGCGTAAGCACGGCAGAGGGCACCAGTAATATCATTGAAGTTGAGGTGCTGCATTACCCTTTATGGCAGGCGTTCAGTTTGTTCTTTGCGGGCCTGCTGTTGTTTTTAATCGTGGTATTACTGATTGTGCGGATGCACTGGGTGACGAATGACCGAAACGACTGAGTTCGCACTGAACAGTTCGCTGGGGCTGGCGCTGGTGTTGTTATTCGGCATCGCCTGGATTGCCTTCGGCTGGTATCTGGGACGCGCCAATAAGACCCATGAAGATTTCGCCCTGGCCGGACGTAACGTCGGCCTGGCGCTGGCATCGGCTACCGCCATGGCAACCTGGGTCACCAGTAATACCACCCTGGTTGCGCCACAGTTAACCTATCAGTTTGGTATCTGGGGCATGGTCGGTTATTCGTTCGCGGCGCTGGGCCTTATTCTGTTTGCACCGCTGGCGGCACGCATTAAAAAGCTGATGCCCAACGGCTATACCTCGGGTGATTTTATCCGCCTGCGCTACGGCCAGCCGGCGTGGTGGGCCTTTATTATCATCTCGGTGATTTATGCCTTCGGCTGGCTGATTAGCCTGGGCATGGCCGGCGGCATTTTGCTGCAGGCGCTGAGCGGCCTCGACTACCACATTGGTATGACAGCGATTCTGATTATTTGTGTGGGCTATACGCTGTTCGGCGGGCTACGGGCTGTTATCGCCACTGACTTTATCCAGGCGCTGATTATTATCGTCGGCGTAGTATTTATCGCCTGGTACCTCATTGATACCGTGAGCCTCGAAAGCATTCACCACGAGGTGAGTGCCAACCATCCGCAACTGCTGGATTTACTGTTTCCGGCGGCCATTATGTTTCTTTTCAATAATGTCTTTTTTGGCCTCGGCGAGATATTTCACTCTAATGTGTGGTGGTCGCGGGCGCTGGCTTTTAAGGGCAAGGTTGCTTTTAAGGCGTTCTTGCTTGGTGGCCTGTTATGGCTGCCGATTCCCATAGTGACCGGGTTTATCGCACTGGCGGCACCGCAGTTAGGGATTTTCCCGCCCAGCGCCGATATGGTGGGCCCGATGGTGGCGGCTGAAGTGCTTGGTAAGGCTGGCGCTGTGATTGTATTTATCGTGGTGTTTTCGGCGCTGGCGTCTAGTCTTGATTCATTGCTGGCCGCAACTTCAGATTTAATTACCCGCGATATTTATCATAAAAAAATCAACAAGCAGGCCAGCGACAAGCACCTGATGCGTTTTAACGGCTACAGCATCGTCGGGCTTGGCGTGCTGACCTGGCTGATTTGTCTGCCTCAACTAGCCACGCTGGGGGCGCTGCTAAATTTCGCCGGTGCTTTCGTGGCGAGCACAATCTTCCCGGTCGTGCTAGGGTTATATCAGCCCCGGTTACGCGGTGGGTACGCGGCGACGGCGATGGTTGCCGGTACTTTAATGGGCTTAACCGGCTACTTCCTGATTGGCTTTTATGTGGCGGCGCTGGTGTCTTGTCTGGTGTCGGCCATCATTTGTGCAGTCGGGGTATGGCGCTGCCGTACTGCTTTTGACTGGCAGCAAATGCAGGAACAGGAGACAAACGCATGATTAGTCTGGATGCCTTTAGCATTCTGGTAATGGCCTGTTTGCTGTTAACTGCCTGTGCACCCCTTATTTTGGTGGTGCTGTGGGTAAAAGATTTTCTTTCTAAACAATTATGGTAACTCAGTATGAATGTAAATGACGTTTCGTTTGAACGTGAACGTCCTGATGTGTATGGAGACGCACACCCTAAAGCATTGCTTAGGGCGATTCAGGAAGACGGCGATTATCTGGTTAAGTTATCAGCGCAGCACATTATCGCTGCCGATCAGCTTGATGCAGAAACGATGAAGCAACTGTTCCGGCTGGCGGCAAAAATTGAGAGTAATCCGCGGCGTTTCAGTTCTCCGTTACAGGGGAAAATACTGATCAGCGCCTTTTACGAGCCTAGCACCCGCACCCGGCTGTCGTTTGAGAGCGCCTGGCACCGCCTTGGTGGCGATATTATGTCGATTACCGACCGTTCTACTACCGGGCTGGCGAAAGGCGAGTGTCTGTCTGATGTCGCCGAGATGTTTAATAACTATGGTGACTGCGTGGTATTGCGCGATAACAATGAGGAATCCATCTACGAGACGATGGATTCTTTACGGATTCCTATTGTGAATGCCGGTAATGGCCTGGATGAGCACCCGACTCAGGCAATGGCTGATATGTATGCTATTTTTAAATGGAAGCCAGAGCTGGTGCAGGACAAACCGGAGAATCCGATACGGGTAGGCATCATCGGGGTTCCGAATAAGATGCGCACGGTTCGCAGCTTGCTCAAATGTATGTCGCTGTTTCCGAATATGGCATCAGAAGTGGTCATCATTCATGACGAAACCAGCGAAGCCGATTTATTTGGCGAAGGGCAGCGCGAGGAGCTTGAAGCGCGCGGTCTGAAAATTCGCCTGACCGAGGACATGGAAGAGGTTCTGCCAACCCTTGATGTGGTTTATATCAACGCGATTTCGTGGGAAGGCGACACCTTTAACCGCTACGGTAATAAGTTTCAACTGTCCGCCAGCTCAAACCTGAAGCCCGATGCAATTATTCTGCATCCGCTGGCTCGTGGCGAAGAGCTGAATACCGATCTGGATCACACCTCACACAACTGGTATTTCAGCCAGGCCCGCGGTGCGGTTTTTGTCCGCATGGCTCTGCTTACCTGCATGGTAGAGCGCGCTGAACGTGTGATCGATGTAGTATGAATCGACTATAAGGAATTGAACAACTATGTGTGGAATTGGAGGAGTTTTTAATCAACAGGCGAGCAACCAGCCTGATCCGCAAACCCTGGTTAACATGGCCGCTATTATGCACCATCGCGGCCCTGACGGGTTCGGCTATGAAATTATTGATGACACCGGAGTAGGCTTCAGCCATGCCCGCCTGACCATCATTGATTTAAATGAGGCCCGCGGTAAACAACCGTTCTTGTCTGACGACAGCAACCTGATGATGGTGCATAACGGTGAGTTTTATGACTTTAAACGCATCCGCGCTGACTTAACGGCACGGGGCGCGCGTTTTCGCAGTAAATCTGACTCAGAAATCGTATTGCACTTATTTGAGCGCGAAGGCCTGGAAGAAACACTGAAACACTTGCGCGGTGAATTCGCCTTTGCCCTGTACGAAAAATCAGAAGACGCGCTGTATCTGGTGCGTGACCGCTTTGGTATCAAACCGCTTTATTACACCGAAACCGATGAAGGCGTGGTGTTTGGCTCTGAGCTGAAAGTTATTTTTGCCCATCCTTCGGTTAAACGTGAGTTTTCCAGCGAAGGCCTTTATCACCAGCTGATTCAGGTGATGGTGCCGGGTAGCACGGCATTTGAAGGCGTGAAGCAGGTAGCACCGGGTCACGTGGTTAAAGTTCAGCGCCGTGACGGCAAGCTGGAACTGAGCGAGCATAAATACTGGGATGTGGACTTTCCGCAGGAGCACGAGTATCCGGGCGATGAAGTGGATGAACAGGTTTATATTGATGGCGTGCGTAAGCATTTACTGGAAGCCGTGCAGCATCGTCTGACCGCGGATGTTCCGGTGGGCTGTTATTTATCGGGCGGCATTGATTCGTGCGCTATTCTGGGTTTATCAGCAGCGGCCACTCAGACTTCAGTGAAAGCCTTCACCATTGGCTTTGACTCCGATGAGTACGATGAAACCGTGATCGCCCAGGAGATGGCGGAAGCGACCGACTCGGATCACCATATCATGCGGCTGAAGGCCGAAGATCTCTATGACCACTTCGTCAAAACCATCTGGCATACCGAGCGCACCATCTATAACACCCTGGGTGTCGCAAAATATCTGATGAGCCAGCAGGTGCATCAGGTTGGCTACAAGGTGGTGATGACAGGTGAGGGCTCCGATGAGCTGTTCGCTGGCTATCCGGCTTTTCGTAAGGATATGTTCCTGCACGGGCTGGATCACTTGCCAGAAGGTGAACGTAAAGACTGGCAGGAACTGCTCGAGAAGAACAACAAGCTGTTCAAAGGTGCCATGCTGGCCCGCGAAGAGTTTGTCAGCCCTGCGTTTAACGCCAAAATGGGCTTCACCCCGAGCTGTGTGCAGCCATGGTTATCCTGCGCCGATACCGCCTTGCCACTGATTGCTGAAGATCGTCGTAAAGACGTGCAGGAATATGATCCGGGTAAAGCCATTGCCGACACCCTGGATGAGAAGATGTTATCAGGCCGTCATCCGCTGGACCGGGCGCAATATGTCTGGATTAAGACCATGCTGGAAGGGCAGATCCTGACCTGGGGCGGTGACCGGGTTGATATGGCGAACTCAATGGAAGCACGGCCACCATTTCTTGATCACCATCTGGCTGAATATGCCTTCACCGTACCACCGCATTTGCGCATCAAGGGCAACAAAGAAAAGTATGTGCTGCGTGAAGCGATGAAGGGCCTGCTGCCGGAAACCCTCTATAAGCGTGAGAAGTTTGCCTTTATGGCACCGCCGGCTCATACCGATCCGGAAAAATGGAAAGCGCTGATGAAGCTGGCCGATCTGTTCTTATCTGAAGAGGCGGTTAAAGAGGCTGGCTTGCTTGATTATGCTCAGGTGAAGTTAACCTTTGAGAAGCATGAAACGGCAGGTGTGCCGGTTGATGAAAAAGTGCAACTGGATGCCGTCATCAACCATATGCTGGGTGTGCAGATCATGCACCATCACTTTGTTAAGACAGATGTCCCAGCCATGGCGCGGCAGCGCGCCGATGAGCTGGGCTGGCATGTGTAAGTACTAAACCGTTAGCGGATCAGTTTAAGCAGGGCTTTACCAATGTCGGTATTGTCCTGGTAGCCACGGAAGGCTTCTGAACCGGGCCCGATGGCCATGACCGGCACATCCACTGCGGTGTGGCCGGTGGTGGTCCAGCCGGTGCGGGTATGGGTGCTGATCACCGACGCTAACACCTGATTTATAGCTTTTTGGCGATCGCGTCCTTTGGTTGTTGCCGGAATCTCGACGTTCAGGATCTGTTGCCATTCGTTTTCAGTTATAGCCAGATTTAACCGCGGCTGTAGATAATCCCGCCATTGATCCCGCGGTAACTCAAGCAGCTCGCGTGACATGACCTCAAACGATGCCGTGATACCCATTACTTTTTCCGAATACCAGGCATATTCACCGCCCTGGCCAAGGGTCAGACCGCCAGTTGAATGGTCGGCGGTAATAATCAGCAGGGTATTGGGGTGCTGTTGCTGGTATGCACGAACCACCTCAACCGCCTGAGCAAAATCTTTCATTTCGTGTACCGCGCAGGCGATATCGTTGGAGTGGCCACACCAGTCGATTTGGCTGCCTTCAACCATCAAAGCAAAGGGTTGCTGATTTTCCTGCTGCTTCGCGCTCAGTAAACGCAGGGCGTTTTCGGTCATGGTTGCCAGCCGTGGCTGATCATCAATAGCTGCTGGCAACGCCTCCGGGGCAAACAGGCCCAGTACCGGGGTTGCGGTGGTTGTGGCTAGCTCATCAAACTCGGTGATCACCGTCATGCCTTGTTGTTGCAGCTCGGGCAACCAGTTTTTATCGTCCCGGTTGAAATAACGATAGCCTCCGCCGAGTAATACATCAAAGCTCCATACGCCGGGTTGCACGGGCGTGGCGAATGAATCAGCAATGGCTTCATACATTTTGCGCGAAGGATGATGAGTAAAAAATGACGCCGGAGTGGCATGATTAACATGCACGGTCGATATAGCACCGGTATACCAGCCTTTGATACGAGCCAGTTCCATCATGCTTTGCTGCGGATGTTTGTCAGCGTCGACACCAATTGCGCCATTGTAGCTCTTCACGCCGGTCGCCAGGGCCGTGGCGCTGGACGCTGAGTCTGTGACCCAGGTGTTATCATCAGGGTAAGTGGTCGCCGCACCCAGTAGCAGCTCATCAAAAGGTGTTTCAGCAAGGGTGCCTGCATCAGGGTCACTCATAGCGTAACGATAGGCTGAAATGTATTCAAAACCCATGCCGTCACCAATCATAAAGATGATATTCGGAGGCGTGGTGTCAGCTTGTTGGTGGGCCTGATTGCTGGCCGGGTCGTTGGTTTGAGTACAACCGCTGAGAATTAAGCTGGTTGCTAACATGATCCGAAATGGAGTCAGGAAATTCAGAGACGACATAGTTCTATCCTGTTGGTGTCACAAATATCGGCGGGGATAATAGCATAGGGCTATGACTTTTTTGTGACAAAAAATGGCTCTGAGCGGCCTTGAAATTCGTTTTCCGGATCCTATATAGATTTTGACCGCGGTGTCTCAAAGAGAGCTGCGGCATTAACTAACATTGCTTCTTCAGGAGAATGATTATGGCTACTATTGATTTATCCCCATTATATCGCAGCAGTATTGGCTTTGACCGTATGGCGCGGCTGTTAGACGCAGCTATGCGCAGCGACGGCAACGGTGCCGGCGGCTACCCTCCGTACAATATCGCGGTAGTTGGCGACAACCGTTACGCGATTACCCTGGCGGTGGCAGGATTTGCCGAAGACGAGCTGGAGCTTGAAGTTGAGAACAGCGTACTGAAAGTGCAGGGTAAAAAAGCGGACGACTCAGAGCAGGGTGAATACCTGCACAAAGGTATCGCGTTCCGCAGCTTCGAGCGCAAGTTCAACCTGGCTGACCATGTTGAAGTGATCGGTGCTGAACTGCGTAATGGCCTGCTGACTATCGGCCTTGAAAAAGTGGTACCCGAGGCGATGAAGCCGAAGCGCATCGAGATCGGTAAATCACTGAATCTGCTGGAAGGCGAGAGCAGGAAAAGCGCCTGATAACGATTCAGCGTAAATAGTAAAAGGCAGCCCTTAAGGCTGCCTTTTTGGTTTTACTCAACGGTACATTCCTGTTCAGTTACCTTCCACACAATAGGTTCCCAGTAGCCCTGATTGACCCGGTCAAACCGATTTTCGCGAATAAAATGCGCGGCAATGTAGTAGGTGGTATCCGGTTCAACGGTCAGCTGGAATTCCTTTTCGGTCGCCAGGCTCTTTCTGCGACGCACGCTGGGATCATTGATCAGCTCGTGGACTCCGATGGTGTGTTCACCGGCACTGACAACCAGGTTCGGGTTCTGTACCCGTACGGTTTCACCATCTACGCTATCAATAAACGCCGGATAGTAATCACGGGTAACCGGCGGCGTAAAGAATACGCTGATACGGCCACAGCCTTCGCCCTCAATCGTACCAACCTGCTGTTCATCCATGGCAACATCCACTTCTAAACGCCAGCCGGGTATCACTGTTGCTTTGGCTTCACCGCTGAACTGATGTTCGGTGCCATCGCGTTCAACGGTAACGGTAAAGGTTTCACCGTGCTGCAGATTATCAAAGGGCGCCAGTATCTCTTTCAGCGAGTTGCCGGATACCGGACTACCGTTTACTTTCAGCAGTTCATCACCGGCCTGGACGCCCATATTTGCCGCCACAGAGCCCTCGCGAACCGACACGATCTCGCCGTCCGGACGAACGATCCCGCCCCAGTTAAAATAGCTGCGGGCCGGTTCTTCATAGGCGACCTTGTCGTTTTTACCGCTGGCTTTTGCAGCCTCTACGGCTGCCGCGCGAGCCAGCTGGCGCGCTTCGTCTTCCTGGGCGCTGACTGATACTGACGCCGCCATAAGGGCACTGCCAATGGCCAGTGCCAGAAACTTAGCTGAGGTGTTCATAGCTCGTACTCCTGTATTGAATCTCTGGCAGCGGTTTCCCGTTGCTGCCACAGATCGTTAATATGCTGCTGATCAGCACTGATTAAATAAGCTTGCTGCAACTGTTTATCGATGGCATCAAGCTGGTAATTATCCGCTAATAACATGGGCGGTTGGCCCGGCTCCGGCGAGGTTCCGGGAACCAGCCAGAACCAGCCGATCGCGGCAGCGACCGCTCCTGGTGCCAGCCAGCGCCAGCGGGAGGGCTGCTGCCGGGCAGGTAGCCAGCCCGGCTGCCACGTCAGCGGCTTATCCGCAGCCTCCTGTTCAGCCCATTGCTGCAGACGCTGCTTCAGTTGTTGCTCGGCTGGGGTCAGGCGACTTTTACTCATGCGCTACTCCGTTGTTTCAATTTTTGCAAAGCCCGATGGTAACGTTGCCGGATGGTCGCGGGCGGTACGCCAAATAGCTCTGCCAGTTCAGTATGGTTATATTCTTCGACCAGATAGAGCCACACCAACTGCCGTTCATGATCATCAAGAATACTGAGAAGTTCTTTTATATCGTCCTGCTGACTCAGCCAGTCGGCCTGGCTGAGCCAGTCCTGCGCGTTGGGCTCAGGCATGTCTTCCGGCTCTTGCACCACCAGTTGCGGGCGACGAAAATAAGCCAGCGCCGTACGTATGGTTAGTTGCTTCAGCCAGCCACCAATGGCGGCCGGTTCCCGCAACTGCGGCAGTTTGTCAAAAGCCTGGATGAACACATCCTGGGCGAGGTCCCGCGCAAGTTCACGGTCACGGCACAGGCCGGTCAGTGAACCAAGCACCGCTTGCTGAAATGTTTCGAACAGCTGCCGCTGCGCGTCCCGGCGACCCTGCTGGGCGCGCCGGACTACTTCAGTATCAAGGGCGGTTCCAAAACCTGTATTCAAATGATGTCGTCCTCTGGCTGTTCTCAGTACTAGTTACTATAGCTAAGATGCACCAGGGACGACGGATGTGACAAGGCGGATGAAATTAATTCAGCTTAAAACTGAATATCCGCGTAGACGGGATCATGGTCAGAAGACCGGTATGGATTTGGCGCGTACCAGTCAGGCTGATCGGCACCATACTGGTATTGTAAGGCGGTTGGCTCGTCGGCGTTGATGGACCAGTGCTTTTGCATCAGCACCCGGTCTTTCAGCGCATCAGAAACCAGTAAATGGTCAAGGCTGCCGGCCTGGGCATCGTAAACATAGGAGTAGCCGCCCGGTTCAAATGCTTCGACCAGGTTATGGTAACCCTGTGCCTGTAGTGCCTGCATGGGATCTTCCATGGCATAGGCGTTGAAATCACCCAGCAGCACCCGCGCCGGGTGTGAATTCAGTTGCGGATGGCCAGCAATAAAATCGGTGAGCAGTTGGGCTGACTCAACGCGTACTGCATTCCAGCACGCCTGACCATCGCCCTGACGGGCGTTCGGGTTGGTGGCGTCCTGAGGGCAGGAACCTTTGGATTTAAAGTGGTTCACTGCGATAACCAGAGTTTCGTCACCATCTGTTCGCGTAAAGCTTTGAATTATTGGTAAACGGCTACGATTGAGAAACGGGCCCTCACGCACAGTCAGCACATCGCCTGCGGGGCTGACCCGGTCAGCGCGGTAAATCAGTCCGTTAGCAATGGCGGCGGTACCAAAGCGGCCGTCGTCAGCGCTGCTGGTAGCGTCAATAAACTGCCAGGGCGCTCCGGTCGCCTCGCGTAACGCGGTGGTGAGCTGGTAAATCGCGCTATGCTCATCAAAGCCGTCATTTTCAATTTCCATTAAGCCGATAATATCGGCATTAAGGGCAATCAGCGCGGCCAGGATTTTCTGATGCTGCCGCTCGAAATCAGCCAGGGTTTTCGCGCCACGTTCGGTAGGAAAAGCTCTGGCTTCACCTTCGCCGTTAAAATAATTAAGTACATTGAAAGCGGCAACCCGCACGCTGTCTGCCGGCGGCTCAGCTGGCACGGCAGGGCGGGGATTGGTGACTTTAACCCGCACCGGCGTGGTTGGCTGTAGCCGGTAGTCGCCATTAAATTCACTCAGAATACCGGTCACAGGTTCAATGGTATCGCCACTGCGCAGCGTGTTGTCAGCAGCCAGCGACGGAGCCGGGTAAATGACCTCACGCGGTTGCGGGCTGCGGTTATCATCGATGGTCAGGCGCATCAGCCGGTAACGCGCGGCCAGCTCGGCGGCATCGGGACCAGGTGCGCTAACCTGAGTTGGCGTATACATACGAATAGGTGCGACCTGAAACTGTCCATGCCGCGCCAGTTGATAATGCCCGTTAACGATCAGATTCTGGGGCAGGGTAACCAACACCCCTTCGAGGGCTTCAAACTGGTGGCGATCAGTAACTGGCAGTTGCAGACTGACAGGCTCGGGTAACTCGCCGCTGCCGCATAGCTGAAGCTGTTGCACCGAACTCAGTTGCGTTTGCTGATTCGCTTCTTCAACCACGCCCTGCACCCATACATCATCACCCACTTTGACCTCATGGTCGCTTGCCGCGGTAGCGACAAAGATACCGACGGTTTCATTTTCAGCTGAAGCAGGATTGCTCAGGTAAAAGCCGCCAAGTTCGCCGGGACCCTGAAAGCTGGCGGTAACAACACCGCGCAGGGAAACGGATTCGCCGGTTAACGGTGATGCATCGCCGGTACCTTGTACCTCAGTTAGTGTGTGCGTAGCTGAGTCGCAGTTCACTACAGGATCTGGCGATCCGCAGGCGGACAAGCCGAGCAGAGCAACAACTGAAAGACCGAATTTAATAAAACCTGGGTTGTTCATGGTGATGGAGTTCCAGTAATTTTTAGCGCTTAGCGGATAAGTCGGTGCGGCGGATTTGCACCACCAGACCGAGCTTGGGATGATCAAAGTAATGTGTTTCGTGGGATATAACCCGTCGCAGCTGATCGATCTTATAGCGTCGTAAAAAACGCTGTGGCCCTTTGTTGACCAACGCATGAGCTGCCTGACTGGCTAAACTGGTGGTGCTGAACTCAACTTGCTGTGGCTCGCGAAGTTCGAGCTTACTTTCCACATGCAGATAATTTCCCACCAGGTAGATGTGCAAGACGCCGTCTAATTCCCACACCGACTCAATCAGGTCACCGGGAGCGCGCGGATCCAGAAGCGGAGGCGGAGGCGGTGTCTGTTCAGGCTTAACGCTGAAGTTCAGCTCACCGGATTCTGTCAACTGTAGTAACTGGTCCAGGGCATCGGCAGGGACTATTTGCTGCTGCTCGGGATCCGGTACTTCATAGCCCGAAGGTAAAAACTCGTGGCCATAGTTGCGGCCACCGAACAGGCGGAATTTATACTGCTGATTGCGGTTAAAAACCGGCTGCCGGTAGGCAAGGTGCAGTAAAGGTTGGCCGACATTGCGCTGCACCAGTTGCTGGCGCATGGTTGTCAGCTCGTGGGCGGAGTCTGATAACAAGAACGGACGAACTGCCTCGTTGATGTCGCCGCCAGCGCCGTCAATAACCGTTGACGGAGCCCGTGGCAGCAATGCCAGAAGCCGCCCGGCCTGATACCAGTCAGCGGTTTGCGTGGGCTCGACTTCTTCCGGGCGATGGCACATCCACTGCAAACTGTCTTCCTGTAACAGTAAATCGTCTTCATCAGGCTTACAGGGCGGCGCCTCACCAATAAAACTAAGGAAATTCGGTGCGTAGTAGGGAGTCAGCAGGTCGCGGGTGATCCCTGTTGCCTGGCCGGGCCCCTGCCAGGCGAATTCCTCGGCCGGGCCGATGTTAGCCTGGTGTCTGAAAATCAGCACCTCAACCTCAAACCAGCGCCACTTATCAGGATCAGACTGAGCCAGGGCGTTGCCGGCGGCAGTTGCCAGCAGTGCGGCTGTCAGTAACCGACAGAACCTTGCCATAGTAATCCTCTTAATTGCTGCTATGTTGTGCAAATTCATCAAGTAGGAACTCTACCAGTTTCATGCGTCCATGAGTATCTTCGATTTTACGAAGAATACGTAAACGATTGGGGCCATCAAGACGATAGTCAGCCGGGCTTTGCTGAATCAGGGTAATTAAGTAATTTGGCGACACCTTGGTCTGCTCGCCAAATTCAAAGGTAATGCCCTGGGCGCTGCCTTCAATTTTGCGTATACCCAGCCGGCCGGCCCGGTTACGGATCTCGGTAACCCGAACCAGATTTTTAACCGAATCAGGCAGCAGGCCGAAACGGTCGATCATTTCTACCTGCAGTTCGTGCAGCGTCTGGCTGTCGTCAGAACTGGCAATTCGTTTGTACAGGCTAAGACGAATATTAACGTCAGGAATATAGGTATCAGGCAACAGCGCCGGCACCCGCAGATCCACTTCGGACTGGCTCTTGAGTAACTGGTCCAGTGCCGGCTCTCGTCCTTCGCGAAGTGCGGTGACCGCTTGTTCCAGCATGTCCATATACAAGGTGAAGCCGATGGTCTCGATCTGGCCGCTTTGCTCATCGCCTAGCAGTTCACCGGCACCACGGATTTCCAGGTCGTGCGTGGCGAGCATAAAGCCGGCGCCTAAGTCCTCCAGTTGCGCGATGGCTTCCAGGCGTTTCAGAGCGTCTTTGGTGATCCGCTTGGCATTGGGCGTAAGCAGGTAGGCATAAGCCTGATGATGCGAACGACCCACCCGGCCACGCAACTGATGCATCTGCGCCAGACCCAGGTGGTCGGCCCGGTCCATGATAATGGTGTTGGCCGTGGGTATATCGATGCCGGTCTCAACAATAGTGGTACAGACCAGCACGTTATAGCGCTGGTGATAAAAGTCCGACATGATGCGTTCAAGGTCGCGCTCGCGCATCTGGCCGTGGGCGACCGTGATCCGCGCTTCCGGTACCAGTTCAGCGAGGTCATCAGCAGCTTTGGCAATAGTAGTGACATTGTTATGGAGAAAGTACACCTGGCCGCCGCGCAGGATTTCCCGCAGCACGGCTTCACGCACTGTGGCTTTATCGTATTCGCGGACAAAGGTTTTCACCGCCAGCCGCTTGGCCGGTGGAGTCGCGATAATGGATAAGTCACGCACGCCGTGCATCGCCATATTCAGGGTACGCGGAATAGGCGTAGCGGTCAGTGTGAGGATATCTACATCTGCCCGCAGGCGTTTGATCGCTTCTTTCTGGCGTACGCCAAAGCGATGCTCCTCATCAACAATGAGCAGGCCCAGATCGTGAAACTTGATATCGCTTTGCAACAGCTTGTGGGTGCCAATAACCAGATCGATTTTTCCCGCTTCCAGATCCGCAAGTATTTGCGTGGTCTGCTTGCCGGTTTTAAAGCGTGACAGTACTTCCACCCGGATGGGCGTATCGGCGAAGCGGTCTTTGAAGTTCTCGTAATGCTGCTGAGCCAGCAAGGTGGTGGGCACCAGTACCGCGACCTGTTTGCTGTCATTGACCGCGACAAAGGCGGCGCGCATGGCCACTTCGGTTTTACCGAAACCGACATCACCGCAGACCAGCCGGTCCATGGCCCGATCAGACTGCATGTCGTCAAGCACCGCGTTGATGGCAACCTGCTGATCTTCGGTTTCCTCAAACGGAAAGCTTTTGGCAAACCGCTGGTATTCATCATGATTCAGCTGATAGCTGTAACCGGGTTTGGCTTCACGCCGGGCATACACATCCAGCAACTCAGCGGCAACGTCACGGATTTTCTCCGCCGCTTTACGTTTGGCTTTTTCCCATTGGTCGTTACCCAGCTTATGCAGCGGCGCACTGGCTTCTTCGCCGCCGCTATAGCGGCTGAGCACGTGGAGTGAGGCAACCGGCACGTAAAGCTTACTGGCACCGGCGTATTCAATGGTTACGAATTCGGTGGTCACGCCCCCGGTATCCAGGGTCTGCAGGCCCTGATAGCGGCCGACACCATGATCAATGTGGACCACCGGCTGGCCAATACGCAGTTCCGCAAGGTTGCGCACCATTTGTTCACTGCTGATGGCGGCTTTCTGGTCGCGCCGGCGGCGCTGAACGATGCGATTGCCAAGCAATTCAGTTTCGGTAATTACCAGAATTTTCTGTTCGGTGATCTCAAACGAATTAATTACCGGGCTTACAGTGATAGCGGCTGGCTCACGACCGGCAGCAAATTCAGCGAAGGTGGCTACCTCGGGCAAACTCATTAGCAGCGGACCAAGCAGTTCGCGCAGGGTTTCGCGGCGGCCGGCGGATTCCACCGCGAACAACACGCGATAGCCAGCCTTGAAGCTTTGGTCTAGTCGCGCACGTAGTTTTTGCAGCGGATCTTTTAGCTGATGGTCAACAGCTATCTCGCCGATTGGCTGGGTGGCAAACTTTTGTGGGCCGGGCTGGGCTTTGTCGTCGGGCACATAGGCCCGGATCCGCGGCAGGTTCTTGAACTGGCTGTGGATCTGATCAACCGGCAGAAACAGCTCGTTGGGCGCTAGTAACGGCCGCAGGGTGTCGTAGCGGCGCTGTTCGTAGCGTTGCAGCACATCGTGCCAGAGCGCGTCGAGGCTACCCTGCAGGTCGCCGAATGTGACCAGCAGGGTGTCTTCCGGCAGGTAATCAAATAAGCTGGCGGTTTCGTCAAAAAACAGCGGCAGATAATACTCGATACCACCCGGAAACTGACGGTTTGATACCTGATGGTAAACTGAATCGCGCTCGTTAGAGGCGCCAAACTGCTCGCGATAACGGGCCCGGAACCCGTCGATGGCACTCGGGGTAGTCGGGAATTCATGGGCCGGCAGCAGGTTTATGGCTTCGATTTCAGTCGATGATAGCTGGGTTTCGGGATCAAACACCCGGATGGAATCAACTTCTTCGTCAAAAAAATCGATGCGGTAGGGCTCAGTGCTGCCCATCGGATACAGATCAAGCAAGGAGCCGCGCGCGCAGAACTCGCCATGCTCCATCACCTGATGTACGTGGCGGTAGCCAGCTCGTTCCAGCCGCTGCCGCAAGCCGTGGATATCCAGCACCTGGCCTTTACTGAGCTGCAGCGCCTGGCCGCTGACATAGCCTGTAGGCGCGATGCGGTGCATCAGGGTATTGATGGATACGATTAGCGCGCCGCGCTGCATGTCGGGCAGGCGCGCCAGTACGCTCAGGCGTTCCGAGATAATGTCCTGATGCGGCGAAAAGCTGTCATAGGGCAGTGTTTCCCAATCAGGAAATACCATGATTTGATCGCGCAGGCCGGGGGCGAAGTAGCGGATTTCCTGCTCCAGCCGGTGCGCCTGCGGGGCATCGGGGGTTACGATCAGAACCGGCCGCTGATGCTGCTCGGTAAGCTGCCCCAGAGCAAGCGCTACGCTACTGCCGGAAAGCTGCTGCCAGGTGATATCTTTGGTGGCGTTCAGGGGCTTGGGCGGAGTTAAAATTGAAGCCTTTGTCATGAATGGGGTAAGTCTCTGCTACGTGACTGCAAATGGATTGCAATAAAGTATACCTGAACTTGCTGCTTGGATCAGCGCGCAGATTTCTTTATGCTTGCAGCGCACCTCACTGGCGCTTGAATCTGGGAGAACTCTGGGATAACTATGTTTCAGCCGACCGCTTTATTTCTTGGCTCACGCTATAGCCGTGCCCGACATGGCAGCCGCTTTACGCGGTTTATTAATCGCTTCGCGCTGGCGGGCATTCTGGTGGGCGTCGCTGCGCTCATCGTGGTCGGTTCGGTAATGAACGGCTTTGAGCAGGAACTTAAACAACGCATTTTAGGCGTGGTACCCCAACTGACTGTGACCCCAGCGGATAATGAGGGCCTGCGGGACTGGCAGCAACTTGCCGCGCAGCTGCCGGACGTTGAAGGGCAGCGTGCGGTGCTGCCGCAAGTTAGTAGCGCCGGTGTTATTCAGGGTGCCGGCCGTTTACGCCCGGTTCTGATTCAGGGTGTTTTCCCTGATGCGCCTGGCAGTGAGGTTCAGATGCAGCCGCTACGCGACCATTTACAGGTTGGCGATCTGGAAGCACTTACACCCGGCAGTTACCAGATTTTGATCGGTCAGGCATTAGCACAGGAGCTGGATGTGTGGCCTGGTGATTCGCTACGCGTGATCGCCGCAGCCGGCGGTATGTATACACCGCTGGGGCTGATGCCGGCCCAGCGGCGGTTTACCGTTGCCGGTATTATCAGTATGCAATCGGAGGCCGATAGCCAATTGCTTATCATGCATGGGGTTGATGCCGCACGTTTATTGAGGATGGCTGATGGTGAGGTATCCGGGTTACGCTACTACTTTGCGGATCCGTTCCAGGCGTTACCGGCGCAGCAGCAGTTGCAGGCCGCATTAAGTGATGATTATCAGCTGGAAAGCTGGCGCGAGCGCTACGGCGAACTCTTTGACGCGGTGAGCATGGAAAAGCGTATGGTCAGCCTGATGCTGGGGCTTATTATCGCAGTCGCGGCGTTTAATATCGTGTCATCCCTGATGATGCTGATCCAGGATAAGCGCGCAGACATCGCGATTCTGCAAACCATGGGCTTGCGCCGTCGTAGCCTGTATCTGATGTTTATGGTGCAGGGCCTGAGCAATGGTGTGATTGGCAGTATCGGTGGTTTACTGATCGGTATCGCGACCTGTGTGTATCTTAATAATATCCTGGACGTGTTGGGGATCGATAGCGGATTAGCCGGAAGCGGCGGTCTGCCGGTACTGATGGACGCGGAGCAAATTACCCTGATTGTACTGGTGGCAGTGCTTCTGACACTGCTGGCGACCTTATATCCGGCGTGGCGGGCAAGCCGTGTGCTGCCAGCTGAAGCCCTGCGTTATGAGTGAGGAACTATGACTGAAGCAATACTTGAATGTCAGCAACTAAGCCGTGTTTATCAGGACGGTGCTCATCAGCTGCGGGTGCTTGATGCCATCAGCTTCAGCATCAGAGCGGGGGAGATGCTCGCGGTGGTGGGCAGCTCCGGCTCCGGTAAAAGTACGCTGCTGCATTGCCTGGGCGGGCTGGATCAGCCCACTTCGGGGCAAGTGCTGTTTGAAGGTAAGCCAATCCAGCGCTGGTCAGCAAACCACCTGGCGGACTGGCGTAACCGCGAGCTGGGTTTTATTTATCAGTTTCATCATCTGCTGCCGGAATTCACCGCGCTCGAAAATGTGGCTATGCCGTTACTGATTGCCGGGATTTCGGCAAAAGACGCCCGGGTCAAAGCGCTGGGATTACTCGAACGGGTGGGGCTGCAGGACCGCGGCACCCATCGCCCGGCAGAGTTGTCGGGGGGCGAGCGGCAACGGGTTGCAATTGCCCGGGCGCTGGCGAACAGCCCCAGCGTGGTACTGGCGGATGAACCAACGGGTAACCTTGATGACACCACTGCCAAACAGGTATTCAGCCTGATGCAGGAACTGAACCGCGAGTTCGCGACGGCTTTTGTCATCGTCACCCATGATCGCGCGCTGGCCGCACAGCTGCCGCGCACGCTTGAATTGCATCACGGGCAACTGATTTCAGCTAGTGCTGAGGCGCCCCTATGATAGGTCGCTGGCCCCTCAGTTGGTCATTGGCGCGGCGTTTTCGCCGCAAGCAGGAACGCAGTGGCTTTCTGAGCTTTATTTCAGCGTCTTCGACGTTGGGGATCGCCCTGGGCAGTATGGTGTTAATTGCCGGGCTCAGCGTTATGAACGGTTTTGAAACCATGCTCGAACAGCGCTTTCTGAGCCTGGTGCCGCAGGTTGAATTCACAGCGGTAAAAGGTACGCTTCGCGACCCTGAGCATGTTATCCGGCAAAGCCTGGCTCATCCGCAGGTTACCGCCGCCCGGCCGGTTATCCGTACCCAGGCCATGGTGCAACAAGGCACTCGTTTTACCGGCGTGCAGGTAGAGGGTATAGCCACTGACCGGCAGCAGGCGATTACTGACTATATGGACGCCGATGTCTGGTCGGCGTTACAGCAAACTCCGCGCGGGGTGGTGCTGGGTAAGCAGCTTGCAGAAGAGCTCAAGCTTGGTACCGGCGATGCTGTCACCTTGTTGGTGGCCGAGCAGGGCAGCTTTCGCGAACCACGGCGGATCCGGCTGGAATTGCTGGGGACCTTTAGCTTCGGAGGTCAGGTTGACCATCAGTATGCCTATGTGAATCTGGACACCGCACGCGCGCTGATTGGTGTTGATGCAGGGGTGACCAGTGTTGAACTTGAAGTGCGCGATATTTTTGCCGCACAGCAGGTCGCAAACGAAGTGGGTTATCAGTTGAACGACTATCTGTATCTTGATCACTGGATGCGCTCACAGGGGCATCTATACCGGGATATTCAGCTGGTGCGGCTGGTTATGTATCTGGTGCTGGTGCTGGTATTAGCGGTTGCCTCGTTTAATATCGTGTCGACCCTGATTATGACAGTGCAGGAAAAACAACGGCATATCGGTATTCTGCGCACCATGGGGCTGCGCCAGAGTGCAGTGCTGCGGGTGTTTATCTGGCAGGGCCTGCAGAACGGTTTGCTGGGGATAGTTATCGGGGCAATAGGCGGTATCGCCCTGAGCCTGGCATTGCCTGATCTGATGAAATTTATTGAATACCTGACGGGCCGGACGATATTAGCCAGCGATGTTTATTTTGTAAGTGAAATTCCGGTCAGCCTGCAATGGCAGGATGTGGTGCTGGTATCGTTGATCGCGGTGGTGATGAGTGCGCTGGCGACTCTGTATCCGGCCTGGTACGCATCGCGGACGCAGGTGATTCAGGCGATTCAGCGCAGCTGATTTTTCTTCTTTGATGCGTTTTTTGCGGCGTTCTTTGCTGCATTCTTCGCGGCATTCTTCGCGGCAAGGCGGCGTTTCATTCGCGCCCGGCGCGCGCGCCACGCATTGACGACGGACTGGCGCCACAATAAGCGGATGGCAAAATAGCCGACGATGCTGCTCACCACGGCCATAATCAGGCAGCCCAGCAGGAAGGCCGGGCCAATGGTGGTGACGCTGTTACCCAGCCATTCCCACGACAGCTCAAACATGAACTGACGCTCCGGCTGATCCAGTATCATGGCACCGATCAGATAACAGAAGTAAAAAAGCACCGGCATAGTGATCGGGTTGGAAACCCAGACTAAGGCGACCGAAAGTGGCAGGTTAACCCGGAATGGAATAGCCGCGGCGGCGGCCAGTACCATCTGAAAGGGCACCGGGATAAAGGCACAGAAGAGCCCGATGGCAAAGGCCCCTGAAGCTGAGCGGCGGTTCATATGCCACAGATTAGCGTCATGCAGTAATCTGCCAAATATTTTCAGGCTGCGGCTGTTTTTGACGGTCTCGTGGCGCGGCATAATTCGCTGAAAAAACTTTTTCGGCATAAGTGTTTAACTCATCCTCAACGTTCAGGTACAACATCCATGGATCGGTGGTTGTGCGCATTTCTAGCTGGCTTTGCGCTGTCATTTTGTTTTAGCAGTCATTTGCTTATGTGGCAATGGCTGGCAGGTGCGTTACTCATTGCACTCTGCGGTTATCTGGCCATTTTCAAAATGCCGCTGATGGGGACTACTCTGGGCATATTGTGCGGGATTGGGTGGGGATCTGGCAACGCTTATTTCGCACAGAGCTGGCAACTTGACCCTGCTCAGGCAGGAACACCCGTTACTGTTCAGGTAGTCATAACCCGCTTACCGCAACTCACTGAAGGCTTCTGGCGAATTGAAGGAAAGCTGCTCAGGCTGGCAGATAAAGCCGTGTCCGCACAGCCAGGTATCCGGCTGAATTGGTACGATCCACCCACTGAATCGCAACACCAGCTGCCGAAGGCTGGTGAAACCTGGTCGCTGACGGTTCGTTTACGGCATCCCCAGGGACCCAGAAACGAGGGCGGCTTTCTCTACCACCGTTATTTACTGGCCAGCGGAATCCGCGCGTTAGGAAGCGTACAGAATGGCGCTTACCTGTATGGTGAGCCTGACTTCCGGCAACAGCTGTTTGACCGCATGCAGCAACAATTGGGGTCGCTGCCGCAGGCTGGTGTGCTGACGGCGCTGCTGATGGGCGAGCGGCAGTTGCTCAGTGATGCCCACTGGTATGTTTTTCAGCGCACCGGGCTTGCCCATCTTATCGCGATTTCGGGGCTGCACCTGAGCCTGGTGGCTGGCGCCGCCATTATTTTACTGAGCTACTCGAAGCGCTGGCTGGGGCGTAGTCGCCACCGCCGGGATCGGTTTAACGGGCTGTTCTGGTATTGGTGGGGCGCCTTGTTACTGGCCTGTGGCTATGCCTGGCTGGCTGGTTTCGGCACTGCTACGGTGCGGGCGCTATGCATGTTCGCGGTGCTGTTTCTGCATAAGAAGTTCGCTTGTTATACCCCGCCGGGGCGGGTGTTGTTGCGGGCCGCCGGGGTGGTGATTCTGCTTGAGCCGATGGCACCGCTGCAACCCGGTTTCTGGCTGTCGCTTACCGCGGTAGCGGCTATTCTGCTGATGAACTGGCGCTGGCAAGCCCTCGATGGCCGCTTTAAAGGGTTGCGTATGCTGTGGCGGCTGGAACTCATGCTTACCCTGGCCTTGTGGCCGCTGACCTTGCTCTGGTTCGGCGGCTTGCCGCTGCTGGCGCCGGTGACGAACTTGCTGTTGGTACCTGTATTCAGCTTGTGGGTTCTGCCGCTGGCTTTATTCGGGCTGTTGGTTATGCTGGCCGGCGGCGACAGCCTGGCGCACTGGATCTGGTGGCTGGCAGGGCAACCGCTCAACTACAGCTGGCCAGTGTTAAGCTGGCTGGCTGACCAGCCCTGGCAATGGCTTGGTACTCAGGTTACCCCGCCCATTGAGTTGATTATGATCGGGTTAGTTGTGCTTGTCTGGCCGTGGCAGTGGCGCTATCGGCTACCGGCGCTGACGACGGTACTGGTGACGGCAATTATGGTTCACCAGCTAAGGCATTATGACCCACATATGTATTTACACGTGTTAGATGTGGAGCAGGGCAGCGCACTGGTAGTTGAGCGGCAGGGGCAGGCGCTGCTGATTGACACGGGGGCCAGCTGGCAACAGGGCGGTGATATGGCCGAGCGCGTGGTCCTGCCTGTTCTGCGCCAGCGCCGTTTGCAACCTGAACTGGCGTTTATCAGCCATGCGGACATGGACCACCGCGGCGGCGCGGATACAATCAAAAAGCACTATCCGGCAATCCGCTGGTTTGGCGCGGGCGAAGGGTTCATCTGTAGTGCGGGGCAAAGCGGTAACTGGCGCGGCGTAAGCTGGCAGGTGCTGCATCCGCGCCGCGAAGGCCACAACCGCGGCAACAATAATTCCTGCGTGCTGTTGTTGCAACACGGTAATGTGCGGATCCTGATCCCGGGCGATATTGAGCGGCGCGGCGAGCATGATTTGCTGGCCCGGCTGGCGCCGGTCAAGGCCGAGATTCTGGTACTGGCGCATCATGGCAGTAACAGCTCGTCCGAAGATTACTTTTTGCGTGAAGTTTCGCCGTCGGTGGCTATCGCCAGCCGCGGCCGTAATAATCCCTATAAACTGGTGCATCCGTTGGTGCGCGAGCGTCTGCAGCGCTTGTCCATTCCACTGCTGGATACCGCCGCTGGTGGTCAGGTCAGCCTGCTCAGTGACGGTAAACGCTGGCGAGCGTGGCAGCCACTGGCGGCTGCGGCGGGGGCCTGGTTTGATGCCGATGCCGGCAGCACGACCACAGGAAACTAGCCAGAGTCCGCCGAAAGCGGTTAGAATGAATGGATTAGCTACCAGTAAAAGTATTGCATGAGCGCAGAAAACACTATCGAAAATAAAAAACAAAAAACCTTTCGGCGACTGCTGGCCTACATCAAACCTTATCGTGCCGCCTTTAGTCTGTCGATTTTCGGCATGCTGGGTTACGCCGCAGTCGACACCTTTTTCTTCTCGCAGATTGAAACCCTGATAGATGATGGTCTGACCCAGCACAACCCGAAAATACTTTTGTACGGCGCTATTTTTGTTCCGGTGATATTTATTGCGCGGGGTATTTTTAACTTTATCTCGACGTACTTTCTGAACTGGGTAGGCTTTCGCGTGATCACCACCCTGCGGCAGCAGCTGTTCGATCATATGATGCGCTTACCGGTTTCATTTCATGACCGGCACTCTACCGGCGACCTGATTTCTAAGATCACCTATACCACGCAGCAGGTAGCCGAAGCCACCAGCCGCGCCTTACTGATCCTGATCCGCGAAGGTGCCTTTGTTGTGGGTCTGTTGTCGCTGATGTTTTATCACAGCTGGCAGCTGTCGCTGGTATTTCTGGTAGTCGGGCCGCTGGTCGCTAAAGTTGTTTCAGTGGTATCGAAGCGGTTCCGGCAGGTATCCAGCCGCATACAGACCGCTATGGGCGGGGTCACCACCACTGCTGAGCAAATGATTAACGGGCATAAAGTTGTGGTCATGTACGAAGGCCAGAAAGCGGAATCAAAGCGCTTCAGCGAAATTAATAACATTACCCGTAACCAGAATATGAAAATGGTTAACGCCCAGACGGTCAGTACCTCGGTCATTCAGTTTATCGCCTCGTTAAGCCTGTCGATGGTGCTGGTGCTGGCAAGTTTCCCTGAAATGCTGGAAGACTTATCGGCGGGTGCCTTTACGACTTTGCTTACTGCCATGATCATGTTGCTACGGCCGCTAAAACAGCTGACTACGGTTAACAGCGACTTTCAGCGCGGTATTGCTGCTGCGAAAAGTATTTTTGAGGTGCTGGATGAGCGGGCTGAACGGGATACCGGTAAAAAGGTTATTCAGCGGGCCACGGGCAACATTCGTTTTGACGGGGTGACGTTCGCGTACGACGAGACCGAGTCACCGGCACTGGAGAATGTAAGCTTTGAAGTGCCGGCGGGTAAAACCCTGGCGTTAGTAGGGCGCTCGGGTAGTGGTAAGTCAACTATTTCCAATCTGCTGACCCGGTTTTATACGCCGCAGTCAGGGGTTATTTGTCTTGATGATGTGGATATCTATGATTACAAGCTGAAATGCCTGCGCCGGCAGTTCGCGGTGGTGTCTCAGCACGTAACTCTGTTTAATGACACTATCGCCAAGAATATTGCTTATGGTGCCCATGGCAAAGTCAGCGATGAACGCATCCGTGAAGCCGCGGAGCAGGCTTATGTCACCGAGTTCAGCGATAATATGCCGAATGGCCTGAATACTATGGTTGGCGAAAATGGCGTGATGCTCTCGGGCGGTCAGCGTCAGCGTATCGCTATTGCCCGGGCGCTGCTGCGCGACGCCCCCATCCTGATTCTGGATGAAGCGACGTCGGCGCTGGATACCGAATCAGAGCGCCACATACAGACGGCGCTTGGTAACCTGCAAAAAGATCGTACGTCGATTGTTATCGCGCACCGGCTTTCGACCATTGAAAAGGCCGACGAAATTCTGGTGCTGGAAGACGGGAAGGTGCTGGAGCGCGGCAGTCATAAAGAGTTGCTGAGCAAACAGGGCGCTTATTACCAGTTGCATAGCCTGCAGTTCAGCGGGGATGACCAGTAATGTGGTGGCAGCGTGCCTGGTACTCACCCGGCGTGCATCCGCTGCTCTGGCTGTTGCTGCCATTACACGGGTTGTTTGTGCTGGTGTCCTGTGGCCGGCGGTTGCTTTACCGGTGGGGTTGGTTGCCGTGCCATAAGGTATCCGTTCCGGTTATCGTTGTCGGTAATATTACTGTAGGCGGCAGCGGTAAAACGCCCGTCACTGAAGCTTTGGTTGGCTGGCTGCGCGAGCATGGCTGGCACCCTGGCATTGTTGCCCGCGGTTATGGCGGTCGTGGGCCTTTCCCTCAGGTGGTTACTACCGAAAGTGATCCCAGGCGTTGTGGCGATGAGCCGCTGCTGTTGGCCAGGCGCTGTAAGGTGCCGGTAGTGGTGGCACCGGACCGCGTGGATGCCGCCAGGCAGCTGCTGGCCGAATTCCCTAAAGTAAATATCATTCTCTGCGATGACGGTCTGCAGCACTATCGATTGCATCGTGATATCGAACTGGTGGTGGTTGATGGTAACCGCGGGCTGGGTAACGGCTGGCGATTGCCGCTGGGGCCACTGCGCGAGCCTGAAAAGCGCCTGAAACAAGCTGATTTGGTGGTGCAGAACGGTGCGTCTGATACGCATCAGTTTGGCTCGGTATTCAGGTTACAGCCCATGGGTTGGCGGCGGGTCATCGATGATGCGCCGGTGGCCAAATTACCGGTAGGGCGGATTGTCGCGGTAGCTGGTATTGGGCACCCGCCACGTTTTTTCGCTACACTTGAAAAGTCCGGGCTGCGGCTGGATGCGACCAGGGAGTTTCCCGATCATTATCCGTTTAGCGCAGCCGATTTTGAACAGTTACCGCCCCATGACATTGTGGTTATGACGGAAAAAGATGCTGCCAAGTGCCGATCCTTTGCCCGACCTGACTGGTATTATCTACCTGTCAGCGCCGAGTTTGACGACGGCTTCTGGCAGCAGTTTCAGCTGGCGCTGGCGGCACATACCAAATAAATGACGTTAAACAGGAGTGAACATGGCTATGGACGAACGCACCCTGGCAATTTTAGCCTGCCCCCTTTGCAAAGGACGGCTGGTGTGGTGCAAGGATAAACAGGAACTGGTTTGTCGCGGCGATAAGCTCGCTTATCCGGTGCGCGATGATATTCCCATGCTACTGACTACTGAAGCCCGCGAACTGACCAATGCTGAACTGGAGAAGATTCCGTCATGAGTTTTACCGTAGTAATTCCTGCCCGTTATGCATCGACCCGATTACCAGGCAAACCACTCGCGATGATTGGCGATAAATCCATGATCCAGAGGGTTTACGAACGCTGCGCGGCAGCTGGTGCCAGTGAGGTTATTGTCGCCACCGATGATCAGCGGATTATTGATGCGGTGGAAGCTTTCGGCGGCCGTGCCATGCTGACCAGCCCGGAACATCAGTCGGGTACCGAGCGTATCGCTGAGGTGCTGGAATACCTGGCTATTGCGGATGACCATATTGTCGTCAATGTGCAGGGCGATGAACCCTTTATTCCGCCTGAGATTATCCGGCAGGTAGCTGATAACCTGGCTAATCAGAAGCAGGCACAGATGGCGACCCTGGCGGTCCCGATTCATTCACTGGAAGAAGTGCAGAGCCCGCATGCGGTGAAAGTGGTCACTGATGTGAACGGTTATGCGCTGTATTTCAGTCGCGCAATGATTCCTTTCGATCGGGACGGAAATCATAAGGATAGACTCTCGGACAACGCGGACTATCGCCGTCATATTGGTATCTACGCTTACCGTGCCGGCTTCATCTGGCGCTATGTGGAATGGGAACCCAGCCCCATTGAACAAATCGAATCACTGGAGCAGTTACGGGTACTCTGGTACGGCGAACGGATACACGTTGCTGAAGCCATAATTCCACCGCCGGCTGGCATTGACACGCCAGCCGACCTGGAACGGGCTAACCGGCAATTACCCGACTAACCAACTGGCTGGCGCGGCTGCGTAATGCCCGCCAGCGCGCTCTGATACTTAGTAGCCTTACGTAGGCGTAGGGTACCAGGTACAGGCTGGTGATGGTTGACAGGATAAGACCACCGATTATAGATATTGCCATAGGCGCGTATGGAGGACCATCGCCGCCTATCTGGGTGGTGCCGAAAGCCAGTGGTACCAGCCCCAGCACTGTGGTCGATACTGTCATAAGAATGGGCCGCAAGCGGCTGACGCTGCCGTCGATGACTGCGCGCTCAAGCGAGTGTCCGGCCGCCAACAACTGATTAATCCTGTCGACCAGCACAATGCCGTTATTCACCACGATCCCCATCAGAATCAGAATACCGATCATCGCCATAATAGTGATTGACTGGCCGGTCAGGAAGAGCGCCCAGAACACCCCGACAATCGAAAACAGCAGTGAGGTAATGACCGCTGTGGGCAAGAGTACGGACTCAAACAGTGCCGCCATCACGATATAGATCATGGCGACCGCCAGCAGGGTATTTACCAGCATCACGTTTTCCGCTTCCTGTTGCCGCTGGAAACTGCCATCCAGACTCCAGGCGTAACCCTGCGGAAGTTGCAGCTGGTTCATGACGGCGGTGACCTGTTTACGCGCCTCACTGGTAGTCATCTCATGCAGGTTGGCGTCGATGCTCAGTGAGGTACGGCGGTCAATACGACGGATCTCGCCCAGCCGCGGCTGCCGTTCAATGGTCGCGATCGCGTGCAGCGGGATCACACGCTCATCGATTTTAATCACCGGCAGGTTTTTCAGCGCGTCGAGCGAAAATTCCAGTTCTTTATCGAACGCCACCCGCAGCGGGATCTCTCCGTTCGGGTCACCGCGAAATGAGCGCAGGCGCTGACCACGAAGGGCAGTTGAAATAGCACGGGCCACTTCAGCTGAACTCAGCCCCAGGCGATAAGCCCGTTCGCGGTCAACATGAATAAGCAATTCATAGCGGCCAGCGTCCATTTCGGTCTGTACGTCGGTCAGGCCGTTAATCGCAGCCAGGCGTGGCACTATGTCCGTTGCCAGGCGCTGCAGCACGTCGGTAGAGTTACCACTTAAGGTAACCCGAACACGATCGCCACCACCGCCACCAAAGCCAAATCGCGGTTCACTGCGCAGCATTTTTGGGAATTCTTTGCGCATGCGTTCCATTAAATCACCCAATTTTTCGGGCCGGTCTGGTTTGAGCAATACCGTCGAAATGGCGTAATTAGGCGTGTAATAGCTGTAAACAGCGTCGATATGGAAGTCTTCCTGATTGCTGTAGAGAAAGTCCTCCATGATGGTCACTTCATCTTCGACTTCACTCAGGCTGTACTGGGTATGCAGGTTGTAGCTGATAAACACCCGGTCGTTGAAGCCCTGCGGCCCCTGATCGCCGCTAACGCCGGCAAAAGGAATCACGATACTTGCCAGTAGCAGTACCGCGAACAGACCGGTCCAGCGGGGATGTCGCCAGGTCCACTCCAGGCTGCGCTGGTAGCGTGATTTAGCAGCGGGCTGATCGGTATCAGCCAGTGGCTTTTTACGGGCTTTGATCAGCTTGCTGGTTAACAACGGAATCAGCGTCTGCGCGATCAGCAGCGACGCCAGTAATGACAAACAGATGGCGATCGCAGTGTGTTCCAGAAAGATGGTGACATCGATTTTCTTGCCGAAAATATTCGGCAGAAACACTATGGCTGTGGTTAAGGTACCGGCTACCACGGCCAGTGAAACGTTGCCAACACCCAGTATGGTCGCTTTACGGGCAGAGACACCCTGTTCGCGTTCGTACTGGATGCTTTCGGTGATAACAACGGCGTTATCAACCAGCATCCCGACCGCCAGCATCAGCCCCATCAGTGACAGTACGTTCAGTGAATAGCCGAGAAAGTACATGCCACCTAAGGCGATACAAATGGCAATAGGCACTGACAGCACCACGATCAGGGTGGTGACTATGTTGCGGAGGAAAATCAGCAGCACGATAAACGACAGCAAGGCACCCAGCAGACCGGCCTTGACCAGGTCATTGAGCGAGGTGGTTACACCATCGGCAGTATCGTCCATCACATAAAGATTAATGCCGTTGAATTGCGGATCCTGCCGGACGGTATCAATTACTTCCATGACCCGGCGCGAAACATCCACCAGATTGGCACTGGAGTCTTTGAAAACTTCCATGCCGATGGCATAGCGCTGATCCAGGTGACGGCCATCAGAGCGGCGCGGCATCTCCCGGCCGATGTCGGCGATATCACCTAATTTAAGATCCGAACGAATAGGGAAGTTACGGATCTCGTACTCATCGCGGAACTCGCCAACCGGATTCACCAGAATGCGTTCGTAGTCGTTCTCAATGTAGCCGGCAGTTAACGCAAAGTTCGCCTGCTGCAGACGGCTGGTGACTTCTGCCGCGGTCAGGTTATGGCTCAGCAGGCGGTTCTGGTCCAGCCGAATCACGATTTGCTGGGGTTGTACGCCGTAGAGCGTAACCCGCGACACGCCCGTGACCCGCTCGATAGGGCGGCGCAGGCTGCGGTCGAGTAAGTCCCAGGCGTTACTTAAATCGCGCTGACTGGAAATACGCAGCTGAAATACCGGCATGTCTTCGGTGTTGAACTGCAGTACCTGGATACGCTCGATATCGTCAGGTAACAGGTGCCTGATACCATCAACTTTCTCGCGTGCCTCAATGCTCTTCGCGTTGACATCTTCGCCCCATTCAAACTGCAGCACCACCTGGCCCTGCTCTGAATTGGAGTTTGAATACATGCGCTTGACGTTACTCAGGGTGGCCAAAGCTTCTTCCACCGGCCGGGTAATCAAACGCTCGACCTCCGCCGGGCTGGAATTAGGATAGGGCACAATAACAATGATTTCCGGGATCTCAATGCCGGGGAACTTCTCCAGCGGCAGCAAGCGGGAGCTGATTCCGCCCAGCAGCACCATAGAAACGAACAGCATACAGGTGGTTACCGGGCGCCGCAGCGCCCAGCGTGCCAGGGCTGACCCTATTTCAGCGGCGTTCATAGGGTGGCCTCCGGGGTTTTGACGGTTTTACGGTCGACCAGCAGATACAGGCACGGAATGAAGAACAGGGTCAGCAGGGTAGAGAACAGCAAGCCCGCGATAACACTGATGGCCATCGGCGCGCGAATTTCAGCGCCTTCGCCTAAGCCTATCGCCAGCGGTAATAAGCCGAGCACTGTTGTTAACATGGTCATCAGTATCGGCCGCAGACGGTGTTGGGCAGCATCAAAGACGGCGCTGAAGCGGTCGGCTCCTTCACGGCGTAACTGGTTAATGCGATCAACCAGCACGATGGCGTTATTCACCACAATACCGGCCAGCATGATAAGGCCGATAAACACGATGATGCTTAGCTCGGTGCCCAGCAGGAATAATCCCAACACCGAGCCGGCGCCCGCCAGCGGCACGCTCAACAGAATAAAGAACGGGTGCAGCAACGATTCAAACTGCGATGCCATCACCAGATACACCAGGAATACGGCCAGTACCAGCGCGAACTGCAGTGAACGGAAGGATGACTGCATTTCTTCGTTCTGACCGGCTACCTGGGCGTTGATGGTTAACGGCAGTTCGGTGTTCGCGAGGATGTCGCGCGCTTCAGTAACTGCCGCGCCCAGGTCACCAAAGGCCAGGTTAGCTTCAACCAACGCGGTACGTTGCTGATCCACACGGGTGATTTCGCTTGGCCCGATAATCGGGGTTATGGTGGCAATAGACTGCAGCGGGATCTCGCGTTCAGCACCCGGGTTGATAATCATCTGGCGCAGATCGCGCAATGAGTCGCGGTCTTCGGCCTGACTACGTACCAGAATGTCAATTTTGCGATCCGCCAGGCTGAACTGAGTCGCTACCCGGCCGCCAATTTTGGTTGCCAGTAGCTCTGAAACGTCGGCGCTGGTCATGCCGTACTGACTGAGTTTGGCATGATCAAAGATAACCGCCAGTTCCGGCTGGCCATCCGTCATGTTCACCCGGATATCAGTGAAGCGATCGGCGCCTTCAAGCTGCTGCGCTACTTGTTCAGCCGCACTTTGCAGCAAGGTCAGGTCATAGCCGTTCAGTTCAATGGTAATGGGGCTGCTGAAGCTGAACAGTTCAGGCCGGCCGAACTTGACCATAACGCCGGGCAGGGTGCGGGTATAATCGCGTAAAGCTTGCTGTACCCGGGCTTCGGCCTCGGCATCACCGCCACTTTGCATGACCACGTTAAGGCGGCCCCACTGATTACCGCTCTGGCCTGGTGCCGCATTCAGCAAGCTACCGGTGCCGGCAACGCTGTAATAGCGGCTGACGTGCTGCTTTAGGTCATCATTACTGGCGATGACATTACCCAGCCCTGCCAGTACGGTGTCGGTTTCATAAATGGTCGCGCCGGGCTGCAGCTCTACTTCTACATAAAATTCGCCCTGAGCCATATCGGGCAGCAGGGAGACGGGCAGCATAGGCAGCAGGGCATAGCAGCCCGCTGCAACCAGCACTATGGCGGCCAGGGTCGCTTTGGCATGGGCCAGTGCTTTTTCCAGCACCCGACGGTAGCTGTTTGCCAGCCGCGAGTAGCCCCAGTTAAAGCCTGCCAGCAGCGGCCGCACGAGGAAGAAAAAGGCCTTCG
This sequence comes from uncultured Pseudomonas sp., assembly GCA_964462025.1. GTDB lineage: Bacteria > Pseudomonadota > Gammaproteobacteria > Enterobacterales > Alteromonadaceae > Pseudidiomarina. The sequence goes on along the minus strand of CAYWXF010000006.1, from coordinate 9,902 downwards.
CCAGTGCCCGCCAGATCAGCGTAAGCAGCATGATTACAGCCATCGGAATCCAGCGGAACACCAGCAGTAGCGGTGTCGATAACCAGAACTTCCAACCACTTGAAGCGCCGCCGGACTGGGGCGCTGATACTTGTTCAGCGTTATCCTGCCGCTTTTTGCTGCGGGTGGAGAGCATAGGAATCAAGGTGAGTGCGACCAGCAGTGATGCGGCCAGTGAGAAGGTAACCGTCAGGGCCTGATCGCGGAATAGCTGGCCGGCTATGCCTTCAACGAACACCAGCGGGAAAAATACCGCCATGGTGGTCAGCGTTGATGCGGTAATGGCGCTGGCTACTTCACTGGTGCCGCGTTCAGCGGCAACATCGGCTTCCTGGGTTTCGCCGTGGCGGGCGATATTCTCGAGCACCACAATGGCGTTATCCACTAACATACCGACAGCCAGGGCAATACCGCCCAGCGACATCATATTCAGGGACACCTGGTAACCGTGCATCAGGTTAAAGGTGGCAATAATTGAGATTGGAATCGCCAACGAGATGATGACCGTGGGCCAGACGCGCTGCAGGAACAGGTAGATAATGACCATAGCCAGCAGGCCACCGAGAATGGCGGCATCGCGAACTTCATCGATGGCGGCGCTGATAAACACGGCCTGATCGTATACCGGGCGGATGGTGTATTCTTTAGGTACCATCTTGTTTTTCTGCATGTACTGCAGATGAGCTTTGATTTCATCCGACACGCGGATGGTATTCGCATCACCTTCTTTGTACAGCGATACTTCGACGGCTTCCATACCGGCAACGCGGCTGATGGAATCACGTTCTTTGTAGCTGTTTCTTACCTCTGCGAGGTCTTGTAACAGTACCGGTCGCTCGTTACGGGTAGCGATATAAATGGCGCGGATATCATCCAGATCCTGAAACTGGTTCAGGGTTCTGACCAGGTATTCAGAGCGGTCAGACTCCAGCCGGCCACCGGAAAGGTTAATATTTTCCTCACGCAGCCGGTCCATGATCAGGCTCATCGGTACCTGCAGCTGGCTGGCCCGCTGCTCGTCAACCAGCACCTGGATCTCGTCTTCGAGACCGCCGCCCAGGCGCACGGAAGCGACGCCATCAATACTTTCCAGCTGGCGTTTAAGATCTTCTTCAGCGTAGGTACGCAGGCGTTTCAGTTCGCTTATGGAGGCCGCGCCAGTCAGCGGATCTATGGCTGACTCAGATTCAATTGCCAGGGCCATTCTGAATACGGGTTCTTCTGATGGGTTAAACCGCAGCAGAATCGGTTTGTCGATATCTAATGGCAGTTCAACAAGGTCCAGCTTTTCACGCACATCGAGGCTGGCCATATCCATATTGGTGCCCCAGGCGAATTCCAGCATGACATCGCTTTGGCCGGCACGGGAAACCGACTCAATACGACGAATACCTTTAACGGTGCCCAGGTTCTCTTCAATTGGTTTACTGACCAGTTGTTCAACTTCACCCGGCGCGCCACCAGGATAATCGGTACGCACCGTCAGGGTAGGGTAAGCAAGATCTGGCAGCAGGGTTACCGGGATACGACCCAGTGACACCATTCCGAATAACAGCACTGCCAGGGTGAACATCGAAATTGTTACGGGCCGGCGTACGGCCAGACGCACCAGGCTCATGATTGTTGCTCGCTACGGATGACCTCAACCAGAGCAGCGTCTTTCAGGTTTGCCTGACCGCTCACCACGATTTGCTGGCCTGCAGTGAGGCCTTCAATAATTTCCATGCGGGTTTCGTCTTCGAAGCCGATTTTCACGTCGACTTTATGGGCAATACCTTCAGCGTCCACAGTGAATACACTGTACTGGCTATCCAGGCTTGATACCGCGTGACGGGGCACAACCACAGTTTGTTCGCGGGTGGCGTAGTTCAGGCTGACATGGGCAAACATACCGGCTTTCAGATCCAGATCCTGATTATTAATGTTCAGGACCACTTTAAAGGTACCGGACTGGGTATCGACAACCGGGCTGATGCGTTCGACGGTCGCTTCCACTACTTTTTGTGGCAGGGCGCTGACCCGCAGTTGAGCGGTCTGGCCGACGCGGATATTCTGTAGCTCACGCTCGGGCAGGTGAACATTACCCTGTAATTGCTCCATAGCCACAATATGAAAGAGTTTTTTCGCTTCATACTGTTTGACCAGGTTACCGGTTTTTACGTAACGGACTGCGATGTGGCCGCTGATCGGCGCGCGGATAGTGGTTTCGGCCAGGTTAAGGGCCGCCATGTCATAGCGGGCCTGCATCAGGTCAACCTGAAAACGCAGTTTGTCGTAGGCATCTGCACTAATCATATCCCGCGCTGCCATATCTTTTATCCGGCGTAGTTCCTGCATAGCGCTGCTTAGCTCTGCCTGGGCCTGGCTGGCGGCAATCTGGTATTCCTCGTCGCGGATGTGTGCCAGTATCTGACCGGCTTTTACATATTCACCTTCTTCTACCAGAATTTCTTCAACGATGCCGTTGGCTTTGCTGACAACATCAGCTTCGGCCCGCGCTTCAAGAACGGCGGTCGTTTTAAAGTTAGAGGTGATAGAGTCCAGGTTAACCTGGGCTGTAGCGACCGGGATCCGCGCGGGTGGTTCTTCCGCTTTAGGATCAGAGGCGCCAGCCTGACCGCAACCGTTTAGCAACAGACTCGATGTCAGTATTAAAGCGGCCAGACCGGCAAAAGGTTGAATTCGACGCGATGGATTATTGGTTTTCATTAGATTCGTCCCGTGTAAAAAATGAAATTTGGTATCTGATACCGCAGTCGATGCATAACGCGTGCCAGTTTTTATATAAGTTTTTAGTGGCAAAAGCTAAATCCAGTCAGGGCAAGGTATACAGCCATTCTGCGTTAAGTAAGACGAGAGGGGCGAATGAAAAGTTTAGTGTGGAGAGAAATAAAAAAAGCACTCCGAAGAGTGCTTTTATGTATGATTTTCACTAATTAATGTTGGTTTTGACCAACACCAGTCAGCTTAGCGTTTCAGTGGTTTGAAATCGCGCTGGGCTTCGCCGGTATATAGCTGACGTGGGCGACCAATCTTCTGGCTCGACTCGCTCATCATCTCATGCCAGTGAGAAATCCAGCCGACCGTGCGCGACAGCGCAAAAATAACGGTGAACATATTGGTCGGAATACCAATAGCTTTCAGGATAATGCCTGAGTAGAAATCAACGTTAGGGTAGAGTTTCTTCTCAATGAAGTACTCGTCTTCCAGCGCGATACGCTCAAGTTCCATAGCTACATCGAGTAACGGATCCTTGATGTTCAGTTCTTTCAGTACTTCGTGAGCACTTTCACGCATAACTGTGGCCCGCGGGTCAAAGTTTTTATAAACGCGGTGACCGAAGCCCATCAGACGGAACGGGTCATTCTTGTCTTTTGCCCGTTCAATGTACTCAGGAATATTATCGACGCTGCCGATTTCGCTTAACATGCGCAGGCAGGCCTCGTTGGCTCCACCATGGGCTGGTCCCCATAGTGAGGCGACACCAGCTGCGATACACGCGTACGGGTTAGCACCTGAAGAGCCGGCCAGACGCACGGTTGAGGTTGACGCGTTTTGCTCGTGATCGGCATGCAGGGTAAATACCCGATCCATGGCCTTGGCTACCACCGGGCTGATTTCATAATCTTCGGCTGGTACTGAGAACATCATGTTCAGGAAGTTCTCTGAGTACGACAAGTCGTTGCGCGGGTAAACAAACGGCTGACCGATGCTGAATTTATAAGCCATCGCAGCAATAGTCGGCATTTTAGCGATCAGGCGGTAGGCGCTGCGCAGACGCTGTTCTTCGTCATGGATATCAAGGTCATCGTGATAAAACGAGGACAGGGCACCGGTGACGGCACATACCATAGCCATCGGATGCGCGTCGCGGCGGAAGCCGTTGAAAAAGCCATGCAGACCCTGATGAACCATAGTGTGATTGGTAATGGTTTCTTTAAATTCGTCGTATTCTTTTTCGTTTGGCGCTTCGCCGTGCAACAGCATGTAACAGACTTCAAGGTAGTCTGCCTGAGTTGCCAGCTGATCAATCGGATACCCACGATGCAGGAGAATACCCTTATCACCATCAATATAAGTAATCTTTGATTCGCATGAGCCCGTTGCTAAAAAGCCCGGGTCGAAGGTGAAGTAACCATGCTTGCCTAAAGTACGCACGTCAACTACATCATAGCCGGCTGTACCAGTTAATACTGGCAATTCAATGGATTGGCCGTCAATCTGCAGGGTGGCTTTACGATCAGCCATAAGGAAATCTCCTTGTTTGAGTCTGCTTCATCACTAAAAAGAGCGCTAGTTTTACTTCATTTTTACGGTGTTTGTCAATTCAAACGGCCGTTTAAACCAGTTTAAGCCAGCAGGATAAGACTAAGGTCGGATAGATTATTGTAATCGACTTTCGTGTAGTGATCGAATCTCAAAAAAATTACGTTTTTAACGGGAAAGCGCCTGTCAGAGAATTGTAATTGACGCCATTGGCTTATATACTTTGGCGGCGATCTCACAGGGTCCTCTTTGCGGGGGATGTTTGAAGTTCCGAGCATGTTTACAATGCTTTTCCTAAAGGCACAACAATCGTGAAAAAACAAAGACCTGTACATTTAAACTTGTTAACTATCCGTCAACCTGCGGCGGCCATCAGTTCAATCCTTCATCGTGCTTCCGGCGTCATTATGCTGTTTGCTGTGGTCTTGCTGATTTGGGCTTTGGCCGTGTCACTGCAGTCCGCTGAAGGCTTTGCGACCGTACATGAGCTGCTTTCTGGCTGGTTCGCTAAATTTATCGCCTGGGGTATTCTCACCGCGCTTGGCTATCACATTCTGGCTGGTGTTCGTCACATGGTGATGGACATGGGCTACTGGGAAGAGCGTAACTCAGGCCGCGTCAGCGCTATTGCTGTGTTTGTGGTGGCGATTATTCTTTCGATTCTGGCAGGAGTCTGGTTATGGTAAGAGCAGCTGGAACATTTGGCCGTAGCGGCCCTCATGATTTTATCCTATTACGCGCCAGTGCCATTATTTTGGGGCTGTATGCTGTTTTTCTGATGAGCTTCCTGATTGCTACTGATGAAATCACCTACGCGGTCTGGACCAACTTCTTTGCCGGCCTGGGCGTTAAGCTCTTTACCATGCTGGCCTTAACCGCCGTTGTTATTCACGGCTGGATTGGCACCTGGCAGGTCTTAACCGACTACGTAAAAATCGCCGGCTTACGAGCTTTTCTTCAATTTGTTTTCAGTGTTTCACTTATCATTGTCTGGTTAGCCGGTCTGTTGGTAGTGTGGCCTGTGGAGGGTGTGTGAAGTGAGCGTACAAACTCTCGAATTTGATGCCGTTGTTATCGGCGCTGGTGGTGCAGGCATGCGTGCCGCATTGCAAATTACTGAATCAGGGCTGACTTGTGCGCTGATGTCCAAAGTTTTTCCAACCCGTTCCCATACAGTGTCAGCCCAGGGCGGTATCACCGTAGCGCTGGGTAATGCCCATGAAGATAACTGGGAATGGCACATGTTCGATACGGTAAAAGGCTCCGATTACATCGGTGACCAGGATGCCATTGAATATATGTGTAAGGCTGGCCCGGAAGCCATTCTTGAAATGGAAAACATGGGTCTGCCATTCTCACGCTTTGAAAACGGCAAAGTGTATCAGCGGCCGTTTGGTGGTCAGTCTAAAGCCTTTGGTGGCGAGCAGGCTGCCCGTACCGCTGCTGCTGCAGACCGTACTGGTCACGCCCTGTTGCATCTGCTGTATCAGCAAAACATTAAAAACAATACCACCATTTTGTCTGAGTGGTATGCGCTGGATCTGGTGAAGAACCAGGATGGCGCGGTAGTAGGTACTACCGCGTTAAACATCGAAACCGGTGAAATCTTCTATATCAAAGCCAAGGCAGTGGTATTAGCTACTGGTGGTGCCGGCCGGATTTATTCGTCTACTACAAACGCCCACATCAACACCGGTGACGGCGTTGGTATGGCGCTGCGTGCTGGCGTGCCGGTGCAGGATATGGAAATGTGGCAGTTCCACCCAACGGGTATTGCCGGCGCCGGAACCCTGGTAACCGAGGGTTGCCGTGGTGAAGGTGGCTACCTGCTGAATAAAGATGGTGAGCGCTTTATGGAGCGCTACGCTCCGAACGCCAAAGATCTGGCTTCACGTGATGTGGTGGCCCGTTCGATGATGACTGAAATTCGTGAAGGCCGTGGCTTTAAAGGCGACTCAGGCCCTTATCTGAAGCTGAAGCTGGACCACCTTGGCCGCGACGTGCTGGAAAGCCGCCTGCCTGGCGTATGTGACCTGGCGAAAACCTTCGGTCACGTTGACCCGGCTGAAGAGCCAATCCCGGTGGTGCCAACCTGTCACTATATGATGGGCGGTATTCCGACTAACGTTGATGGTCAGGCGCTGTACATTGATGACAATGGTCAGGCGACTGCTGTTCCTGGCTTGTTTGCCTGTGGCGAAATTGCCTGTGTATCGGTACACGGAGCGAACCGCCTGGGCGGTAACTCACTGCTTGACCTGGTGGTATTTGGCCGCGCAACTGGCCTGCACCTGGGTGAAGTTCTGGCATCAAGTAACGACGTTCGTGATGCCAGCCAGGATGATATCGATGCTGCGTTAGAACGCATCAATCGCTGGGAAAATAACCGTGACGGCGAAGATCCCGTGCAAATCCGCAAAGACCTGCAAAACTGCATGCAGATGAACTTCTCGGTATTCCGTGAAGGCGAAGCAATGAAGGAAGGTCTGGAAGAGCTGAAGAAGATTCGCGAGCGCCTGAAAAACGCGCGTCTGGATGACACCAGTAAAGAATTCAATACCCAGCGTATTGAGTGTCTGGAACTGGATAACTTAATGGAAACCGCCTATTCCACAGCGGTAGCGGCGAACTTCCGTACTGAAAGTCGCGGTGCCCATAGCCGGGCTGACTTCCCTGATCGTGATGACGAAAACTGGCTGGTACACAGCGTTTATCGTCCGGGCGATGAGTCGATGATCAAGCGTGAAGTAAATATGCAGCCGAAGCTGCGCGAAGCATTCCCGCCGAAAGCGCGGACTTACTAAGGTTAGGTGAAAACGATGAAGAAATTGAGCATATCAGTTTATCGTTATAATCCGGACGTTGATAATGCGCCCTACATGAAAGATTACACCCTGGAAGTTGACGAAGGGCGTGACATGATGGTGCTGGATGTCCTGCAGAAGCTGAAAGAGCAGGATCCGACATTGGCGTATCGCCGTTCATGCCGTGAAGGTGTGTGTGGCTCTGATGGTCTGAACATGAACGGCAAAAATGGCCTGGCATGTATCACACCGTTATCAGCGCTCAAAGGCAGTAAAATTGTGATCCGTCCGTTACCCGGCTTACCGGTTATCCGTGACCTGATCGTCGATATGAGCCAGTTCTATACTCAGTATGAGAAAATTAAGCCATATCTGATCAACGATGATAAAAACCCGCCGGCGCGCGAGCGCCTGCAGTCACCTGAAGAGCGTGCTAAGCTTGACGGCCTGTACGAGTGTATCTTGTGCGCATGCTGTTCAACGTCTTGTCCGTCGTTCTGGTGGAATCCGGATAAGTTCATCGGTCCGGCTGGTTTGCTGCAGGCATACCGTTTTCTGATCGATAGCCGCGATACGGCAACCGAGCAACGACTCGACGAACTTGATGATGCATTCAGCGTATTTCGTTGCAAAGGCATCATGAACTGTGTCGACGTTTGTCCGAAAGGGTTAAACCCAACCAAGGCTATTGGACACATCAAATCCATGCTATTGACTCGGGCGATTTAATAAAATCGCTCTGATTTGCTATAGTTGTGGCCGAGCTGTATCGAAATAGCCATCCAGCTCGGATGGCTATTTTTTTATAAACGAGTGTGAAGGAACAGCGATGCAAGATGGCGTAATGCAAGCCTGGCTAGAATCCTCCCACCTTGCCGGTGGTAATATGGCTTATATCGAGGAGCTCTTTGAGCTGTACCTCGACGATCCCACATCCGTCAGTGATGAGTGGCGAGAGTTTTTCGATCAACTTCCGCAAGACGACTCCAGTCGTGATATTAAGCACAGCCTTATCCGCGATGAGTTTCGCGAAGCAGCTAAAAACAAGCTGAAGCAGGCCGGTTGTGCGGTAACCAGCCCGGATCTGAAACAGGTCAAAGTGCTGCAACTGATTAACGCATATCGTTTCCGCGGACACCAGCATGCTAATCTTGATCCGCTGAACCTCTGGCGTCAGCCCGAAGTTCCTGATCTGTCGCTTGCGCATCATGATCTTTCGAAAGATGATTTCGATACCGAATTCAACGTGGGGTCGCTGGCAGTAGGCCGCGAAACCATGAAACTGGGTGAAATCCGCGACATACTCGATCGTATCTACTGTGATTCGATCGGTGCCGAGTACATGCATATTGTCTCGACTAAAGAAAAGCGCTGGATTCAGCAGCGTCTGGAAGGCGTTCGTGGCACCCCGACCTTTAAAGCAGAACAGCAACGCAAGATTCTTCGCGAACTGACTGCTGCCGACGGCCTGGAAAAATATCTGGGCTCGAAATTCCCGGGCGCTAAGCGCTTCTCGCTGGAAGGCGGTGACAGTTTGGTACCTATGCTGAAACATCTGATCAGTCGCGCGGGTGAGCAGGGTGGCAAAGAAGTTGTCATCGGTATGGCTCACCGTGGCCGGTTGAACGTACTGGTGAACGTGCTGGGTAAGAAGCCGCAGGAACTGTTTGATGAGTTCGCCGGTAAACACGGTGCCAGCAAAGGTTCTGGCGATGTGAAGTACCACATGGGCTTCTCGTCTGACTTTGCTACCCCAGGCGGTAATGTGCATCTGGCGCTGGCCTTTAACCCATCGCATCTGGAGATTGTTAACCCGGTCGTGATGGGCTCAGTGCGCGCCCGGATGGATCGTCTGGACGATAAAGACGGTTCTAAAGTACTACCAATTACGATTCATGGGGATGCTGCGATTGCCGGTCAGGGTATCGTGCAGGAAACCTTCAATATGTCGAAAACCCGTGCCTATCAGGTGGGTGGTTCGATTCGTATTGTGGTGAACAATCAGGTTGGTTTCACTACCTCGAAGCGCGAAGATGCGCGTTCAACCCAGTACTGTACTGATATTGCGAAGATGGTACAGGCACCAATATTCCACGTGAATGCTGATGATCCTGAAGCCGTTCTGTTCGTTTGTGAACTGGCTCTGGATTACCGCAATACCTTTAAGCGTGACGTGATGATCGACCTGGTCTGTTACCGTCGTCACGGCCATAACGAAGCGGACGAGCCAAGCGCTACCCAGCCGCTGATGTATTCAAAAATCCGCCAGCACCCGGTGGCGCGTGAAATCTACGCCGACCGCCTGAAAAAGGCTGGTGTGATTGAAAAGGATTACGCTGAAGACCTGATCAGCGATTACCGCGATCAGCTCGATAAAGGCGAAATTGTATTGCCTGAGTTCCGCGAAATGAAAGCGCACTCGGTGGACTGGTCGCCCTATATCGGCAACGAATGGGATGTCGATTACAGCGCTAAGATCAGCAAAGACAAGCTGAAAGAACTCGGCGAAGCAATGAGCACGGTTCCTGATAGTGTTGAACTGCATTCGCGGGTTCAGAAAGTTTATGACGAGCGCATGAAAATGGCGCGCGGCGAAAAACTGGCTGACTGGGGATTCGCTGAAACACTCGCCTATGCCAGCCTGGTTGATGATGGCTATCATATTCGTCTGACCGGACAGGACAGTGGCCGTGGTACTTTCTTCCATCGTCATGCGGTACTGCATAACCAGGAAGACGCCTCGACTTACATGCCGCTAAACAATATCCGCCCTGATCAGGGGCAGATTGAGAT
>CAYWXF010000005.1:0-55905 GCA_964462025.1 uncultured Pseudomonas sp. | reverse complement strand
TGGCTAATCACCCAGGTTGGTTTTACCATCCCCCGTTTATGGCAAGCAGTGACCAGCTATGGTGAACTCCAGCAGCTTGGCACTGAGGCTACGGCGCTCGAGATATTTCAGCGGGTAGTAGCGATTCGCCAGCAGAAGTTACCTGATCCCGCGTTACAACCAAATGCAGGTAGTTTCTTTAAGAACCCGGTAGTATCAACAGCAACGCTTGCCGAACTGCAGCAACATTATCCAGGAATTCCCTTTTATCCGGTTAGCCCCCAACGGGTTAAACTGGCGGCTGGCTGGCTTATCGAGCAGGATGGCTGGAAGGGCAAGACACGTAGCGGGGTGGCTGTTCATGCCAACCAGGCGTTGGTACTGGTTAATAAGAGCGCCAGTGAAGGTCAGGCAGTGATCGAACTGGCAAATGAAATTAAAGGAAGCATAGCAAGACGCTTTGGCGTCGAGCTTGAAGCCGAAGTGCGTATTCTTGGCGAAAGGGAATTGATCCAGTTATGAAACAACGAGAGCTGAATATTATCCGTATTATTGAACTGCTTGCCGATGGGCAGTTCCATTCCGGTTCTGATATTGGTGAACTACTTGGCGTCAGCCGTACTTCAGTCGGCCAGTATGTAAGTGCTATAGAAAAGTTAGGGCTGGACGTGTTCAGGGTTTCCGGAAAAGGGTATCGGCTGGCGGAGCCACTACAGTTGCTCAGCAAAGAACGCGTCACTGCAGCGCTTGCTGAGTTAGCGTCCAGGGGCGGAACCGCCGCGAATCAAGCCGATGACATAGTGCTTGAGCGGGTGGTTGGTTCCAGTAACGACTATCTGCGGGAACTACGCGACAGTTCGACACCAGCAGGCTTCGCAGTATTAGCCGAAGCGCAGACTCAGGGTCGGGGGCGGCGTGGAAAGGTCTGGCATTCACCGTTTGGCAGCAACCTCTATATGAGTATGCACTGGCCACTAACACAAGGTATGGCTGCCGCCATGGGCCTGAGTATTGCCGTGGGTACCCTGATTGCAGAAATGCTGCATAGCCTGGGTGTATTTGGTGTTGAACTTAAATGGCCGAATGACGTATTAGTTGACGGACGAAAGATTGCGGGCATCCTGGTCGAACTGGAAGGTCAGGCTAGTGGCGCGGCAAATGCCGTCATTGGCATTGGTATTAATCTGGCGATGTCACCGTCAGTGGAGCAGAATATTGACCAGCCATGGACCGATTTGCGCCAGGCTCTGCAAGGACCATTCGACCGTAATCTGCTAGCTGCAGACCTGATCGACCGTTGCAGGACGGGGCTGCGGATATTTGAAAAAGAAGGGCTGAAACCATTTATTAAAACCTGGTTACACTATGATCGGCTGGCTTTGCAGCCCGTTAAGGTGATAATGGGTGATCAGGCTATCCATGGCATAGCTGAAGGTATTGATGAGCAGGGAGCTTTGCTCCTGAGCCGTAACGGAAAGATTGAGCGCTATCACGCAGGGGAAGTCAGTTTACGTTATGAATAAAAAACTATTAGTTGATGCTGGCAATACGCGGGTGAAAACCGCAGTGATGGACGCTGAAGGCCACCTTGAACCATTATTTAATCTGGCCTACGACGAGCTGAGCGGTGCTGAGCTGCCTGCTGAACTGTCCGCAATATGGCTGGCAGCGGTGACTAATCTGCAGAAGCGGCAGCAGCTGCTCGACTGGTTACACCAAGCCAAAGCAGACATCCACGAGGTACATAGCCAGGCCACTGCTTTTGGGGTCACCAATGCTTATAGCACGCCGGGAGATCTTGGTGTTGATCGCTGGCTGGCAATTATCGGTGCCTTCAACGAGCAGCCCAAGCCAACTATTATTATTGACGCGGGCACCGCCATTACCGTTGATTGGATTGATGGCGAAGGTCAGCATTTAGGGGGCTGGATTACCCCTGGAGTTGAGCTTATGCAGGACGCTGTGGTGCAACGTGCGCCTCGTGTCTTTGCCGACCCGCAGTCAGGCTGGGGTAAAACCAACCAGCTTGGCCGCAGTACTCCTGACGGTCTGGCGAACGGTTGTGTTAATGCGTTCTCCGGTCTGGTTCGCCAGGCGCTGCTGGTAACTGAAACCGAGCTGGACTGGTTTCAGTTCCGCTTGCTGTTCAGTGGCGGCTCAGTACCCTTATTACCGCCCGACATCAAACGGCGGGGTGAGCTTCGCAGTGAACTGGTATTACAGGGGCTGGCTCACTACGCACGGGCACAGAATCCGTAACAGATGGATTTCCTCAAGCCGGATAAAAAAACAGCGCCACGAAGGCGCTGTTTTTGGTTTACCTGAGATGTTTCACGATAATCGGCTACGAAAATCTTCATAAGTAAATTTTCGGACCAAATCGAACTCGCCGTTCTCACGTAAGATCCCGATAGACGGGTGCTCTACACCATTAAAAAAGCTGGTCTTCACCATGGTGTAATGCATCATATCTTCAAAGATGATCCGACTACCGGGCTGTAATGGCTCATTGAAGCTATAAAGCCCGATGACATCACCCGCCAGACAGGAATTGCCTCCCAGTTTGTAGGTATGAGCCAGTACGCCTGGTTTATCGGCCCCAGTGATCACCGGGCGATAAGGCATTTCCAGCACATCCGGCATATGCGCTGTAGCAGAAATGTCGAGAATAGCGATTTGTCCGTCATTTTCGACAATATCCACCACTTCAGCAACCAGCGGCCCGGTTTGCCAGGCAACTGCTGAGCCGGGCTCAAGAATAACCTGCAAGTTATAAGTCTCGCGCAGGCGTTTCAACTGCTTGATTAAATGATCCACATCATAACCGGCGCGGGTCATCAGGTGGCCACCACCCAGGTTTAGCCATTTCAGCTGGTGCAGATAACTGCCGAACTTGCTTTCTACGGCATTCAGGGTGCGCTCCAGAGCGAAGGAGTCACATTCACAGAGGTTGTGTACATGAAAGCCTTCGATGCCCGTGAGATCAGCGTTCTCGAGCTCAGCAACCCGTACGCCCAGCCGCGAACCCGGTGCGCTGGGGTCGTATAGTTCGGTTTCTGCTTCCTGGTGTTCAGGATTGATCCGCAGACCGGCCGACACGCCGCTGGCCATCGTTTGCTCACGATAGCGCTGCCACTGACTCAGGCTGTTGAATGAGATGTGCTGCACTATAGGTAACAGGACGTCCATTTCTTCAGCTTTGTAGCCAGGCGCGTACGCATGAACTTCACGGCCAAATTTTTCTTCCGCCAGGCGGGCTTCCCATACCGAACTTGCGGTACAACCAACCAGATACTCGCGGATCAGCGGAAAGGTACTCCACATCGAGAAGCCCTTCAACGCCAGGATGATCTGTGCACCACTTTCGTTCTGCACCCGCTGCATCAGTTCCAGGTTGCGCTTCAGCAAGCTCTCGTTACAAACGTAAGACGGTGACGGAATCGCCTTATTCAGATAAGGATTTGTCATAGTACTTAACGCTTAAACGGTGAATCGCATTCAACCACCTGCCATGGCAGGCCGTATTTGTTCAGGCGCTCCATGAACTCATCAGGGTCAAATTGTTCCATATTCCACACGCCTGGTTTTTTCCATTTGTCCTGCAACATCATGGATGCCGCAATCATGGCTGGCACCCCAGTGGTGTAGGAGACGGCTTGGGCACCCACTTCTTCGTTGCATTTGGCGTGGTCACAGTTATTGAAAATAAAGATGGTTTTTTCTTCACCGTCTTTAATACCTGTTACATAGGTACCGATACAGGTCAGGCCGGTATAACCTTCCGCTAGTGAGCCCGGATTTGGTAGTACGGCTTTCAGAAACTCCAGCGGCACCACTTTCTGGCCCTGAAAATCAATCGGTTTGATTGAAGTCATGCCAACATTTTCCAATACCCGCAGGTGGGTCAGGTAGGCGTCGCCAAACGTCATCCAGAACCGCGCACGTTTCAGGGTCGGGAAATGCTTAACCAGCGACTCCAGCTCTTCGTGGAACAGCAGATAGGATGGCCGTACGCCAACGTTCGGGTAGTCCAGGTCTTCGCGCACGCTGATAGGATCAGTTTCGTGCCATTCGCCGTTTTCCCAATACTTACCACGCTGCGTGATTTCGCGGATGTTAATTTCCGGATTGAAATTGGTAGCAAAAGCCTGACCGTGGTCACCACCGTTACAGTCAACGATATCAAGGTAGTGGATCTCGTCGAAATAATGTTTTGCCGCATAAGCAGTAAAGACATTGGTCACGCCCGGGTCAAAGCCGGCGCCCAAGAGCGCCATGATGCCTTTCTCTTTAAATTTGTCGTGGTATGCCCACTGCCAGGAATACTCAAATTTCGCTTCGTCTTTAGGTTCGTAGTTCGCGGTATCCAGATAGTGAACCCCGGTCTCAAGGCAGGCATCCATGATGGGCAGATCCTGGTAAGGCAGGGCAACATTAATAACTAATGCCGGCTCGACCTTCCGAATCAGTTCGGCAACTTCAGAGGCTTTATCAGCATCAACCTGATAGACACCAACCACGCGGTCTTTGCCTGCTTCCTGCTGCAGCTTTTCGCATTTTGAAACGGTGCGGCTGGCCAGATGGATTTCAGAAAAATACTCCGGCAGCATGGCACATTTTTTTACTACTACGCCGGCAACACCGCCGGCACCAATAATTAATACTCGAGACATGAAGACTACCCTTTTTTTCAATCAGTAGAGGGGCGAACATTAAGGTTGAAAGATAGCATATTTTTACGCAAACAGCATGAGGCTCAGCAGAAATTCGACCGACCTAACGGTATAGCTGTTCTAAATACTGACGAGCCATCTGCCGCAGTTGTTGCTGCATCGAGAGCTGATCGCTGTATCCGAACTGCTGCGCGAGCTCGGCGGTGGTCGCGGCTTTTTCCAGCAATTGCGCGGGCAATGTGACCCCCAGTTGATGAGCTGAATGCATGTGGTTACAGACAAACCAGGCAAATTGCGCTTCGGTAAAAGGTAAGTTGCCGTAGGCAAAGCCGCGCAGTACCGCTTCGGCTATTCCCCACAGCGATCGGGGCAAGGCTTCCAGACGCTGCTGCTGCCAGGTAACTTCAATCTGGCAATAGCGCTGCCACAGCTGAATATGGAGTTTGGCCTCATGGCTTAGCCCGTAGGCCATAAGCGCATTCGGAAAGCCGCTTGCCATATTCAGGCGGCGACCCATACGCACTAACTGATAGTCATTGCTGAGCCAGAATTTGAGTACATCGGCGCTGGCTCCAAAGCTGGATCCCATGGCGTCAACGCCGTTGCTGGTAGCGGCCTGCGTAAGCTGCTTTAACAGTAGCGAACCAAGTCCGCTGCGGCGAACTCCGGGATCAACGGCGATACGGGTGATCCGCCACCATTGCCAGCCAAGTGCGGCTACTTGCTGCAGATAGAAGCTAAGCGCCTGTGGCAGAATTTGTCCGGGGAGCCGACGCTGGCCTTGCATGATGTCATTATGTAATCCGGCGTCGATCGGGCCCTCAATCACATACCAGATCACACCCAGGAGTCGTTCCTGATCAACGCATAACAGCAGTCGCTGGTCGTCTCCGTCCAGTAACAGGCGTAAGTCGTTCGGGCTGCTCTGGTAATGGGCCTCGAGTAATAAGCCCATCACATCATGCAGCTGCTGCTCACTGAGTTCGCTGGCATGAGCGTATTTAAATGACGGCGTATTCAGCGCTGACGGAGACTTCTGGACGACGCTGGATTTCATCAATAACGCCTGATTTAGCCAGGCTTCACAAGTGTCTTCTGCTGACCAACGGACAGGTTTTGTCAGTTGATGGCTCTTACAGAGTTTTTGTTCACTTATCCAATCGACAAAGCGAACCGCAAAACCGCGGCCACAGCCTTCGTAGCCGTCCACCGTGGTGGCGATGGCCCACACCGAAAATGTTGTGGTGAGCTGCTTCAGGATGTGCATTGGCAATGCAGCCGCTTCATCAATAACCAGCCTTACGGTGCCGGGGTCATATTGATTGAGTAACCGATCCCAGGCAACAAACTGAACGGCTTCGCCGGCATGTTCAAGTAAGGTCGCAACGGCTGCGGGGCGGGGGCCGGTAACGATCAACGTGCGTCCCTGATAGGCCTGCGCAAATGCCCGACAGGCGAGGCCAAGGGTGGTGCTTTTGCCGCGACCCCGATCGGCCAGCAGCAAATGACAGGTACCCGGCAGTTTCACCATATTCTCAATAGTCGCAGCCTGATCCGCATTCGGAAGATCCGACGGTGAGGCTACCGGAAAATCCTTTTGCAACAGCGTTGCTATCGCCTGTTCTAACGAGCGACCCGGTGTGATGATTTCGATGAAATCAAATCCAGAGCTGCGCTCGATCAGCCTCTTCCGGAACGCACTGGCAGTGGCTGGCAGCAACACGAAAAGCACGCCACCACCGGTAATAGTGCCGCTTAGCGCGGCCAGGGCGTCGGCATGTAGCTGTTCGGAAAAATCGAGTAAAACCGCGGACTGAGATGTACCCAGGTAGTCCCGGTAACGGTTTATAGCGGTATGATCGTCGTGGCGTTCAGCCAGGTGCAATAGCCGGGGGAACTGGTTAACTATCGTCTGCTGCTGGCCCTCAAGCCATTCGGGGGGCCCATCAAATAAAAAGACAGCACGAAATTGTGCTGCCTTTAATTTACTTAAGAGCTCCTGCATTCAGTACGCCATTACAGGAACGAATAACCAAAAAATTTGGTTAGTACTGTGTTCGCAAATACGATGGCAAGAATAACCGGAATAAAGGTTCCGATTGAGAAACTGACGTATTTTGCCAGCCAGGAAGTCGGATAGGCGGCATTGCCTTCCGCCAGTTCAGCGGTTAGCTGAGCCCGTTTCCACCGATAGCGTACAAACAGACAAATCAATAACCCGTTTAATGGCAAAATGGTGTCGTAGAAAACATCATAAATCACATCAAAGACTGACTTATCAGCATCCGCATAAAATACGAAGGTAGTGAACCAGGGCACCATTCCGAAAGAGGTCGCGGCAATTAAGGTTAATACGGTAATCGCTCCGCCCATCAATAACAGTGATTTTTTGCGGCTGACGTTACGTTGCTCCATGAACGAAGACGTAGGTACTTCAATGATGGACACCAGTGAGGTGATAGCGGCGACAAAAGCCAGCAAAAAGAAAATCGTGGCGGCAATGCTGGCGGCGATATAGCCAACACTGTTAGAAAGTGCCAGGAAGATATTCGGGAAAAACGAGAAAATCATGCTCACTGACGAATCGCTGAGGGTTTCAGGATCAGTATTCGGATAAATCGCAAAAATCGCCGGTAAGGTCATCAGGCCGGCGATAAAGGCCACCGCCGTATCGGTAATCGCAACCAGCTTACCTGAAGTCACGATGTCATCTTTGCGGCGGAAATAGGATCCATAAGTGATCAGGATACCCATGCCCAGTGACAGCGAGAAAAATGCCTGGGCCAGGGCACCGTTAATCACGCTGCCGTTAATCTGGCTGAAGTCAGGAACAAGATAGAATTTGACACCGGCCATCGCGTTATCAAGGGTTAATACGAAGATGACCAGCAAGATCAGCATTAAGAATAAGGTGGGCATCAGTATTTTCGATGCGCGCTCAATCCCTTTGCGCACGCCGCCGATTAAGATGACGTTTACAATGATGGTGACGGCAATCAGGTAGCCGACAAAGTGATAGCTATTAACGAATTTACCGAAATAGCCTTCACTGGCAAGCAGGTCAAGGTTACCAAGTATGGACTGATACAGGTAGCCGAAAATCCACACCGTGATGACCATGTAAAAAACGGCAATCATAAAGGGTGTGATAGTGGCTAACCAACCAGCCAGGCGCCAGATCCCTTTGCCTTCGCCGATCTCATTGTAGGCGGAGTAAGGGCTGTGCTGAGCTTTTCTTCCCAGCCCCATTTCTGCCAGCATTACGGGCAAACAGATAAAGGCGACAAAGAGTGCATACAGAATTAAAAAGGCACCGCCACCGTTCTTGGTTGCAGCAACCGGGAAGCCGACCAGGTTACCAATACCAACAGCTGAACCGGCAGCGGCCAGAATAAAACCTATTTTGGAACTAAAATGCTCGCGGGGTGCGCTCATAAGAAATCCTGCTTTTCGTTATTATTGTTGAAGGACCAAATTGCCCCAATCCTAGCGCATGCGCATGTTGGCGGCAAGCTGACCATTCGTATTGTTTTGCGCCGCACTTCATGCGATCGTAACCGGCGACAAAAAAATAAGGATAAAAACTATGGCTGCAGCAATTCACGTTGCTGTTATTGGCGCCGGCCCATCCGGCCTTGCCGCGGCAAAGAACTGCCTTCAGCAGGGGCTAAAAGTCACCTTGTTCGAAAAGAATGACCAGGTTGGTGGTAACTGGGTGTTTAACAGCAAGACCGGGCACTCCAGCGTGTATGAAAATACCCATATTATCAGTTCGCGCTACTGGTCTGAGTATGAAGACTTTCCGATGCCGGACGACTATCCGGATTATCCGAATCATCGTCAGTTGCAGGCCTACTTCCACAGTTATGCGGCACACTTTGAGGTGCTGCCGGTGGTTCGCTTTAATACGGAAGTAAAACAGGTAAAACGCACGCCGCAAGGGCAATGGGAATTAACTTTTACCAATGACCAGGGCGAGCAAAAGCAGATATTCAGTCACTTAATGGTCGCGAACGGCCACCACTGGAATCCCAAATATCCCGACTATCCGGGGGAGTTTGAGGGCCGCTTGATGCACTCCCACGATTTTAAGGGAGTTGATGATAGCTGGCGAAATAAGAAGGTGTTAGTTATAGGGGCCGGCAACTCAGCCTGTGACGTCGCGGTCGAGTCAGCCCGGGTGGCGGATACCGTCGCGCTTAGTATGCGTAGTCCGCAATGGTTTTTGCCAAAATTTATGTTCGGAGTGCCAACCGATGAGCTTGGCTCGAGAATGCCACTCTGGGTTCCCGTCTGGTTACGTCAGCGCCTGTTAACCTGGCTGGTGCGCTTGCTGCAGGGCGATTATAAAAAGCGCTATAATTTGCCGAAGCCTGAAAAACCCCTGCTTAGCCAGCACCCAACGGTTAACTCGGATTTACTGGATTATATTCGCCACGGTCGGATTAGCCCGCGGCCAGCAATCTCACGTTATCATGAAACCGGCGTGGAATTTGCTGATGGCACAACAGAAAATTTTGATATTATCGTTGCCTGTACCGGGTTTCGCATCAGCTTTCCGTTTTTTGACGCGGATTTGATTGATTTTGAACATCATCAGCGAACACCCTTATATTTAAAAATGATGCACGAACACTATCAGAACCTCTATTTTATTGGCCTGTTTCAACCGCTCGGCTGTATCTGGCCGTTAGCTGATTACCAGGCGCGGCTGGCAGTTGCCGAGATTCAACAGCATTATCAGCGGCCCGGCGATATGGCGGCCGCGATTCAGCACGAGATTGCTCATCCGCACCTGCCATTTGAGTCGGGTGGGCGGCATTCTACCGAAGTAGACTATCAGTGCTTTCGCCGTGATCTTGCCCGGCAGCTGAAGGCCGCAGGTATTGATATTGGTCCGCCACCAAAGGCTTTTAAATGAAAATAATTCATCTGATACTGACACATAGTTTCGCCGGCAGTGAGCGTTATGCAGTGGAACTGGCTAATTTGCATGCGCAGCACCACGATGTCGCCATGATTTTGCATAAGCGGGGGGCTGAAGACCGGCCCAATAGCATAGCCCGCAATTTGGATCCGAAAGTTAAGGTTTATCTGGTCAGCGGCCCCAAGTGGCTGGCTAGCTGGCGCGCCCGGCGCCTGGTCCGGCAACTGCAACCTGACGTTGCCCATGCCCACCTGAGTGCTGCCTGCAAAGCGCTAAAAGGGATCGGGAACGGTACTTTGTGCGTGGCCTCACTGCATATCCATTATAAAGCGAACCAGCACGCGCACATGGACGCGTTGGTGGCAGTAGCTCCCTGGCAACTGGCTGAAGTGCCGCCAGTACTTCGTCAGCGCAGTAAGCAAATAGATAACTGGACTATGGGGCGGGTTGCGGCGGCAGATGCCAGATCAGAGTTGAGGGCGATGTGGGGCGCTGATGACACCAGTTTTGTATTCGGGACCCTGGGCAGGGTAGAACCGAACAAAGGGCATGATGTACTGATCGCAGCATTTCGCGCCGCCGCAATTCCTGATGCGCGCTTAGTTATTGTGGGAAGTGGCACCGCGCTTGAAAAACTGCAGCAAGACGCGCCTGAAAATGTTGTCTTTGCTGGATTTCACTCTAACCCGCAGAACTGCTACGCAGCTTTTGATGCTTTTGTCAGCGCTGCCCGCGTTGAATCTTTCGGGCTGGTCTTTCTGGAAGCCATGTCGGCCGGTCTGCCAATACTGGCTACCGCTTCGCAGGGGGCGAGTTATTTGCAGGATTGTTTCAGTGAGCCACTGGTGCCGGTCGATGATGTTCAGGAACTGGCGGCTGCGATGAAGCGCCTGGCTGCCCGGGGGAAGCAACGGATAAGTTATCCGATGCAGCGGTTCTCGGCACCGGATAGGGCACAGGAGATCATCGATTTTTACCGGCAGCAGCTTGACCGCGGTTAGTACAGCATACTGTATAAAATGCGGCGGTATCTGGCGGCGAGTGGATCGCCTTTGGGCAAACCGTTAAGCATATCCAGCGCCTGCTTACGAGCGTCGCCGAACGCCAGATCGCGGCGCAATACGAAGAACACGTGCTCCAGCGCTTCCTCAGTACGTTGCGCCTGATAGAGTTTAGCCGCCAGTTCCAGCCGTTTTTCTAAATCATCCGGAGCTTCCTCAACGGCGGCAACCAGGGCGCGCAGCTCGGGCGAATCAGCCGCCTGTTCAGCGAGAGTCAACTTGCTGAGCATATGCTGGTAGTAGCTGTCCTGATCAGCCATACCTATGCTGTTCAGTAGTTCTTTGCCTTGCTCAAGCCGGCCAACACTGCAGGCGGCGTCGGCAAGGGTCAGCCTGACCATAGGATCCGCCGGATTCATGTCATAAGCTTGTTTGGCGGCGGTGTAAGCATCCTGATAGTCTTCCTGTTCCAGCAGGCGTTGTGCTTCTTTCAGAAGGTCATCCGCCGGCCCCGGAATATGTTGTTCGATCCGTTCCCGGATGCTGGCTTCAGGCTCGACGCCGGCGAACCCGTCTACCGGCTGGCCGTCCTTAAAGAAAGCCACAGTGGGTAAGCTGCGTACGCCAAACTGAGCAGCCAGTTGCTGCTGTGCGTCACAGTCGATCTTGGCGAGAATAACGCGATCAGCATAGTCACGGGCCAGTTTCTCGAGCACCGGCATCAGTTGTTTGCAAGGCTCGCACCAGTCAGCCCAAAAGTCGACCAGGACAAGTTTGTCCTGAGAACCCTGCAAGATAACCTGCTGAAAGTTTTCAATGGTTACGTTAATGATGTTGTTGGTTTGCACAAGCTGCCCCACGTAATCGCTGTTGATGCAATCTACATGGGGCTAATTCGGGCGGGTTCAAGTAAACCAGCGCATCAATTTTTGTTTAAACGATGTGTAGGGGGGATAACGGAATGAAGGATCCATCCAGAACGGGCGGCTCATCACTGCCTTCTGATGGCTAAAGGTATCAAAGCCATAGCGGCCGTGGTAACGGCCCATACCACTAGCGCCGACGCCGCCAAAAGGTAGTTCAGGATTGAGCATAAACATCAGCGTGTCGTTATTGCACTGATTACCGGCGTGGGTCTGTTCGGTTAGTTGTTTTAAAGATCGATCTGAGCGACTGAAACCATACAGCGCCAGCGGCTTGTCGCGATCGCGGATAAATTGTATCGCCTCAGCCAGATTGCGAACGCTCAGTATGGGCAGCACAGGACCGAATATTTCTTCCTGCATGACCGGGCTGTCAGCCGCGACATCGGTAAGAATAGTGGGTTCGAAATAGAGCAGGTCGGCGTCATAATTACCACCATAAGCAACGGTGCCATGGTCGAGGTAGCTGATCAGGCGCTGGCAATGATCCTGATTTACGATACGACCATAATCATCGGCCAGTTCGGCATCCTCGCCAAAAAAGCTTTGTATCGCCTTTTTTAGTTCGTCGATAAAGTCACCGTGCACCTGTTCGTCGACCAGAACGTAGTCGGGCGCGATGCAGGTTTGTCCTGCATTCAGCCATTTTCCCCAGGCGATGCGGCGCGCGCTGACTTTAAGATCGGCATCACTTAACACCACCGCGGGGCTTTTGCCGCCCAGCTCGAGGGTGACCGGGGTCAGGTGCTCAGCCGCTGCCTTCATGACTATACGGCCAACGCGACCACCGCCAGTGTACAGAATATGGTCAAATTTCTGCTGTAATAATTGCTCAGCAACATCGGCACCGCCGGTGATAACAGTTACCGCTTCGGGCGACAGGTAATCAGGAATCAGTCGTGCCAGCACATCGGCGGTTGCCGGGGCATGCTCTGATGGCTTAAGTACGGCACAGTTGCCAGCGGCGAGTGCCGCCACCAGTGGGCTTAATAATAGCTGTATCGGGTAATTCCAGGCACCGATAATCAGCACCACGCCCAGGGGTTCAGGATAGACCTGACTGCGTCCCGGCCATGCCAGTAACGGCTGCGCCACTTTGCGTGGGCGCATCCATTTTTTCAGTTGCTTGCTGGTATAACCAATATCTGATTTAAGAAAGCCCAGCTCAGTAAGCCAGCCCTCGGCCGCGGATTTACCTAAATCGCTTTCGAGGGCTTGTAACAGTTCAGACTCATGCTTTTCAAGCATCAGCGCTAACTGTTGTAGCTGTTGTAACCGCCACTCGCGTGGGCGGGTCAAGCCACTGGTATAAGTTGCCCGCAAGTCTGTGATAACTGAGTTCATCCAAGGTCGCCTAAAGTAATGGTTTTAGTTTCCTGATATTCGGCCAGGCCATAGCGCGACCCTTCGCGGCCGATACCGGACTGTTTAACACCGCCAAATGAGTTATAGGCATGCGAGATAGCGCCGGCATTTACGCCAAGCATGCCGCATTCGAGGCGCTCGCTGACACGATAAATGCGTTTTATATCGGTTGCACAAAAATAGCCGGCCAGGCCGTAAGGCGTATCATTGGCATGACGGATGCCTTCCGCTTCGTCACTGAAACTCTGCACGGCAACCACCGGGCCAAAGATCTCTTCCTTGCTGATGTCCATTTCCGGCGTGACGCCCTTAATAAGCGTAGGGGCATAAAACAGCGGTCCAAGTTCATCAAGCACTTTACCACCACAAAGGATTTCCGCGCCATGCTCAACCGCAGATTGTTGCAACCGCTTCACTTTATCAATGGCGTCCTGATCAATCAGCGGGCCGTAATCAACTTCATCAGCAGTACCGGCAGCCACCTTAAGTTTGCTGATGGCAGTTTTCAGCTTAGCAAGGAACTCGTCCTGCACTGCTTCCTGAACCAGCACGCGATTGGCGGCAATACAGGTTTGCCCGGCGTTACGGAATTTTGCCGCCAGTAACTGCTCAACCGCAACGTCCAGATCGGCGTCATCAAATACAATAAATGGGGCGTTACCACCAAGCTCAAGTGACAACTTCTTAATTGAGTCGGCACATTGCTTCATCAGTTGCTTGCCGACTGCGGTAGAACCCGTGAACGAGAACTTACGGATCCGCGGGTGGGTGGTCAGTACGTCACCGACACCTTTGGAATCTGTGGTAGGCACTATATTCAGTACACCATCGGGAATACCGACCTCGTTAGCTAACTGAGCAATTGCCAGCGCTGATAACGGGGTTAGCTGCGGTGGCTTGACTACGATGGTACAGCCAGCCGCCAACGCCGGTGCTACTTTGCGCGTGATCATAGCATTAGGGAAGTTCCACGGAGTAATAGCGCTGCACACACCCACCGGCTGTTTACTGATCCAGCTGCGCTTGTCATTATCAGTAACTGGCAGTACATCGCCATAGGTGCGTTCCGCTTCACCGGCAAACCAGTCAACAAAGCTGGCGCCATACTCAATCTCGCCGGCGGCCTCGGCGATTGGCTTGCCTTGTTCAGCACTCATGATTTCAGCCAGCGCCTGTTTATTCTCAAGCATTGCCTGGTACCATTTGCGCAACAGGTCCGCGCGGTACTTAGCGGGCTTGGACCGCCAGCCGTTGAGCGCATTATAGGCTGCTTCAACAGCGCGTTCGGCCAAAACAGTATCCCCATCTGCCACTTCGGCAATGACATCTCCGGTGGCCGGATTGGTTACCTTGAATCGTTGATCCGCGGGCACCCAGTGACCATCAATAAAAGCATTGGTTTTGGTCAGCGACTTCATACTATGAGCAGACATCAGGTACTCCTTTTGCATAAACAGATACTTATAAGTATTGGGGCTAACTCAGGATTGTTCAACGTTAGTTTCACTTGAGTTTGCGGGCGGTTTCGGGTATAGTGCGCGTCCTCAGGGTCATTACCGCTATTGATGGGAGCGGCTTTACCCCTGAATCGCTGGGGTAAACAGCGCCGATATCCTGCCAGAGTGTTCATCGTGTTCTGTCGTCAGGCGTACGAATCCCCCCCTAATGATGTACAGAACTTGATGTGAGAAAAATATGACTGAAGTAATGACTGGCCAATCGTTCGCCGATTTGGGCCTGCCTCCTGTTGTGCTTAAACAACTTGAAAAAATGAATTTCACCACCCCGACCCCTATTCAGAAACAGGCTATTCCAGCCCTGATGGCGGGCAAGAATGTGCTGGGTGAAGCCCAGACTGGTACCGGTAAAACCGCCGCCTTCGGCCTGCCAGGTTTAAGCCTGCTGGATCCGAAACTGCGGAAAACACAAATGCTGGTGGTAGCCCCTACCCGTGAACTGGCGATGCAGGTTGCGGAAGCAATTGCTGAATTCGGCCAGCAGGCACGTGGTGTGGAAGTGACCACTGTTTATGGTGGCTCGCCGTTCCCGCCACAGATTAAAGCCCTGCGTGGCGGTGCTCAGATCGTGGTGGGTACTCCGGGTCGCCTGCTCGACTTATTGAAAAAGGGTGTGCTGGATTTATCTGCGCTGCGCCTGGCAGTGCTGGATGAAGCCGATGAAATGCTCAATATGGGCTTCATTGAAGATATTGAAACCATTATGAGTTCAGTGCCGCCAACCTCTATGCGCGCTTTGTTTTCCGCGACTATGCCGCCGGCCATCCGGAAGCTGGCAAAGACATTCCTGGTTAATGAAGCTGGTGAACAGCCAGTAAATATCCAGATCGCTGCGCAGCCACAAACTAAAGCGAGTATTCGTCAGCGTGCCTGGCAGGTACGTGGTCTGACTAAATTAACGGCGTTAACGCGGTTGCTGGAAACTATGGAATACCAGCGGGTACTGATTTTTGTTCGCACCCGCTCAGATACCATGGAAGTAACCGAACAGTTGCAGGCGGCTGGTTTCAAGGCATCACCACTAAGCGGTGATTTGAACCAGACGCAACGTGAACAAACGGTCAGCCAGCTGCGCAGTGGTAAAATTGAAATCCTGGTTGCGACTGACGTTGTTGCCCGTGGCCTTGATGTTCCTGAGATCACTCACGTAGTGAACTATGATCTGCCAGGCGACACTGAGTCTTATGTGCACCGTATCGGCCGTACCGGTCGGGCGGGGCGTAGCGGCGAAGCGATTCTGTTTTACCGCGCTAAAGAAAAGCACCTGTTGCGTCATTACGAGCGTTTAACAAACGGCAGCATCGAGTTTTTCGAAGTGCCGAACGCGAAGGAACTGAGCGCGCATCGCCAGACCAAGCTGCAGGAGCAAATTCAGCAGTATGTTGCTGGCCAGGACCTGACTGCACTGACCTCAATTATTGAGCGTATTCAGTCACAAACAGAATTGAGCCCACTGCAAATTGCCGCAGCGTTACTGGCGCAGCAGAACAGTGTCCGGCCGTTAATCGTCAGCGAAGACCCGGCTCCCCGCAAGTTCGCTGAGCGTGCTGAGCGGCCAGAGCGTAGCGATCGCCCTCAGCGCGGAGCTCGTGCAGAGCGCGGTCCTCGTGAAGGACGGGACAGTCGTGATGCGAATATCGATTTTGATACCTATCGTATTAAGGTTGGTCGTGAGCATGGCGCGCGTCCGCAGGATATCGTCGGTGCTATCGCCAATGAAGGTGAAATTGACAGCCGTTATATTGGCCAGATCCAGCTGTTTGACAGCCATAGTCTGGTTGAATTACCAAAAGGCCTGCCGACCGCGGTACTGAAGATTCTGCAGCGCGCCCGGGTTCGTCAGACGCAGATGGACATTGCGCTGGCTGATGAAGCTATTACCCGCCGCCCGCGTGGTGATAAGCCTGCCCGTGGTGAGCGTCCGGCATTTAAAGGTGCGCCCCGTTCAGCCGGCGGTCCGCGCAGCAAAGACGGCCGTGCCGATAAAGGTCGTAGCCGCCGCTTTCAGTAACTGACAGATAGTTCTTGATCTACTAGCCCGCCCCTGTGTTACACAGCGGCGGGCTAACTTTTTGTATAGCCGCAACTCGCAAAATTTGGCATTATGCGCAACAGACTAGCTTTTCCTGACAACAGGCGGGGATCATTATGCAGCCAGTAAATGTTATTTGTATAAAATGGGGAACCAAGTACGGTCCCGACTATGTTAATACTCTTTATTCGATGGTCAGCCGGAATTTATCCAGGCCATTCCGGTTTGTTTGTCTTACTGATGACTTTGAAGGCAT
The DNA here is from genome assembly GCA_964462025.1 of uncultured Pseudomonas sp. GTDB lineage: Bacteria > Pseudomonadota > Gammaproteobacteria > Enterobacterales > Alteromonadaceae > Pseudidiomarina. Next base: position 39,232 of record CAYWXF010000005.1, on the reverse strand, counting down.
TCGGGATGAAGTCGAAGTAAAACCGATTCCTGAAATCGGCTTTGAAGATTTTGATAAACGCAAAGCCTGGACCTTCGCTCACGGCTGGTTAAAGTTAACCTGCTTCGCGAAACCACTTTACGATCTGGAAGGCCAGACATTGTTTCTCGATCTGGATATTGTCATTGTCGACAGTCTGGACGAATTCTTTGAGCCGGAAGGCGAGTTTATGGTTATCAAAGAATGGGACAAATCGGATGCGACCGGAAATACTTCAGTATTCCGCTTCGATATCGGTGCCCATGTGGATGCCCTTGAACATCTGAAAAAAGATCCGGTCGGGGCACGGAAAGACGTGCGTAACGAGCAGGAATACATAACTCAGTTTGTCGCCCGTCAGGGTAAACTGAAATATTGGCCAGCCGAGTGGTGCCGCAGTTTTAAACGCCACTGTTTGCGGCCATTCCCCCTGAGCTTTTTCCAGCAGCCACGTATCCCTGAAGGCGCTAAAGTCATTATTTTCCACGGCCGACCCCATCCCGATGATGCTATCGAAGGGCGCAGTGGCAAGTGGTATCGCAAAGTATTGCCAACGACCTGGATTAAAGAATACTGGCGTTAAGCCGTTATGACCCTTAGTTATCGCCTGCTAATCCGGTTACTGCTTCCACTGGTCTTTATCTACCTGTGGCTGCGTGGCCGTAAAGCACCGGCTTACCGGCAACGCTGGCGTGAGCGACTGGCGTTGCAGGCAGTGCCGGCGACAGCACGGGCCGGGCTGGTTGTTCACTGTGTCTCGGTAGGCGAAACAGTTGCGGCCCGGGGATTCATTGACGGATTGTTGGAGGCCTACCCGCAACTGCCTGTAACCCTGACCTCAATGACGCCGACTGCTGCTGACCTTGCCTACAAGCTATTCGGTGATCGTGTTCACCATTACTATCTGCCGCTGGATACCCCGGGCGCGATGCGCCGTTTCTTTGCTAAGCTGGCGCCGCGGGCAGTACTGATACTGGAAACCGAGCTTTGGCCTTGCCTGTTAAAAGAGGCGAGCTCGCGCAAAGTTCCGGTCATTGTTTTAAATGCGCGCCTGTCTGAGCGCTCCGCCCGTTCATATCAGAAATACTCCTGGCTACTGGGGCCAATCTGGCCATCAATTTGCTGGCTTGCGGCACAGACCGAGGCCGGTGCGCAACGCTTTCTTCAGCTGGGCATGCAGCCAACACAGCTGGCGGTACGGGGTAACCTGAAGTTCGATTTTCAGTTACCTGAACAGTTGCTGCACCAGGCCCAAATATGGCGTGAGCAGCACCAGCGGCCGATCGTGGTAGCAGCGAGTACGCATCAGGGAGAAGATGAGCAGGTTCTGAGCGCATTCCGACAGCTGCAAGAGAGTCATCCACAAACGCTACTGATTCTGGTGCCGCGTCACCCGGAGCGCTTTACTGCGGTCGGGCGTATGATTGAAACCACCGGATTGCAGTGTGTCAGCCGTAGTTCAGGGCGTCCTGTCACCAGCGCTACCGAGGTACTGCTGGGCGATACTATGGGCGAGCTGTTGTTATGGTATGCAGTCGCGGACGCGGCATTTATTGGTGGAAGCTTAGTCGGGCGGGGCGGACATAATCCGCTGGAACCTATCGCGACTAATACGGCGGTGATCTCGGGTCGGGTTGTTTTCAATTTTCAGGAAATTTACGATCGACTGAGTGCCCGCCAGGCGATGCTCTGGGCCGACAGCGCCAGCGATCTGGCGCAGCAATGGCAGCGGCTGCTCGATGATCATCAGCTACGAGCGCAGCTGAGCGCCGCGGCGCGTGATGAATTTGCCAGCGATCAGGGCGCCACGCAGCAGATGCTGGCGGATGTTAAACACCTTATACCGCCACCCACTCCCGAGGTAAGGACGCTGAAAATGATAACTGTCACGAATCCTGATAAACACACTGAGATCTGGTTTGATGCCAAGCAGGTAGCTGATCTCACGGATGCATACTTTTCCCCGGACTATTGGCGTGACGCGAATAAAATAAAGGGCTCAGCCACAGGCCGGAGTACCGCTTGGTTTATTGATGAGGGGCAACACGGGCTGTTGCTCAGGCATTATTACCGGGGCGGTATGGTCGGCAAGCTCAATAAGGATCGTTTTAAGCGTGAAGCCGTTGCGCGCAGCCGCGCAATGGCGGAATTCAGCCTGCTGCTGCAGTTAAGAGAGCTGGGGCTGGCGGTGCCGCGGCCGGTAGCCGCCCGCTATCAGCAGGCGCCGCTGTGGGGCTATCGCGCTGATATTCTGGTGGAAACTATTCCCGACGCTAAAGATGTCTTTCACCTATTAAAAGCGCGCCAGCTGACTGCTGAAGAGTGGCAAACTCTGGGAGGCGAGATCCGCAAGATGCACGATCTGGGTGTTTATCACTCTGATCTCAACTGTCATAACTTGATGCTGGATATACAGGGTAAAGCCTGGTTGGTTGATTTTGATAAATGTGGTTTCAGAAGTCCGGGAGAATGGCGCCAGGCAAACCTCGATCGGCTGCTACGCTCTTTCACTAAAGAAGCCAATAAAGCAAAAGAGGCCAGTACGCAATTCTTCTGGCTTGAAGAACGCGACTGGCCTCTGTTAATGGCTGGGTATCAGCAGGGTGATTCTGCCGACTAGCGGATGTGGCCGGTACCAGTAACTACAAACTTCTCGGTAGTCAGCGCTTCTAAGCCCATTGGGCCGTACGCGTGCAGTTTGCTGGTTGAGATACCAATTTCTGCGCCTAAGCCCAGCTGACCGCCATCGCTGAAACGCGATGAGGCATTGGCCATAGTTACCGCTGAATCGACTTCACGGATAAAGCGAGCCGCTGTCAGCTTGTTCTCGGTAACAATAACTTCCGTATGCCCACTGCCGAAGCGGTTGATATGATCAAGCGCTGCATCGAAATCGTCCACAGTACGGACAGCAATCTCAAGCGCCAGATATTCTTCGCCAAACTCATCATCGCTGATGACATCGCCGTTCTCGAAGTACTTCGCTGAAAGGTTATCACTGTGAACAACCACATCCTTCGCCGCTAATTTAGCTGCTGCTTTTGGCAGGAAGTCGTCAGCGATATCCTTGTGAACCAATAACCCTTCGAGGGCGTTACAGACGCCTGTACGCTGAGTTTTACCGTTGATCAAAATATCCAGTGCTTTGTCCTGATCGGCATCTTTATCAACGTACAGATGACAAACGCCTTTGTAGTGCTGGATAACAGGTATCTTACTGTTATCGCTGACAAAGTGAATCAGACCTTCGCCGCCGCGCGGGATAACCAGATCGATATATTTGTCTTGTTTCAGCAATTGCAGCATCAAATCGCGGTCAGGGTCCGGCACTACGGTAATAACATCTTCTGGCAGGTTGCTGTCACGCAGTGCCTGATGCAGAGCAGCTGCGATAGCTTTACTGGTTTCGATTGCTTCGCGGCCACAGCGCAGAATCACGGCGTTACCCGATTTAAAACAGAGGGCACCAGCATCAGCGGTCACATTCGGACGCGCTTCATAAATCATGCAGATAACGCCCAGTGGAATGCGCATTTTCTCAACGACCAGGCCGTTCGGACGAACATTGAAAGGTTTACGCTGACCAACCGGATCATCAAGTTCGATGATTTCTTCAATAGCTGTTGCCATTCCTTCAATACGCTCTGGATCCAGCTGCAGGCGATCCAGCATGGCATCGGATAAGCCTTTTTCTTTACCTGCTTCAACGTCTTTCTTATTGACTGCCAGGATATCGTCCTGCGCTTTGCGAATGGCATCGGCCATGAGCTGCAGAACTGCGTTCTTTTCTTTTTCATCAAGCTTGGCAACAGCACGGGCTGCTACTGCAGCGCGCTTAGAAATTTCAGTTGCTACGGAGTTACTCATACTTCCTCCAGAATCGTTAAATCGTTACTGTGGATGACTTCAGTTATCGGGCTATAACCATATTGTTCAGCAATATGGCTGACTTCCTGGCCCTTTAAATGCATTAACTCATGTGAGCTGTACTGACATATTCCTTTGGCTATGGCTTCGGCGTCATCGCCACTGCGGATAACCACCGCATCGCCGCGATTGAAATCGCCCTGGATGTCGATAATGCCCGTAGTGATTAAGGGCTCGCCGTTTGCCAGAGAACTGGCGGTAGCCGCATCAACAACAATTTCGCCCTGCGAAATCAAGGTGTGTCGTAACCAATGCTTTTTATTACTCATCGGGTCTTTCTGACGTTTAAACAGGGTGCCTGGGTTTTCGCCGCGTAACAGCAACTCGAAAGTGTTGCCTTTACGTCCGTTGACGATATAGGTATCGACACCGTGCGATGTTGCTTTTTCAGCAGCCTCGATTTTTGTGCGCATACCACCGGTTGCAATCTTATTGGTGGTGCCGCCTGCTAAGGCAAAGATTTCCTCGGTAATAGTTTCTACTACCGGAATTTTCTTAGCGTCTGGTTTCACCCGTGGGTCGGCGTCGAATAAACCATCAATGTCAGAGCAAATGAACAACGCGTCAGCGTCAACCAGGGTGGCTACCATAGCTGCCAGGTTGTCATTATCACCAACTTTCATCTCGTCGGTCGCCAGCGCGTCGTTTTCATTTACTATAGGTAAGATGTCGTGTTCCAACAGCGTGCGCAGAGTGTTACGAATGCTGACATAACGCGCCCGATCGCGAAGATCGCCATGGGTCATCAGTACCTGTGCGCAGGGGAAATCGAAGAAGCGGGTCCAGCTTGCCATCATTTCATTCTGGCCAACAGCTGCCATCGCTTTTTTGACAGTAACCGGAATGGTATCACTGTCGTATTTGATATATTTACGACCTGCCGCTGCGCTACCGGAGGAAACTAAAACAATTTCCTGACCGCGTTCGTGGCACTCGATAATAAATCGGGCAATTGCCAGTAAGTATTTACTGCTCGTTCCTGTCTCGTCTGGCGCTATTAACGCGCTGCCTACTTTTATCACAGCACGCTGCCAGGAAGGCATATTCATAGGGGTTCCCTCTTGAAAAAACGAGCAGGTAGTTTAACAGATTTAGGGGGGGTTCTCTAGCCGAAGGCAATATTGAGGCAGAGTAAACAAGCTTCGCCGTCGGGCGAAGCTTGTTTTAAACTTATTTGGCGGGGGGAGTATAACCTTCGATGTCCACATCTTTGCCTTCAAACAGGAACTCGCGCATGTGTTTTTCCAGTAATTCCCGCGATTTAGGATCCATCAGATTGAGGCGCTTTTCATTGATCAGCATGGTCTGTTTCTTTTGCCATTCAGCCCAGGCTTCTTTAGAGATGTTGGCAAAAATTTCTTCTCCGAGCTCTCCCGGGTATAGCTGAAAATCTAATCCTTCAGCCTCTTTCTTCAGGCGTTGGCAATATACGGTACGACTCATAGCAACCTCAGATGTTTAAGTGTGTATTAATTTTAAGTCCCGTTGGCGGTGCTTTGCAAATGTGTTGGCAGCAGGGACTGCAAATAAGTAGCTATTGGCGCCGGTAATCCATATTGGTTTAGTTGTTCAAGTGGAATATGCCGGCAGCTCGCGGTGTAATCAGACACCATCAGTTCTGGCTGGTCGCTGCACCAAACCTTTGCCAGCAGCTTATAGTGAGAAAAGGTGTGTTTGAACTCACCGTGTAATTCCGCTCGATGTATTTGCGTTCCATTAAGTTCAGGCAGGCACCATAACCTCGGCCAGATACCTTCAGCCGGTCGCTGTTCAAGCAACACACCTGACTCGTTAAGGCTGAGCAAGAAGTCGCCCGGGCGTTGTGGCAGCGCCCGCCGGACTTTTTTTAATGGCAGTTCTGAAGTCCGGTCGCTGTTGAAGGCAATACAATCAGCCTGGAACGGGCAGCGTCGGCAATCAGGCTGGCGGGGCTTGCAGACGGTTGCCCCGAGGTCGAGCAATCCCTGCGCGTAAATCCGGTTGTCGCTCGTTGGGATATAGTATTCCGCAAGCTGCCACAGCAGATTCTTTGTTGCTGCTGCAGATAATGGTTCGGCGATACCAAATAACCGGCAGAATAAGCGCGCAATATTTCCGTCGACTATCGCCGCCGGTTTATCGAATGCAAACGCGGCGATGGCGCCGGCGGTGTAGGGCCCGATGCCGGCGATAGTCCTTAACTCGGCGGGAGACTCGGGGATTTCGCCATTATAGGTGGCGCATACTTCACGGGCCGCCTTATGCAGGTTGCGGGCACGGGAGTAGTAACCAAGCCCTTGCCAGAGCGCCATGACCTCATCTTCGCTGGCTGCTGCCAGACTCTTTACAGTGGGCAGGTTCTTCAGCCATCGTGCAAAATAAGGGATGACCGTAGTGACCTGCGTCTGTTGCAGCATGATTTCGCTGACCAGTACATGATAAGGGTCACGCTGCAGTTGCCATGGCAGATTATGCCGCCCGTGCCGCTGTTGCCAGTGGATAACATGTCCGCTGAATTGATCGCGACTAATGATATTCTCGGCGTGCTCAAGGGAATCAGATGGCGTCATAGGAAGGATCAATACTCTGGTTAAGCTGCTGAACCCGGTTCAGGACTGGAACTGGTCGTTCGTTAAAACTTTGCAAAGTTAAGGTAAATTGTGGCCAAAATCCAGTGCAACCGTGAAATCTTTACAATTATGGTGTATATTAGTGCCAATTGATTTTGGGAAAAATGAGAACTAAAAAGGAGCATCTCATGAAACAGTTAACAGCACTATCAATTGCGGTATTAGCAGCCTGTTCTGCAGTGCCGGCAATGGCACAGGACAATGCCAGTGAAGTCGGGCAAGTATTTGTAGGCCCGCGTATTGCGTTATTTGGTACCGACTCTGACCGCCTGACGGTTGAAAACGGGCAAATCTCTAAATTTGACGGCGGCTTCGACTCAGTGTTTGGCGGCATTGAAGCTGGTTTCCTGTTTACCCCTAAGTGGGGCTACCGTGTTTATTATGATTACCTGCGCGGTAGTGTAGAGAACGCCGGTACCGCCAGCGGTAACGTGTACGGTATCGATGCACTTTATAACTTTACTGAAAACTTTTACGGTGGTCTTGGTATCAATGCTACCGAGCTGGGTAGCCAGACGAACCGATTCGTTCGGGTAACCGGCGGTTATAAGCAGTATTTGACCAACAACATGGCGTTAACCATCGAAGGTGGTATTCAGCAAAGTGACGAAGACCTGACCGAGTTTTTACTACAAACCGGCCTGCGTTGGTACTTTGATACCCCGGCAAGCTACACGCCTGCACCAAAAGCAGCCGAGCCTCAGCCACAGCCTGAACAACGGCCAGTGGACAGTGATGGTGACGGTGTTATCGATAGCCGTGACAAATGTCCTGATACCCAGGCTGGTCACAAAGTCGATGCTGATGGTTGCGTAATGTATCGTGATGAAACTATCACTAAGACACTGATGGTTACCTTTGGCTTTGATTCAGCGAAGATTCCTGCTGGTCAGGATTCTGATATTCGCTCAACTGCGGACTTCCTGAAAGAATATCCTCAGCTGAATGTTGTGATTGAAGGTCACACTGATGATATCGGACCGGAAAGCTACAACCTGAAGTTATCTCAGGAACGTGCTAAAGCGGTCGGTAACAGTCTGATTAAAGACTTTGGCATCAACGAGTCTCGTGTTAGCACCGTAGGCTATGGTGAAGCACAGCCAATCGTGCCAAACACCAGTAGAGCGAACCGGGCTCAGAACCGTCGCGTTGAAGCGAAAATGTCAGTAACTAAGAAAACAGCAATTAAAGACTAATACAGACTTTAATACTGCTGATTAGTTAACAGCAAAAACAAAGGCGTGCCGGAACTTGCGTTCGGTGCGCCTTTTTGCATAATGAGCGCGGTAAATCGATACGCGCTTTTTTATTTTCTTCTGACCGCAACTGACCAAAGTGACCGCCATGGCTGATAAACCTCAGGATCAAAATCAATCCCGACACCAGAATCTCGAGCAGGCTGAGGCCAGCGGTAAATATATCCGCCGCATCCGCAGTTTTGTGAAACGTGAAGGCCGTCTGACCAAAGGGCAGGCCGGAGCGCTGGAGCGTAACTGGCCGACTATGGGACTAGAATACGATGGGCGGCCGCTGGATCTTGAGGCAGCGTTTGGGCGGGAGGCGCCAACGGTACTGGAAATTGGCTTCGGTATGGGTAAATCGCTGGTAACCATGGCCGCCGCCGCGCCAGAGAAAAACTTTATCGGCATTGAAGTGCACCGTCCGGGTGTCGGCGCTTGTTTATTGGAGGCCGAGTCTGCCGGGGTGACCAACCTGCGGGTTTACGAGCATGATGCGGTCGAGATTTTGCGGGATTCTATAGCTGATGGCGCTCTGCACACAGTACAGGTTTTCTTTCCTGATCCCTGGCATAAGAAACGTCACCATAAGCGGCGTCTGATCCAGCCCGAATTGGTCGAACTAATCCGTACTAAACTCGCTGTTGGCGGCGTATTGCATCTGGCCACTGACTGGCAGAATTATGCCGAGCACATGCTTGAAGTTATGCAGACTGCTTCCGGCTGGCGTAACCTGGCAGCTGACAACGCATATGTCCCACGCCCGGACGACCGCCCACTTACTAAGTTTGAGCAGCGTGGCGAGCGGCTTGGGCATGGGGTCTGGGATTTAAAGTTTGAACGGATCAGTTAAACCATCTCATCCAGAATACTGTTCAGATAACGCCTGCCTAAGCTAGTGGTAAGCCAGTGATCATGCTGGCTTTCAATCAGCCCGCGCCGCACTGCCGGCGCAACTGCCTGCTCCGCGATGCGGTCGGATAACCCGGTACGCTCAGCAAAAAGCTGGCGCGGAACCGGTTCCATCAGCCGCAAGTAATTCATGAAAAACTCGAAAGGCCGCTCGTCCGTACTTACCTGCCATTCTTTGTATCGCAGTGGTCGGGTAAGGTCCAGGTAACCCTGTGGGTGCTTGATTTTCTCACAACGCAGGATTTCATTGCTGTCGGGCAGAGTGACTTTGCTATGGGCGCCGCAACCTATCCCCAGATAGTCCCCGAAAGTCCAGTAATTACGGTTATGCTGGCTTTGATGGCCGGGTTTCGCATAGGCGCTGACTTCATATTGCTCATATCCGGCAGCCAGTAACCTGCGGTGGCCTTGCTCCTGAATCTCCCAGAGGTCATCGTCTTCTGGCAGGCGCGGTGGCCGGCTGGCAAATGCAGTATTGGGTTCTATCGTGAGTTGATACCAGGAGATATGCGGTGGCTGCAGCGCGATAATGCCGTCCAGATCGGCCATAGCAGCCGCAATAGTCTGCCCGGGCAATCCGTGCATTAGATCCAGGTTAAAGCTCCGTAGTGGCAGGCTGGCGGCGTGCATTGCCGCTTCTTGCGCCTGTTGCGGGTCATGAATGCGCCCCAGCGCTTGCAGTTGCTCCTGTTGCAAGCTCTGTACACCAATTGAAAGCCGGTTCACCCCGGCGTCGAGATAGCCGCTGAACCGTTCCTTCTCGAAAGTGCCGGGATTAGCCTCAAGAGTGATCTCGCAATCAGAGGCAAATGGCAGCAATCCCCGTACACCTGCTAGCAGACGTTTGATACCCGCTGCGGAAAACAGGCTTGGGGTACCGCCACCAATAAATATACTGATAAGTGGCCGGCCCTGAGCCCAGTCGAGATCGGCGCGCAGGTCGTCAAGCAGGCGGTTAATATAGGCGGCTTCGGGCAGCTCCTGCTTCACCGCATGGGAATTAAAATCGCAGTAAGGGCATTTCTGGATACACCAGGGAATGTGGATATACAGGGATAGCGGCGGTAACTGCATCAGCGTTGCTCAAGTTGCTGAATAAGCTGACGCAACGCCTGACCACGGTGGCTTAACTGTTGTTTCTTCGCCCGGCTTAGCTCGGCTGAGGTGCAGTTTTCCGCCGGTATCCAGAAAACAGGGTCATAGCCAAATCCCTGCGAACCCCGGGGCTGCTCGGTAATCATACCGTCCCAGCGGCCGTGACAAATAACCGGAGTGGGATCTTCCGCGTGTTGCAGGAACACCAGCACGCAGTGAAAGCTGGCGTGCCGCTGCGCAGCGGGGACGTCAGCAAGCGCCTGCAACAGTTTATCGACATTGTCGCCGTCAGTCGCATCAGGGCCTGCGTAGCGTGATGAGTAAATGCCGGGTGCTCCGCGCAGGGCATCTACCGCCAGCCCGGAATCATCGGCAAGCGCCGGCAGGCCAGTATGAAGCGCCGCATGGCGTGCTTTAATCAGCGCATTCTCTACAAAAGTCAGGCCAGTCTCTTCAGCCTCGGTGAATGACCACTTTGACTGCGGAAATACTTGCCACTGTAAGGGCGCAAGCAGGTCTTGCAGTTCCTGTACTTTGCCCTGATTGCCGGTAGCCAGCACAATTTCCCGCATAATGAATTCCCCGATTCTCGAATTTGGCTGTTATTATACGGGTTAAGGAGTGTCATCACCACGGGAGATAGCGAGTGACCGAGATTACCGGAATCATGCTGTTGATAGGTTCACTGTTGCTGGTCAGTATACTGGCTGCGGTGGTGTCTAACCGGTTAGGGGCGCCACTGTTGCTGACCTTTCTGGTGGTCGGGATGCTGGCGGGCGAAGAAGGCCTGCTGGGCATTGAATTCGATAACCCCGAACTGGCGTTTTTCATCGGCTCGCTGGCGCTGGTTATTATTCTGTTCGATGGCGGTATGCGTACCCAAAAAGAACGATTCCGGGTCGCGCTGTGGCCCGCTATTAGCCTGGCGACAGTGGGAGTAGCATTGACCTGTACCATCACTGCGATGGCGGTCGTCTGGTTATTTGATCTGCCGTGGGTAACCGCGTTGCTTATCGGAGCCATCCTCAGCTCTACCGATGCCGCCGCTGTATTCAGTATCTTCCAGTCAAAGAATCTGCGCATCAAGCAGCGGGTGGCTGCAACCCTCGAAATTGAATCAGGTACTAATGATCCTATGGCGGTCATCCTGACGATGACCATGACCACTGTTATCGTTTCCAGTCAGGCGTTCTCGTATACAGCAATGGCGCTGGATGTGGTGCAGCAACTGGTCCTGGGTTATGTGATTGGCTGGGTCGGCGGTCGTCTGTTCGTGATCATGGCGCGGCGGATTACGGTGCAGTTCACTTTCTTCCCGCTGCTGGCGGCGGCTTCAGCGGTGGTTATTTTCGCGGTTACCTCAGGTATTGGCGGCAGCGGGTTTCTGGCTGTTTACCTCATGGGATATCTGATCGGCGGCGCCCGTCTGCCGCAGCTTATGCATATACTGCAGGTGCAGGACGGCCTCGCCTGGCTCAGTCAGATCATGATGTTCCTGATTCTTGGGCTGCTGGTTACGCCGTCGCATTTGCTTGAGTTTTTGCCACTGTCGTTAAGTGTCGCCTTGCTGATGATTTTTGTTGCCCGTCCGGTAGCGGTGGTGATCAGCCTGTTGCCGTTTTCGTTTCCCTGGCGCGAGCAGATGTTCGTCAGTTGGGTGGGGCTGCGCGGTGCGGTACCTATTATTCTCGCGCTATACCCCTGGCTAAGCGGGGTGGAGGGTCAGGAACTGTTCTTTGATATCGCTTTTGTGGTGGTATTGGTGTCATTGGTTCTGCAGGGCTGGACCTTAGTGCCGATGGCGCGTTGGCTTGGCCTTGAAGTGCCGGCGGAGGCCGCGCCGGACAGACGCATGGCCCTTGATAGCGTTGGTAGTAAGGATCCGATGGAGTTATGGGCATATATGGTAAGTGACCGCTCACCCGCCTGTGATCATTACTGGGATGAACTGCGCTGGTCAGTGCCGGTTGAATTTGTCGGGGTCATCCGTGATGGCGAGTGGCTGTTACCTATTCAGGAGCCCCAGTTCGAAGAAGGTGATATTGCGCTGGTTGTGGCTAAGCTACAGCATAAAGATGAAATCAGCCGGGTACTGGCACCCGGAGGCAAAGCGCGGGATCTCACCAGTAGCGACTTCTTTGGTGACTTCAGCCTGCGCGGCAATCTGACCCTGGCCGATGTAGCAGGCTTTTACCCGCTCGGCGATTTGCCTGACGGTATAGCCGGTAAAACGCTAAACGATTATTTTGGTGAGAAGTTTCATCGTCGGGTGGTGGTCGGCGATCAATTGCGACTCGGGCAAGTGCAGCTTACGGTTCGTGAATTGCGTGACGATGGTGAAATTGCCAGCGTCGGGGTTAAGTTATTGACTTAAATCCGGACGCTGGAAATACGGGGATGACTCAATTAGTGGGCCATGAAAGTTTTACTGAAGGTTAGCTCTTCCTGGGTATTACCTTGCTCAATAGTGATAAAAAAGCGCAGGGTTTCGGCATTGGTAAAACGCGCCTGAGCCAGATAATAGATTGCTTCGCCTTCGATTACTTCCTGAAATTCTAACGGCTGTTGCTGACTAAGCGGATTCATAGAATAACCACTGAGTTCGACCTGCTGAGCTGGTTTGCCTTCTTTCTCAGCAGCAAAGACCACAATATTCAGGGTGGCCAGATACTGGCTTCGCTCAAGATCGTACTCACTGGCCATTTCTGGTCGCAAAAAAGTCGAATTAAATGCATTGTAATGGACTTCCCACGGCCCTAACCGGGTAACCCCTTCAGCCATTACCGGGGCAGAAACCATAAATACCATCACCAGACTAATTAATCCGGTAGCAACTGACTTCATTAAACTCGTCATCGAACTCCCCTTATTTTAAAAGCCAAGAATAGCCCGGCGAAGCATACCGAGCAGAATTTGCAGTGCCTGGATACCAATGATGGCAACCAGTACCGACAAATCCAGTCCGCCAATGGGCGGGATGATACGACGGATAGGGCGCAGTACCGGCTCAGTTAACTGAATCAGTAAAATTTCCATAGGATTACGGCTTGGCCCCTGACTGAACCAGCTCAGTAAGGCGCGGATAATGACCACCCAAAATAGCAGTTCCAGGAACTGGTGAAGCACGTTAAATGAACCGACAACGATAGATTCAAACCAGTAAATACCAATGCCTGCCAGCGCAATAAGAACCAGCGATTTGGCGATACTGACAACCAGCGCCAGTACTATGGTCGCGAGGTCCCAGTTGCCAGCCATCGGAAATAGCCGCCGCAGGGGCAGAACGAACGGATTCGTTACCTTTACCACAAATTGGCTGAGCGGATTGTAAAAGTCAGCCCGTACAACCTGTAGCCAGATACGCAAAATCACTACCGTCAGATAGAGGTCAAAGGCGATAGTGATAAGAAAAGTCATCAAATCCATAAGTATCCTGTTTGTTCAAATTAACGTGCGGTAAATTAAAATAAATCAGCCATTTCCTGATTACGCTTCACTGCGGCTTTGACCGCCTGTTCGGAAATGTCATTAATATCAGCGCCCTGGTACACTTCAATACCTTTGGCAGTTGAGCCGCCTTTGCTGGTGACCTGCTTGCGTAAGTCTTCCAGTTCCAGATCGCTGTTAATCGCCATCTCGGCGGCACCTAAGGCGGTCTGTTGCACCATCTGCCGGGCTTTATCGCGGTCAAACCCTAATATCACAGCGGCTTTTTGCAAGCTAGCCATAAATTCGAAGAAGTAGGCCGGACCACTTCCCGCAACCGCACCGAGTATGTCCAGTTCATCTTCATTGTTAACCCAAAGTGTAGCACCTACACCGTCAAATGCAGAGCGGATAAACTCCCGATCGCTTTCATCAGCACGATCGTCAGCCACCAGGCCTGACATGCCTTTACCCACCAGCGATGGCGTATTGGGCATCACCCGGATAATGCGGATATCGTCGCCCAGATAGGTACGGTACTTTGGCATGCGGATGCCGGCGGCAATAGTAACAATGAGTTTGTCGCTGATAGCCGGCACGGCCTTGCGAAGGGCGTCACAAACATCGGCCATTAGCTGAGGTTTCACGGCCAGTACCACCACATCCGCCGCTTTGGCAACTTCGGCGTTGTCCTGACTGGTATGAACGCCCAGTTTGCTTGAAATGGCTTCCAGTTTGCCGGGGCTGGGATTACTTACGTAGATGAGATCGGCCGGGTAACCGCTGTGGACCATACCGCCAACAATACTTTGAGTCATATTGCCCGCACCGATAAAGGCTATTTTGCGTGGCTTGGCTGTCATTAGGTACTCCTTAGTTGTTTTTGTCAGAGGGGCGGCTGCCAAATATAGCGGTGCCGATGCGAACTGTGGTAGCGCCATGCTTGATGGCGGCAAAGAGGTCGTCGCTCATCCCCATTGAGAGTGTATCTATTTGATCATATTGGGCTTGTAATCCGGAATACAAGCTTTGCATGCTGGCGAAGCTGGAAGCGCGCTCTGCTGTATCAGCTGCCGCGGATGGAATCGCCATAAGTCCGCGTAAGCGAAGCTGCGGTAGCGAGTGGATAAGTTCGGCCAATTGGCCAATATCTGCTGGTAATACGCCGGCTTTGGTATCTTCCTGGTCGATATTAACCTGGATGAGCACATTAAGCGGGGGCAGGGAGTCGGCGCGCTGGTCGTTCAGGCGTCTGGCGATTTTGGCGCGGTCAAGACTATGAACCCAGCTAAATGACGCGGCGATATCACGGGTTTTGTTTGACTGAATCGGACCAATAAAATGCCAGATAAGGTCACTGTGATGCTCTAACTCAGCAATCTTACCGATACCTTCCTGGACATAATTTTCACCAAATTCGGTTTGTCCTGCCGCCACAGCCTGCTCAATTTCGGCAACTGAGCGAGTTTTACTAACCGCCAGCAAGCGGACATCGGCGGGTGACCGCTGTGCTTTGTGACAAGCTTCGGTGATTTGATTGCGGACTTCTGTTAAGCGTTGCGCTATGGTATTCATCATGTTCACGTTTTAGTTAAATGATCTTCAGACCAAACAAGAGGCCGTCGCATGGACATTACTGAGTTACTTAGCTTCGCCGTTAAGCACAATGCATCGGATTTACACTTATCGGCAGACTCACCGCCTATGATACGGGTTGATGGCGATGTTCGTAAAATTAATATTCCGGCACTGAACCATAAACAGGTTCAGGAACTGGTTTATGACATTATGAATGACCGCCAGCGGAAAGAGTACGAACAGAACCTGGAAGCCGACTTTTCGTTTGAAGTGCCGGATCTGGCCCGGTTCCGGGTTAACGTGTTCGTCCAGAACCGAGGCGCGGCAGCCGTACTGCGTACAATTCCAAGCGAAGTGCTGACGCTGGACCAACTGGGCTGCCCGGAAATTTTCCGTTCAATAGCTGACGCGCCCCGTGGTCTGGTATTGGTTACCGGCCCCACGGGTTCGGGTAAGTCGACTACCCTTGCGGCTATGGTCGATTATATTAATGAGAAGAAGCATCACCACATTCTGACGATTGAAGATCCGATCGAATTTGTTCATAAAAACAAGCTAAGCCTGGTGAACCAGCGCGAAGTTCACCGTGATACCCATAGTTTCGCTGCCGCGCTGCGCTCTGCTTTACGGGAAGACCCCGATGTTATCCTGGTGGGCGAAATGCGGGATCTGGAAACCATCAGGCTGGCGATGACGGCGGCCGAAACCGGGCATCTGGTTTTTGGCACCTTACATACCACTTCAGCGCCAAAAACCATTGACCGTATTGTCGATGTATTTCCTGGCGATGAAAAACCTATGGTGCGT
The DNA here is from genome assembly GCA_964462025.1 of uncultured Pseudomonas sp. Lineage (GTDB taxonomy): Bacteria > Pseudomonadota > Gammaproteobacteria > Enterobacterales > Alteromonadaceae > Pseudidiomarina. The sequence goes on along the minus strand of CAYWXF010000005.1, from coordinate 23,622 downwards.
TCGATGCTGTCCGAATCGCTGCGCGCAGTTATTTCACAGGTATTGCTGAAAAAAGTTGGCGGTGGCCGGGTGGCCGCCCATGAAATTATGATTGCGACGTCGGCAATCAAGAATCTAATCCGCGAAGACAAGGTAGCGCAGATGTATTCCTCGATCCAAACCGGTGCGGCGCACGGCATGCAGACGCTGGATCAATGTTTGGTTAACCTGGTAAGTGACGGACTCATCTCGCGGATGGATGCGAAAGCTAAGGCGAGTAGTAAGGATGCGTTCAACAACTAGCAGGACATGAGAGGCCGCTATGGTACTGGATAAATTACTTAATGCCATGATCGAGCGTGATGCGTCAGATCTGTTTATTTCCGCCGGCTTACCGCCGAGCGCTAAGATAAACGGTGAGCTGACACCGCTCACCGAGAAAAGTCTGGGGGATAACGGCGCCTTAGCTTTGGTGAAAGAGGCGCTGGGTGAAAAACACCTACAGGAATATATGGAGCATAAAGAGGCTAATTTTGCGATTTTCCGCGAAGGTATCGGGCGCTTTCGGGTCAGCGCCTTCTGGCAGCGCCAACAAGCCGGCATGGTCATCCGCCGCATTGTCACTGAAATCCCCAGTGCCGAAGACCTGAAACTGCCTGAGATTCTGACTAAGCTCATCATGAGTAAGCGCGGGCTGATGTTAGTCGTCGGCGGCACCGGCACAGGTAAATCAACAACCCTGGCGGCGTTGATTGGACACCGGAATCAGAATTCGCGTGGTCATATTCTCACTATTGAAGATCCCGTTGAATTTGTTCATACCCACGCGAAGTCGATGATTACCCAACGAGAGGTGGGGACAGATACCGAATCTTTTGAAGCGGCTTTGAAGAGCTCTCTGCGGCAAGCTCCTGACGTGATCCTGGTGGGTGAGATTCGTTCTCAGGAAACCATGGAATACGCGCTGACATTCGCTGAAACCGGCCATCTTTGTGTGGCTACATTGCACGCAAATAACGCGAACCAGGCCATTGAGCGGATCATGCATATGGTGCCAAAGGAAAAAATCGGCAAGCTGATGTTCGACTTATCACTGAATCTGCGCGGAATTGTGGCGCAGCAACTTGTCCCGACGGTGGACGGTGGACGGGCAGCGGCAATTGAAATTTTATTAAATAGCCCGATAGTTGCGGAAAAAATAGCCACTAATGAAATGGGCGAAATTAAAGAGATCATGGCTAAATCAAGGGAGCAGGGTATGCAAACCTTCGACCAGGCCCTTTATGATCTCTACAAGGCGAAGCGCATATCTTATGAAGATGCCTTGCGTCATGCCGACGCGCCGAATGATCTGCGGCTGAAAATTAAGCTGAGCGGTGATGATAAAGGTGACGGGGAAAGTGCCTTAACCGGTGTGACTGTTGATCTGGACTGATTTCTATTAGAATAGCCGCCCTTACGATAAGTCGCTGAATGAGGTTGCTGCATGCGGGTTCTGGGTATTGAGACATCCTGTGATGAAACAGGCATTGCTATCTATGATACAGACAATGGCCTGCTTGCTCATAAGCTGTATTCACAGGTGAAGCTGCATGCCGACTATGGTGGTGTGGTACCAGAACTTGCCTCGCGGGATCATGTTCGCAAAACCCTTCCGCTTATTGAAGCGGCACTAAACGAAGCCGGAATCACCGCTGCCGATCTTGATGGAGTCGCCTATACTGCGGGTCCCGGTCTTATCGGCGCGCTGCTGGTTGGTGCCAGTATCGGCAGAAGCCTGGCTTTCGGCTGGCAAATCCCGGCTGTGGCGGTTCATCACATGGAAGGTCATCTGCTGGCGCCGATGCTGGAAGATGATGTCCCTGCTTTCCCTTTTATCGCGCTGTTGGTTTCCGGCGGTCATACCCAGTTGGTGCGGGTTGATGGTATTGGCCAGTACCAGTTGCTCGGCGAATCCGTCGATGATGCGGCCGGCGAAGCTTTTGATAAGACAGCTAAATTGCTTGGTCTGGACTATCCGGGCGGGCCGCGACTGGCGGCACTGGCAGAGCAGGGCCGCGCTGATCGCTATCAGTTTCCGCGGCCGATGACCGATCGCCCCGGGTTGGACTTTTCATTCAGTGGCCTGAAGACACATGCGGCTAATACCATAGCCAGTGCCGACGATTCGCCCCAGACACATGCCGATATTGCCCGCGCCTTTCAGGATGCCGTAGTGGATACGCTGGTGATTAAATGTCGCCGGGCGCTTGAGGAAACCGGACTGAAACGACTGGTGGTAGCTGGCGGCGTCAGTGCCAATAAACATCTGCGCAAAAAACTGCACCAGTTTGCCGATAAAATCGGTGGCCAGGTGTTTTTCCCCCGTAATGAATTCTGTACCGATAACGGTGCCATGATCGCTTTTGCCGGCGCCCAGCGGTTGCTGGCCGGCGAGCACGAGAATCTGGCTATCAGTACCCGGCCGCGCTGGCCGCTGACCGAGCTTACTTCCGTTTGATGCGGTGTTCGTCGCCGCGGCGCAGCCGCATGATATTGGATTGATGCCGCCACAGAATAAGTAGCGAGATCATAATGACGGGAACTGTATACTGAGGCTTAATCCAGTAGGCGTAAAAAGGCGCGAGAGAGACGGTAACAATGGCGGCAAGTGACGATACCTTGCCGATACGAAATACCAGCACCCAGGTAGCAATGAGTAATAAGGCCATCTCCCAGGCTACAGGGAACATGGCGCCAAGCGCCGTGGCCACGGCTTTGCCGCCGCGAAAGTGAAAGTAAAGCGGGAAAATATGCCCGAGGCAGGCCGCTACAGCGATAATCCCCAGATAAAAAGGCTCAATACCGAGAAAATACGAGCCCCACACCGGAATCATACCCTTAAGGACGTCAAAGAACAGAGTCAGCGCCGCCGGAATCTTGCCACCCAGCCGGTATACGTTGGTCGCCCCCGGATTTCCTGAGCCAGATCCCCGCGGGTCAGGCAGCCGAAAGAGCCGGCAAATAAGTACGGCGCTGCTGATTGACCCGAATAAATAAGCGGTCAAAATGGCTAGTATGATCAAGGCACCCATAGGATTTTGCTTCCGGCCTGCTTTCCGTTACTATGCAAAGCCCATAGCATAAGCGGTTTATCGCAGAATTTCTATTGTTAACCAAGTGAGTGTAGCGGATGGATAAGGTATTAGTAGAAGGGTTGCGGGTTGATACCTACATAGGAGTGCATGACTGGGAACATGAACGCGAGCAACCGCTCATCATTGATCTTGAGATGGACTGGGATAATGCCCGTGCCGCAAAAACCAATGATCTGGCCGATGCGCTCGACTACAGCACGCTCAGTGATGCAGTAGTTAAGTTAGTGCGGGGCCAGTCATGGCAGCTGCTCGAAACCCTGGCCGAAGCCGTGGCTGATTTGATTATGCAAGACTTTAACGTAACACGGGTGCAGGTCAAAGTGGGTAAGCCGCAGGCGATCGTAGCTGCTCGCCAGGCCGCAGTGATGATAGTCAGACAGCAAAAGCCGGCCTGATTTTATGGCACGTGTATTCCTTGGCATTGGCAGTAACCGGCAGCGGGGATATCATATTCACGCAGGTATCAGAGCCCTGCATGATGCGTTTGCCTCTGAGGAAAACCCATTGAGGGCATCCCGGGTATTTGAAAGCGCAGCGGTTGGGTTTGCCGGCCAGCCGTTCTATAACCTGGTCGTCGAACTTTGCACATCACTATCACCGGCAGCGGTAAATGAGCAGTGCAAAGTAATAGAACAACGATTTGGTCATCAGCAGTCCAGCCCCCGATTCAGTCCGCGCACCCTGGACATTGACGTATTACTCTATGACCAGGTGATCAGCCGAACCCCGGTTCAGCTGCCGCGCGACGAAATCCTTTCCAACGCATTTGTGCTGTGGCCACTGGCCGAACTGGCGCCAACGTTGCAGCACCCGGTTACCGGGGAAAAAATTGCTGAGATCTGGCAGAATTACCATAGCGCCCAGCAACTGGAGCCTATATCATTTAGCTTTGAGGCCTTGCCCCATCTGCGTCATCCTCATCAACATCTACCAGGGACGATTTAAGCGTGAGCACATTTGAAGCCATTATTCTGGCGTTAATTCAGGGTATTACCGAGTTTCTTCCGATTTCCAGCTCTGCCCATCTGATTTTGCCGTCACAGGTTCTGGGGTGGGAAGATCAAGGTTTAGCTTTTGATGTTGCGGTTCACGTTGGGACCTTACTGGCAGTGATTACCTATTACCGCAAAGACGTCGGCGAGCTTACAGCGGGGTGGTTTGCATCGTGGCGCGGGCAGCACAATGAATATAGCCGGCTTGCCTGGCTGCTGATATGGGCGACGATACCCGCGGGCCTTGCGGGCTTATTTGGTGCTGGATTAATTGAAGATTACACGCGCTCAGCGCTGGTTATCGCGATAACAACCATAGTTTTTGGTCTGGTGCTCTGGTACGCCGATGTGCGGGCAAGTGACCGCGCAGGAATTCATTCGCTAACGCTTAAACAGGCAATATTAATTGGTATTGCCCAGGCGGTTGCCCTGATTCCAGGCACTTCACGTTCAGGTATCACGATGACAGCGGGACTGCTGATCGGCCTGAAACGCGTCGACGCGGCGCGCTTTTCGTTTCTGCTTTCGATTCCGGTGATTATCATGGCCGGTGGATATCAGGGCCTGAAGCTGGTCCAGCAGCCGGAGCCGGTCGCCTGGCTGGCGGTAATTTCCGGCATGGTGGTGTCTTTTGTTGCCGCCTATCTGTGTATTCACTACTTCCTGAAAGTCATTGAGCGCATGGGTATGCTGCCCTTTGTTATCTATCGCTTAATCCTGGGTGCCGTGCTGCTCTGGCTGGTGTTCGGATAAGCTATGCGACCCATCCAGGACGTCCTGGATTCGTTGTAGCCTTAATTGTTCGACGGCTTCGCCCACGGCGGGGCCGCGTAGTGCTTCACCACGGCTTTCAGCCGCAGCCAGCAACGGGCCAGCCTCAACTTTCGCTGCTGCTTCCCAGGCTTTATTAATAACCTTTAACCGTTCAGCGGCCACGCCCCTGGCCTGCCATATTGCCGTCAGCTGCTCATGGCGGTCGGGCCGACGCCAGCTGTCGCTCTGATTAAATAGCGCAAGCAGTTCAGTGGCGGTGGCGCTGGCAACCTGCTCAGGCGTTATCCGCTGCGCCAGAATGGCCAGAAACCGATACTCATTTGGCACTTTCAGGCGGGTGCAGAGCGTTTCCACTTCAACGGCGTTAAAGGCACTGGCAAACACAGCAAAGCGTAGTAAGGTGTCGTCACCTTCCAGCGCGGCCAGGTAACTTAGTGCATGTGCGCGCCGGGTTTCGTCCTTAAGTTCAACAAACCATGGCTCCAGGGCGTTCGCATCGGCCAGCACATCAAAATAAATATGTGGGGCGGCAGTCGCCAGGGCCAGGCGGGTTTCCCGCCATACCCGCTCGCAACTCAGGGTCGCAAGTTCACCGGTGGCGGCGGTATCACGCATTAACTGCATGGTTTCGTCGGCGACAGTAAAACCGTCTGCATGAAAACGTGCAGCAAATCGGGCAACCCGTAACACCCGCAGCGGGTCTTCAACGAAAGCCGGTGAAACATGGCGAAGTACCTTAGCTTTTAAGTCGTCGAGGCCATGGTAAGGATCAATGAGCTCGCCATCTTCACTTTCGGCAATCGCATTGATCGTCAGATCACGGCGGCGCAGATCCTGTTCGAGGGTAACAGAAGGATCAGCATCCACAGAAAAACCGGTATAACCGGCAGCTGATTTTCGTTCGGTACGTGCCAGCGCGTATTCCTCGCCGGTTTTAGGATGTAAAAATACCGGGAAATCTTTGCCGACCTGACGAAAGCCGAAGCCTTGTAACTGGGACGGGGTACTGCCAATGACCACATAGTCCCGTTCTGTTACTGGCTTGCCCAGTAATTTATCCCGTACGGCGCCGCCAACCAGGTATATTTGCACACCAATCTCCTCAGGTTCATTTCGATGATCGCGAATCACTAGCTCTGACGCAGGTCAGTCGGTACACTGGTAAAAAGCGCAGAACAACATGTAGCGATATAACAATGTACCTGAATTACTTTGGTTTACATACAGCACCTTTCTCGATCGCACCGGATCCGCAGTTTCTATATATGAGTGAACGGCATCAGGAAGCCTTGGCGCACCTGAGTTACGGACTACAGGGTAGCGGCGGTTTTATTTTATTAACCGGTGAAGTCGGAACCGGGAAAACCACGGTATCGCGGGCACTGCTGGAGCAATTACCGGAGCAAACACGTACCGCCTTTATTCTCAACCCTATGCTCAACGAGCATGAGCTGCTGGCGACACTTTGTGATGAGTTTGGTATTCGCTATGCGAAACGCTCGATTACCGATAAAAAGCTGACCGATAAACTCAGTAGTTTCCTGCTAGAAGCTCATGCTGAAGGCGAGCAGTGCGTGGTACTCATTGATGAAGCCCAGCATTTGCAACCGCAGGTGCTGGAACAGTTGCGCTTACTGACAAACCTGGAAACCAACCAGCATAAACTGCTGCGCGTTATTCTGATCGGCCAGCCAGAGCTGCAGGATCTGCTGCGCCGTCGCGAGTTACGGCAACTGGCGCAGCGAATCACCGCCCGCTATCATTTGTTGCCGCTGCAGGGCAGCGATACCGAACGTTATATAAATTATCGTCTGCAGGTAGCTGGTGCCAGTCGCGGGCTGTTTGATGCCCGCGCCATTTCGTTGGTCCATAAGCTTAGTGAAGGCATTCCGCGGCGCTTAAATCTGTTGTGTGACCGGGCCTTACTCGCCGCTTACAACGATCAGTCGCAACTGGTAAGCAGCAAGCATATCCGCGAAGCTGCATTGGAACTGGACGGACACCGGCCGGTACAGAAGCATCGCGTCAGCTGGTGGGCCGCTGCCTCAGTTGCAGTGGTGTTAGCTGTACTGACTGGCTTTGCCGGCAGTTACTGGCTGAATCAGGATGTGGTTCCGGCCGAGCGGGTTGCGGGTGAGCTGGAAACCGAGGTCAGGGTGGCGACTGAAGATCCGCTGCTGGCCCTGACCCGCAGTTGGCAATTGCCCAGACCCGCCGAGGATCAGCCAATCTGCGAATGGGTTGAAGCATATGATCTGAGCTGCCTGCAGGGTGCTTTGCGTTATGACCAGCTGATAAAAATTAACTACCCGGTATTGCTTGAGCTTACCGGCGGCCGCTATCAATTCATATATGCACCCGATATTCAGCCGGATCCAGACTGGACTGGTGCTTTTGTGTTGTTGTGGCAACACCCTCCGGGTTACCAGAATACTGACGCCGAGCTCTACCAGCAATGGCTGCTTGATGCGTTGGCGAGCCATGGTGCTGACGAGAGCGTGCCGGTGGCGGCGCAAATCCAAAACCTGCAGCTTAGCGCTGGCATTCCGGTGACCGGAGAGCTTGATGGAATCACATTGAGCTGGCTGAGCTCCCGCACCCAGCAGGGCGGGCCGCGCCTTGTGTCCGCACCTCAGGGTGTCACAGTGGAGTCCAGATAATGTCTTCGGTATTAAAAGCCTTGCGCAATCAGTCGTCGCCACTGTTACAGGAACGCCAGCCGGTATGGCTTACTGCTGCGGATCAGGCCAGCCCGGGGCGCGACTGGCGCTGGCTGGTGCTGTTACTGGTGATTGTTGCAGCTGGCGCTGGCGGCTGGCTGTTGGCAGAACGCCAGACGCAGGAAGTGGCCGCTGAGCCGGTGGTTATACCGGTTACCAGCAGCCGTTATCAACTTGGGGTGATCCCTGAAGTTCGCCTGCCGGCCCTTCCTGAACCGGCCACTCAGACGGTGACCGAACCGGCAGCCACGCAAAGGTTTCGCGCTGAACAGCAAGCGCCGCCTCAGGCAATCAATCTTAATGAGGTGTCGCCGGAGCTGCTTAATGCCTTTGAAGATGCCGTTGCCGCCACTGACGGCGAAAATGCCGGACGAAATTCCGTGGTACCTGACTTACGGGAACTTCAACTGAGCTTTCAGCGCAGCATTCCGTCGTTTACTTATGATGGCCACCAGTATTCATCCCGTGACAGCTCACGTTGGGTGGTATTGGGCGGAACCAGACTCTATGAAGGCGACAGCTGGCAAGGGTTGACAGTGGTTCGCATTGCGCCGGCTCATCTGGTCCTGTCAAAAAATTTCCAGGCATTTCAACAGCCCGCACTGGAGGACTGGACAAGCCCCTGATTAATTGATATTAAAACACCTGTTTAAATCTATTGTTTAATAAAAATAAGAGGGTGTTGGCATGGCAGACTATCGGGCTCCGCGCGAGGACATGCAGTTTGTACTGCAGGATGTATTTCAGGTTGATCAGGACTGGGCCAGGTTCTCAAAGTTAGCCGATCTGGATATGGATACGGCAGTGGCCATTATTGATGAGGGTGCCAAGCTCGCCGAAACACTGATAGCGCCGAATTGTCGGGACGCCGATGAAGAAGGCGTCCGGTTCAGCGAAGGCCATGTGACCACCCCTAAAGGTTATAAAGAAAACTTTAGGCAACTGGCCGCTGGTGGCTGGGTTGGCGTAACCGCAAACCCTGAGTTCGGGGGGATGGGGCTGCCGAAGTCGATCTCGGCTCAGTATGAAGAAATCCTCTGCTCTGCCGACATCTCTTTCTCACTCTATTCAGGTCTTACTGCCGGGGCGATCATGACCCTGGATCAGCATGGCAGCGATGAACTAAAAGACACCTACCTGCCAAAAATGATTGCTGGTGAGTGGACTGGCTCCATGTGCCTGACCGAAGCCCATGCTGGCACTGACCTGGGAATGATCCGTACGAAAGCAGTTCCTGCCGATGACGGCAGTTATGAAATCACCGGAACCAAAATATTTATCACCGGTGGTGAGCATGATCTGGTCGATAATATTGTTCATCTGGTGCTGGCGAAGCTGCCTGATGCCCCGGCCGGCAGCAAAGGTATCAGCCTGTTCCTGGTGCCGAAGTTTCTGGTCAATGAAGATGGTTCGCCGGGAGAGCGTAACCCGGTATTCTGTGGCGCCATTGAGCACAAAATGGGGATCCATGCGTCCGCTACCTGCGTGATGAACTTTGACGGCGCGAAAGGCTGGTTAGTTGGTGAGCCTCACCGCGGTTTGCCGGCAATGTTTACCATGATGAACTATGAACGCCTGGGTGTGGGTATTCAGGGCCTTGGCGCTGCCGCACGCTCGTACCAGACTGCGCTGGAATATGCTCAGGATCGCATACAGGGTCGTGGCGCCCGTGCTACCCGCGCCGCAGATAAAGAAGCAGACCCGCTGATTGTTCATGGTGATGTGCGGCGCATGCTGTTAACCATGAAGTCGTTCGTGGAAGGTGGCCGGGCGTTTTCAACCTACGTCGGCAAGCAACTGGATATCTCCAAATACAGCGATGATGATGCTGAACGGCAACGGGCGCAGGCACTGGTCGATTTGTTGACTCCCGTGGCTAAGGCTTTTCTTACCGATACCGGATTTGAAGCCACAGTGCTTGGTCAGCAAATACTCGGTGGCCACGGCTATGTACGGGAATGGGGGCAGGAGCAACAGGTTCGTGACTGCCGCATCGCGCAAATTTATGAAGGTACCAACGGCATTCAGGCGCTGGATTTATTAGGCAGAAAAATTGGAGGCTCCCGCGGTAAGTTACTGGAACCTTTGCTGCAGGATATTGCTGCGCTGACAGCACAATCTACAGCTGGCTTTGAAACCGAACTCGCGCGTCTGGAGGAAGCTACCAAATTGCTCGAACGTGTCACCGGACTGGTTTTACGGCAGGCAGCAGAAGATGAAAATATTATCAATAGCGTAGCTGTGGAGTACTTACATCTGGTCGGCTACGTCTGTTTTGCTTATGTCTGGTTGCGGATGGCAATTGCCGCTGAGGATAAAGTCAGTGAGCGCCCGTACCTGGCGAGCAAGGTTAAAACTGCGCGTTTCTATATGGCACGGTTATTACCCCGGGTACAGAGCCTGGCTGCCGCCATTGAAGACGGCAGCCAGTCATTGTATCAGCATGAGCCGGACGAATTCTGATTGTCCGGCCAGGCCAGCAACCCTGTTAGTCGCCCAGCGACAACAGGGTTGCGTTACCACCGACCGCAGTAATGTTATTGCTGCGGGTTTTTTCGGTAATAAAGCGCGTGAGGTAGTGTGGGCCACCCGCTTTTGGTCCGGTGCCTGAGCGACCACGGCCACCAAACGGCTGCACACCAACCACCGCACCAATCTGGTTGCGGTTGATATACACGTTACCAACATCAATCCGGCGCGCTACATCATAGGCGAAGGTTTCATTGCGGCTGTGGATACCGAAAGTGAGACCAAAGCCGGTATTGTTAATGCTCTTGATAACGTCATCAAGTTCACTGGTTTTGTACCGAATCACGTGCAGAATCGGGCCGAAGTTTTCTTTCACCAGCTGGTTGATATTATCGATTTCAATGGCCGTCGGGGCCACGAATAATCCACCCTGAGTGTATTCAGGTAACTGAGCACGACCAATCAGACGGCCGGTCTGAGTAATATCGCTGATGTGCCGTTCCAGATTGGTTTTGGACACGCCATCAATAACCGGACCTACGTCCGTTTCGTGCAGCATAGGATCGCCGACCTTAAGTTCGGCCATCGCCCCTTTGAGCAATTCGATAACCCGATCAGCGATGTCGTCCTGCACATAAAGCACGCGCAGTGCTGAGCAGCGTTGTCCGGCACTCTTGAAGGCACTGCCTACGATATCTGTCACTGCCTGTTCAGGTAATGCGGTCGAGTCAATCAGCATGGCGTTCTGGCCGCCGGTTTCAGCTATTAACGGCACGATATTGCCGGTGCGGGCAGCCAGTGCCCGGTTAATCGCCTGCGCGGTATAGGTTGAGCCAGTAAAGCAAACCCCGCCGATATCTTCCTGGGAGACCAGGTACGAACCGATTTCGGCACCGCTGCCTGGCATGAAATGCAGGACATCACCCGGGATGCCAGCTTCAAGTGCCAGCTGTACCGTACGGAAGGCAACCAGGCCAGTCTGCTCTGCAGGTTTAGCGATAACACAGTTACCGGTTACCAGTGCGGCAACAACCTGGCCGACAAAGATTGCTACCGGGAAGTTCCAGGGGCTGATACAGATAAAGGTGCCACGTCCCTGTAAAAAGAGTTCGTTGTCTTCGCCGGTCGGGCCAGGCAGTTCGGTTGGCTCGGCCATGAGTTCGCGGGCTTGCACCGCATAGTAACGGCAGAAGTCGACCGCTTCGCGGATTTCGTCTATGCCGTCTTGCAGGCTTTTACCGCCTTCCAGGCTACACAGCGCGATCAGCTCGTCGCGGTTGGCTTCCATCAGGTCAGCGAACTTCTCCAGTGCTTTGGCACGGATTTCAACATCGGTATCGCGCCAGCGACGGTAAGCTGCGTTGGCACTGTTCAGAGCTTTCTCGGCAAGCGCTTTATCGCCCCAGTTAATGGTACCGACAATACGGTCCATTTCCTGTGGACTGGAAATCGAGACCCGGTGGTGCGCATCAACCACGTCACCATTAACGATAGGGCCGCCTTGCCACTGTTTGTCACGGTATTGCTGCACCGCAGCAATAAAATCATCTGCTTGAGAGTGAACGTTCATATTCAGTCCTAATGAGTTCTTGCGATCGCTGAAAATCTGCGTCGGCATAGGAATTTTGCTGTTAGCGTAAGTGTCGAACTGCGCCAGCGTATGTACCGGATGCTTGCTGAGCTGGTCAACGGGTACCGTTGGGTCCAGCAGCTTATGCACAAAGGAGGTATTGGCGCCATTTTCCAGCAGACGCCGGACCAGATAGGGTAATAAATCCTTGTGGGCACCGACCGGAGCATAAATCCGCACTGTGGTGTCTGGATCTTCTTCCAGCAGGGTGTCGTAAAGGTCCGCACCCATTCCGTGCAGGCGCTGGAATTCAATCCGGCGCTTATACTTTTCATTCAGGTGCCGTATCGCCATAACGCTTTGCGCGTTATGGGTAGCAAACTGCGGATACAACGCGCCGTCGGCAGCGTCGCTTAAGAGATAATGCGCACAGGCGAGATAAGAGACGTCGGTATTGGCTTTACGGGTAAATACCGGATAAGCCGTCAGACCGTTCATTTGTGACAGTTTGATCTCGGTATCCCAGTAGGCGCCTTTAACCAGCCGTACAGGTATTTCGTCGCCGCCTTCGCGGGCCAGTGCGGTCAGCCAGCATAAAGTGGGCAGGGCGCGCTTAGAATAAGCCTGCACCACCAGGCCAAAGCGTGGCCAGTCTTTACAGACACCACTGCGGTAAACCTTCTCGAACAGCTCCAGCGAGAGTTCGTGACGATCCGCTTCTTCGGCATCTATGGTCACGCCAACATCAGCTTCTTTAGCCAGCTTGACCAGGTCGCTCAGGCTTTGTGCCAATTCGATTAATACGCGATCACGGTTGGCCATCTCATAGCGTGGGTGCAGCGCCGAGAGCTTGATTGAAATGGTCGGCCGCGGTGCTTTCGGGTTGTTAAAGTTTTCTTTAGCTACAACTTTAATTGAGTTCACGTAATCGGCATGATAGCGACGGGCGTCGGCGGCAGTTAAGGCCGCTTCGCCAAGCATGTCATAGGCATGGGTATAGCCTTTGGTGCGATTATCCCGGCTGTTTTTCAGCGCTTCTTCAATGGTACGACCCAGTACAAACTGCTTACCCATGATGCGCATGGCAGCGTAGGTTGCGGTACGCACAACCGGCATACCCAGGCGCCGGATCAGGCGGCGGAATACGCCTCGAGGCGTTTCCATAGGTTGGCCGGTAGGGTTAATGACGGTATTCGTTAAAGCCAGTGACCAGGAACCGGAATTGACCAGCCAGGACGCGCTTTGTCCCATATGCTTGTGCCAGTCACCGCCTGAGAGGCGATCCTGGATCAGCGCGTCGGCGGTAGCTGCATCGGGGATCCGCAGCAGGGCTTCGGCCAGACACATCAGGATAATGCCTTCTTTGGTATCCAGGCTGTATTCCTGTAAGAAGGCGTCGACACCACCGCCATCGGCGCGTTCACGAACGGTCCTAACCAGTTCGGAGGTGCGTTTCGTTACCTTATCCAGGCTTTCATCATCGCTCGGAACGAGCTCCATCAGCTCTTTTACGTAGGCATTTTCATCAACAAGATAATTGTCGGTAATGGCTTGCTGAAGTCGACCGAGGTCAGCATCAGAGTATTGAGCCGCAAGTACTTCACTTGCTTTGAACATAGCGTCTCCTGTAGCACTCAGCCAAAAGCGTGGCTGGACGGATTTTGCGCGCAAGTATAGGCCTTTTTCTGCGCACGTAAAGCCTATCAGAACATAATATTTTTATCCATGTCATGCACCTGATCCTGAGGGCATTCAGCCGCTATTCAGGGGGCATTTAGGTTGACCGGCTTAACCGGTACGAGTACCGTATTGTTAATTAAAACCTTAGCTAACGAGAGCTTCTGTGAGTCAGGAAACGGAACTGAAACTTTATATTGAACCTGCCCGGCGCGAGGCTGCTTTGCGTTTGTGTCAGCAACTGGCCGGCGAGCAGCAGCCCGCCGAACTGCAACTGACCAACCGGTACTTTGACACACCGGACCTGCGGCTGCGGGGATATGACATGGGGTTGCGCATCCGGCAGTGCGGTGATGAGCGGGAGCAAACCGTTAAACTTGCCGGCGAGGTGACCGGGGGCATGCATCAACGGCCTGAATACAATGCCGCCACCACCAGTGACAAGCCAGATCTGACCTTGTTTGATGAAGATATCTGGCCTGATGATTTTCCGCTATTCGATATTCAGCGTGAGCTGGACGAGATTTTCCGGACCAACTTTACCCGCCAGCGCTGGCGCCTGCCAAGCGGTGATGGCGTGATCGAACTGGTTTTTGATGAAGGTATTATCATCGCCGACGCGAATCAACGTTCTTTGTGTGAAATCGAACTTGAGCTGCAAGGCGGCGATCTCGCCGAACTATACAAAATGGCGCGCCGTTTTATTACCCGGGTTGAGGCAAGGGTCGGTAGCCTGAGCAAAGCTGCCAGGGGGTATCTGCTGGCGAATAAGAGCACGCTCGAGCCATCAACCCAGGCCGATTTTGTGCCCCAGCAGGTTCAGGATGACGTTGGCACAGGTCTTTACCGTGCGCTGACCTATGCGGTGCAGTACTGGCAGCATAACGATGCCTGCCTACTGGAACAGCCGACAGTGCGAGCGGTGGCGGGCATTACCGATGGTATCCGCCTGGCGCGGGTGGTATTGCAGCAGTTGATGATGCTGGAGGTTGAGGTCAGTGATCATATTGTCCGCCTCGAGCAGATGCTTGGCCACTTAGGCTGGTTAAGCCGCTATGACGGGCTGGCTGAGCTGACCGCTGAAGACGGCGCCTACCATCGTGCGTTGAAGCAGCAACCAAAGCTGCACGAACATATCATGGAGCAGCAGGAACATGCGGTACAGATGGAACTGGTGCTTAATCTGGTTAAGCGTGACGATTACCAGCTGACGTTGCTGGAACTGGGTGAACTCTGTAACCGCCAACCGCGCCACGAAGAGCTTATGCAGGTGCCGCTGCGGGCCTGGGCTTCGCAGCGCCTGCGCGAAGACTGGCAACAGGTTGCGGAGGCATTTACCCGCGAGCGCGAACTACGTCCGGAACACTACCTTAAACAGTTGCCGTTATTACTTGGTTCGCTACAACTGGGGTATTGTGTCGGTTACCTGTTCGATGAAGAAGACCGGCAGCGGTTTCGCGCGCCCTGGTTAGATATGGTGCGCGGCATTCGTGAAATCATGGCGCTAAAACTGTTGCGTGAAGCCATTAAAGACACCGATGATGTCAACACCGAACGCTTACTGAACTGGCAGGAGGTTCAGCTTGAGTCCTTGCTGTATGCGCTGGAACATTCCCGGCGTTCGGCACTTAAGCAAGAACCCTACTGGGTTATTTAAGCCATGTTAAATGACCAGCAACGAGCTTTTCTGATCGAAGTCAGCCCCTTTATTGAACGGGTGCTGGAACAGCAACCTGACGCGATTCAGACGGCGGATGATGGCACCGTTTGCTTGTGTGATCCCACCGACTACCGACAGCTTATTGATGATCGGCTGGCCAG
Organism: uncultured Pseudomonas sp.; assembly: GCA_964462025.1. Taxonomy (GTDB): domain Bacteria; phylum Pseudomonadota; class Gammaproteobacteria; order Enterobacterales; family Alteromonadaceae; genus Pseudidiomarina. The sequence goes on along the minus strand of CAYWXF010000005.1, from coordinate 8,483 downwards.
CGTAGACGACGATAATCGCGCCCAGCAAGAACTGAGACTGCAGCGTAATGCCTGGTTTGCGGCACTGGCTGCTGCCGATTTGCTTGGTCAGTTATCGATGCAGCAGATGCTGGCCCATCTGACGGCAGTTGCAGACGCTTTTATCAGCGCCGCATTAGCCTGGTTATATCCCCGCTTTACCAGTCGCCATGGCACCCCCCGGGATGCTGAGGGCCAGGCCCAGCAACTGCTGGTGATTGGCATGGGTAAACTCGGTGGGGGCGAACTGAACTTTTCTTCGGACATTGATCTTATATTTTGCTACCCGGAGCAGGGCGAGACCGATCATTCCCGTAAACCAATTGAAAATGGTGTGTTTTTCACCCGGCTGGGTCAGGCGCTGGTGGGCCTGTTAGATGCGCCAACCGGTGACGGCCGGGTGTTCCGGGTTGATCTACGGTTGCGTCCGTTCGGGCAGTCAGGTCCGCTGGTGGCCAGCATGTCCGCGCTCGAGTATTACTATCAGGAGCAGGGCCGGGACTGGGAGCGCTATGCCATGGTCAAGGCCCGCATGATTGGCGCTGACGCTGCCTGGCAGGAAGAGCTCAGGAGCCTGTTACGCCCCTTTGTCTACCGGCGCTATATTGATTTCTCGGCAATTGATGCATTGCGCAAGATGAAAAGCCTGATCACCCAGGAAACCCGGCGTCAGGGTGTTCGTAATAATATCAAGCTGGGGCCGGGTGGTATCCGCGAAATTGAATTCATTGCCCAGGCTTTCCAGTTGATTCGCGGCGGCCAGGAGCGGCAATTACAAACCCAGTCTTTATATAAAGCCTATGCCGCTATCAAAGAACTCAATCTGCTGGCACCAGAGGCGGTGACCGAACTGCTCAGTTGTTATGAGCATTTGCGTAAGGTTGAGCATGTATTGCAGCAAATTAACGACGAGCAAACCCAGACGCTACCGGACGACAATGAAACCCAGCAACGGATTAGCAGGATACTTGATCAGCCATGGGAGCAGATTACCGCAGATATCGCTGTCAGCATGAGCAAAGTCCATGGCCACTTTAAGGCGGTGATCGGTGACCCTGAACAAGACGATGAAGAGGCAGGTCCTCTGCAATTGCTGTGGCAGGATATGGTCGAAGATGAGACCGCGATGAGTGTGCTGCAGGACACCGGGGTCGGAAAAAACACCGCCCATATGATCTGGCAGCAGGTCAATCAGTTACGCCAGGAAGTCCGCAAACGCGGCAGTGGCCCACGCGGCCGCAAAGCGATGGCACGTCTGGTTCCGCTGTTGCTGGGCCGGATTATACAGTTTGAAGATGCTGAATTTGTCCTTGAACGGGTACTTAACGTATTGCGGAAAATCATGAGCCGGACGGCTTATGTCGAGCTTCTGGTCGAAAACCAGGGAGCCCGCGAGCAGCTGCTGAAGCTGTGTCGGGCGAGTTCATGGCTGACTGACCAGCTCGCCAACTATCCGTTATTGCTTGATGAACTGATTGATCCGGCGCATTTGTATCAGTTGCCGGATTTTGCTGAATATCCGCGGTTGCTGGAAGAGTATCTGTTGCGGATTCCGGAGCAGGAAGTTGACCTGGAAGCGCAGATGAACGCCTTGCGCCAGGCACGCCAGGCATTGCAGTTAAAAGTGGCCGCTGCGGATATCAGCGGAGCCTTACCGCTGATGAAAGTCAGTGACCATTTAAGCTATCTGGCGGAAGCCATGATCGGGCATGTGGTGCGGCTGGCATGGTTCCAGCTGGCAGAGAAGCATGGCGTACCACCTGGTTGTTCGGCGGATGATAATGGTCTTGCGGTACTGGCATATGGGAAGCTGGGCGGGCTGGAGCTTGGCTATGGCTCTGATCTTGATCTGGTATTTCTGACTGATACGTCTTATCAGGGCGAAACGGACGGTCAGAAACCGATTGAAATTCAGCAGTTCTACCTGCGCCTGGCCCAGCGCATTCTGCACATATTTACCACCCGCACTATGATTGGCGTGTTGTACGAGGTGGATATGCGGCTGCGGCCCTCAGGCAAGTCCGGATTATTGGTTACGCAGGTCAATACCTTCGATCAGTATCTGAAAGAAGACGCCTGGACCTGGGAGTTACAGGCACTGGTAAGGGCCAGACCCGTTTATGGGAATAAAAACCTGCAGCAGCAACTAGTCGCACTGCGTCAGCAACACCTGCAACGGGCCCGTGACCAGAAGGAATTGCAGCAACAGGTGGTCACTATGCGCGCCAAAATGAGAGAGCATTTGCATAGCGCGGTTCGTGAGCGGGAATTCGATACCAAACAGGGCACAGGCGGAATTACGGATATTGAATTTTTAGTTCAGTATCTGGTGCTTGCGTACAGTAGTGACTATCCGGAGCTTACCCGTTATACCGATAACATCCGGATTCTGGAAGCGGCTGGTAACCACGGACTACTCAGTGACGAACAGGTTCGCGGGCTTATCAGCGCCTATATTGAAGAGCGCCGGGTGCTTCATCAGCTGGCGCTGGACAAAAAAGGGCCGGTAACCCGGCAGGATTTAAGCCAGGCGCGGCAGGCTGTCATCAACGCCTGGCAGCATTGCTTCAACCTTGATATAAATCAGGATCCCCGGGATTCGGACGGGTCTTAAACCGGCGGTGCACCCAGAGATATTGTTCTGGCGCCTGCTGTACCGCGAATTCGACCATTTTATTCACACGGGCAGCGTCAGCCAGCTCATCGCCAGTCGGGAAATTCTCAAACTGCGGATAAAAGCTTAAATCGTAACCGCTGCCGTCGGCGCGGCGGAAACAGGTTGAGGGCAATACGGCGCAGTTGGCATTTCCGGCGAACAGCGTGGTCCCGGTAGTGGTGCTGGTTTCGGCTACTTCAAAGAAAGGCACAAATACGGTTCGCTTGCGGCCGTAATCCTGATCTGGCAGATAACCGGCGATTTCACCCTGATTAAGTGCCTGCAGCATGCTGCGCACGTCGGTTCTGGGGATCATATACTTGTTCGAACGGCCACGCCCCCGGGTCTGGAGAAACTCCATAACCGCGTTATTATGCGGACGGTATAGTCCGACCGCGGGCTTTACGAATCCGTGCAGGCGCGCGTGCACTTCAAGGCTGAGAAAGTGGAATAATAGCATCAGTACGCCTTTCCCTTCGGCCAGGGGAGCTTTCAGGTGCTCGGCGCCATGCACATGTAGTTTGCGGCGAATACGCCAGTTGGGCCACCACCAGGCCATACCCGTTTCGAAAAACGCGATACCGGTATTCTCCATGTTCCGCCGCACCAACTCTTCAATTTCATCGGCAGATTTCTCTGGAAAGCAGAGTTCGATATTGCGCCGCGCGATATTGGCACGTTTGGGAACAAAATTATAAAACAGGCGACCCAGGCCACGCCCCATCGCCAATTGTAAGCGATAGGGCAACCAGGATATGAGGTAAAGAATCCCAACTCCAAGCCAGGTCAGCCAGTATTTCGGCAGTAAGAACCTGGCCTGGAATTCAGGGGTTTCAATTACTTTCATATGCCAGGCTGGAGTTGATAGCTGATAAATCCTGCTCGGTGATCTGACCAGACGCCTGCTGTAGCGTCAGATACTGACGGATATAGCCATAACGGGCGGTCGATAAATTGCGGCGGGCGTTAAACAGGTTCTGAGTACTGTTCAGTACATCGACGATGGTCCGGGTACCAACTTCAAAGCCTGTTTGCGTCGCTTTTAATGCGCTTTCAGCTGATACCACAGCCTGTTTAAGTGCACGAATACTGGCTAATGATGCTTCCACATCATAGTAGGCAGTTCGTACTTCGCGTTCAACGTTACGACGAACAAACTCCAGCTGTTGGCTGCTGGCTACGTAATTTTCACGCGCCTGGTCGGCCTGGGCAGAAGTACGGAAGCCGGTAAAAATAGGAACCTGCAGATTCAGACCAATTGAGCGGGAGTCCATCCGCGGCATATCAATGGTGTTACCCTGAGTTTCCGTGGTTGTATCGTTGGTTGAGTAGCTACCGCTCAGTGATACGGTCGGATAGTGACCACTCTGGGCCAGCTCAATCCGTTGCTCTGCTACTTCTACCGCTACGCGTTGTACGATCAGCGACAAGTTCTTATCTTCGGCTATTTTCACCCAGCTTTGGGCATCAGACGGTGCCGGGAGGTCCGGGTCAAACTCGGTGGTATCCAGCTTTGCCAGCCGCTCATGATAACGGCCAGTGATTTCACGCAGGCCTTCACGGGCAATCGCCACCGCGTTTTCTGCCTGAATTTCCCGGGCAACGGCATTATCGAACTGAGCCTGGGCTTCATGAACGTCAGTGATGGCGGTCAGCCCCACAGAAAAACGTTGTTTCGTTTGTTCCAGCTGACGTTCGATAGCTTTTTTCTCGGATCTGACAAACTCCAGGTCGTCCTGGCGTTCAAGCACGGTGAAATAGGCGTTAACTACCCGCAACATGAGTTCCTGACGGGTATTGCGATAGGTCACTTCGGCCTGATAAGCCTGCTTCTCCGAAATCTGAGTTTGCTCCCACACGCTCATGTTGAACAGGCTCTGGCTGAGGCTCACGCCGGCATTCCAGCCGCGGCTTTCAGAATCAAGGGTGAAGAAACCGGTGCTGTCGAATTGTGCACGCTCTGCGGTAGAACGGCTGTAGCCAGCCTCGAATCCTACTTGCGGCCACCAGTCTGCGCGGGCAACATCAACCCCTTCCTGTGCAGCGCGGCGTTCCGCATCTACCCGTTGTAAGGTAGGATCATTTTGCAGGGCAAGCTGAAATACCTGCTCTAAGTTGTCCGCGTAAGCGGCGCTATGGCCTGCTGAAAGAGTTAAGCCAATGAGAGTGGTCAGTACGAACTTTTTCATGTTATGGGATGTCCTGAATTATCTGAAAGCAGCAGACTGCTTTAGGTTAATGGCATTTATTTTACATACACTGTTGAATGCATACCAGCTTACTCTTTAATACGCCGGAATTCTGTCAGGAAGTTGCAACAGTCTGAGTTCAAGTGTAACGAATTATGTGACGTTTTCGGCTATTTTTTCAATCGGCATTAAACCACGATAAGCTGAATCGAGTAGTTAAGACGTCAAACAACTTTAAAAGGTTTACTGTGCAAAAATTTAATCGCAAAGATGTTGATATAATTAAGCGAAAATCAGTGCGTGAAGGCTTTCTGAGCATTTTCGTATATCAGTTACGACATCGCCTGTTTGGTGGCGGCTGGTCGCCGGAATTTGAACGGGAAGTTATGGATCGTGGTCACGCTGTGGTGGTACTGCCTTATGATCCGCAACGGGATACTATCGTGGTGCTGGAACAATTTCGCATCGGTGCGCTGGATCTGGATGACAGTCCCTGGTTACTGGAATTTGTCGCCGGCATGATTGATCACGATGACGAACCCGCAGAGCAGGTGGCGCACCGTGAACTCGCTGAAGAGGCAGGCTTAACCACGGAGCAGTTGCACTACGCGATGACCTATTTATCGACGCCCGGTGGCTGTACCGAGAAGATTTCCGTCTATATTGCGCTGGTCGACAGCAGTAAAGCATCCCGGCAGGGCGGTTTAGCCGCTGAAAATGAAGATATTCTGGTACACGTAATGCCCCGTACTCAGGTCATCGAGCTGTTAGAACAGGGTAAAATTAACAACGCAGCCAGTGTGATTGCGTTACAATGGCTGCAATTACACCGGCAACATTTAATACATCCATGACTACAGATGTCCGCACTCGTCGTTATCAGTTTGATCTTGCCGCGCTGCAACGCCTGGCGGCGGTAAACTATGCTGCGCTGGAAAAACTGGTTAGTGGTATACCCGAGCAGGAATCCCGGGTGGTCAGGGCCGGGCGTAATTTACGCTTTAGCCTGGAAGTGACTGATGCAGCCCCGTATACCACCGAAATCCGTATTCAGCAGCAGGCACTCAGCCAGCAGTTGCCCGGCCTGCGCGAAGCCCAGATGGATGTGCGGCTGTATCATGACGCCCAGTTGGCCGAGGTCATTCGCAGTCAGGGAATTGCCCGGTTGCGGCCATTTTATCCGCAGCCAAATCGCGCCATGCATCAGGCCGACGAAAAACATCAGGTCAATTATTTTTTGCAGGAGTGGCTACAACTTCTTAGTCGCTCCGGAATGGCGCAGGAGAATTAATCAGTGCTGTTGTACCTGCACGGTTTCGAAAGCTCGCCGGCTTCACCCAAAATTATCGAACTGAAGAAATTCTTAAGCAATCAGACTGACGCGCCCGAGCTTATTGCTGATCAATTACCGGCCAGTATGGCGGCAACCCGCGACTATATTGATGACTTGCTGCGGCGGCGTCCGCCAACAGCGGTGATGGGAAGTTCGCTGGGCGGCTTCTGGACCCATTACGCGGTCAGCCAGTTGCGCGCCTCGGGTAAATCAGTCCGTGGGGTTTTAATCAATCCGGCGGTGCAACCAGCGCAGTGGCTGGCTGATGAGATGCCCCTGCGGGAACATCCCTATACCGGTGAGCGCTATCAGTTGGGCAACAGCGACAAGCAGGTTTTAACTGCCGCTGAGCGTCAGCTTGATCCTGAATCTGAGCTGCTGGTGCTGTTGCAAAACGGCGATGCGCAGCTGGATTATCGGGCGGCCCGGGACTATTACCGCAAGCAACGCATGATTATTGAGCAGGGCGGCGATCACAGCTTTACCGGATTTGCACGATACCTCCCGCCGGCGCTTGAGTTTCTCAACGTCCTGTAACAGTATATGGGCATCATTTCCGGTGCCAACAAATAGTATAAGAAGAGCGCATGTCAGACTACAAAGCAGATTCGATAGAGGTCCTCAACGGCCTCGAGCCGGTTCGCCGTCGACCCGGCATGTATACAGATACCTCACGCCCGAACCATCTTGGCCAGGAAGTCATCGATAACAGTGTGGACGAAGCGCTGGCGGGTCATGCCCGTGAGATGATTGTCATTCTTCATCCGGACCAGTCGATGGAGGTTCAGGATGACGGCCGCGGGATGCCGGTGGATGTGCACCCGGAAGAAGGCGTGCCCGGGGTTGAGTTGATCATGACCAAGCTCCATGCCGGCGGCAAGTTCTCCAATAAAAACTACCAGTTTTCAGGCGGTTTGCATGGGGTTGGTATCTCGGTGGTTAACGCCTTGTCGACCCGCGTCGAAGTAACCGTAAAACGTGATGGCCAGGTCTATGAAATGGCCTTTGAAAATGGTGATAAAGTCAGTGAGCTGACTGTGACAGGCACTGTCGGTAAGCGCAATACCGGTACCACGCTGCATTTCTGGCCTGATCCCAAGTATTTCGACTCGCCGCGCTTCTCGGCCCTTAAAATGAGCCACTTGCTGCGGGCTAAAGCCGTGCTATGTCCGGGGCTTAAGATCACCTTCCGCAACCTGGTAGATGAAACTGAACAAACCTGGTACTACGAAGATGGCCTGCGGGACTATCTGGTGGAGTCGGTTCAGGACTTGCCAACCTTGCCGGAAGAGCCGTTTACCGGTGCGTTCAGTAGTAACGAAGAAGCCGTTGAGTGGGCCGTGACCTGGCTGCCGGAAGGCGGCGAGGGCGTTATGGAAGGTTATGTGAACCTGATCCCGACGCCACAGGGCGGTACCCATGTTAACGGTCTGCGGCAGGGCCTGCTGGAAGCCATGCGAGACTTCTGTGACTTCCGTAATTTATTGCCGCGCGGCGTCAGGCTGACACCCGAAGATATCTGGGAACGCTGCAGCTACATCCTGTCGGTCAAAATGCAGGACCCGCAGTTTGCCGGGCAAACCAAAGAACGCTTATCGTCGCGCCAGTGTGCCGCTTTTGTTTCCGGCGTGGTAAAAGACGCGTTCAGCTTATGGCTGAATGAGCATACCGAACAAGCCGAATTGTTGGCTGATTTATGTATTAATAACGCTCAGCGACGCATGCGCGCCAGCAAAAAAGTGGTGCGCAAGAAAGTCACCCAGGGCCCGCCGTTGCCAGGCAAATTAACCGATTGTGCTACCCAGGACACCAGTCGCAGCGAACTCTTTCTGGTCGAAGGGGATTCTGCGGGTGGTTCAGCCAAACAAGCGCGCGACCGTGATTTCCAGGCGGTAATGCCCTTGCGCGGTAAGATTCTGAATACCTGGGAAGTCGAGTCAGACCAGATCCTTGGTTCTCAGGAAATTCATGATATTTCGGTGGCGCTGGGCGTGGATCCAAACTCCGGAGACCTTGAGAAACTGCGCTACGGAAAAATTTGTATCCTGGCGGATGCGGACTCAGACGGTTTGCACATTGCCACCCTGCTATGCGCGCTCTTTATGAAGCATTTCCGTACCCTGGTCGATCATGGCCACGTGTATGTCGCAATGCCACCGTTGTATCGGGTGGATGTCGGCAAGGAGGTTTTTTATGCGCTTGATGAAGATGAGAAGCAGGGCATCCTGGATCGCATTGAGGCTGAAAAACGCAAAGGTAAAGTGAACGTGCAGCGCTTTAAAGGCCT